>QKEI01000033.1 GCA_003251795.1 Candidatus Muproteobacteria bacterium
GAATAATGGCGCGATTCTTGCTGCGTTCAGCGACGGAACGGCGAGACCTGGGACTGAACCTCTCGCCGCGGCAAACAGCAACCGGCCCGGCGGCCGTGGCTTCTCGGGAGGGATTCTGGCTATGTTCTTCGGTGATAGCGAGAAATCGATTCCAGCAGATGTACGCAATGTACTGGACGCTGCTGCTTTGTTACAGGTGTCGGAGTTTTGCTTGTTTCAACTCGCCTATCGGCACTGGCACGGCAGTGATACCAGTGAGGGATCGATAGAGCGGCACTTTATCCCCTACATGTTTCGCTCTGTGGTGCCTTTTTGGGTACGCCAACTTTGCCGGCGCGTGCTGCAGGCCGCCGCAGACGGCACGCTCGACCCTGTGGATTTCGGCATCGAACCGAGTCGTGTCGGCGAGCATCAACCGGTGACGTTGGTACGCGCGCTGGCAGTGGGCGGTACGGTAGTAGGCATGCTGCTGCTCGCTTGCGGTTTGTTTGTAGGTTATTGACGGCGCTCGGCGCAAACCCGCCGCACACTTTCTTTACGTAGTTCATTCGCCAGGCTCGCGCCCGGGGCAAAGCTCCGGTACCGTAGCCGGGTATGAACGCAGACTTTCAAGTGCCTTCGACACTGCGTATGGCCACGCTGCTGCGCGTGTTCCTGCCCTTCGCACTCGGTTATTTCCTTTCATATCTCTATCGTGTCGTCAATGCGGTGATGGCGCCCGACTTGGTTACCGAGATCGGTCTCGACGCGGCTCAATTGGGTCTGTTGACAAGCGCTTACTTCTTGACCTTTGGTATTTTCCAGTTGCCACTAGGGATGCTGTTGGACCGCTTCGGCCCGCGGCGTACGGAAGCGGTATTGTTATTGTTCGCGGCACTCGGAGCGCTGGTGTTTGCCGTTGCTGATAGCGCCGGCGGCCTGACCCTCGGGCGCGCCCTGATCGGGCTGGGTGTTTCCGCATGCCTGATGGGTGCGTTCAAGGCCTTCGTCTTGTGGTTTCCCAAGGAGCGGCTGCCGCTGGTCAACGGCTTGCAGATGGCAGCCGGTGGGCTCGGGGCACTGGCCGGTACAGCGCCGGTGGAGTTGGCCCTGCAGGTCACAACCTGGCGCGGCGTATTTGTTGTGCTCGCCATCCTTACCGCCTCGGTAGCGGTTGCCATTTTTCTCGTGGTTCCCGAGCGTGGTGAGCACAAGACCAATACGCGCATAGCCGAGCAGTTCGGCGGCGTTAGAGAGATCTTCCGCAGCCTGGTCTTCTGGAAAGTTGCGCCCTGGACGGTCACAGTACAGGCGACGTTTCTTTCGGTGCAGAGCTTGTGGGTGGGACCGTGGTTGCGCGATGTCGCGGGCCTGGAGCGCGCCACCGTCGCGACTTATCTGGCACTGGTGGCCTGCGCCATGATTGCGGGTTGGGTCATCATTGGTTTCATCACCGATCGGGTAAGCCGCCTCGGTATCCGGCCCATCCATGTCGCCGCGATCGGTATGACCGGCTTCATGCTGCTACTGTTACCCCTCATCTTTCAGTGGACCTCCGCAGCATTGCCTGTATGCATGCTTTTCGGGTTTTTTGGAACCGCCGGTATCTTGCCCTATGCCGTTTTGTCGCAAAGCTTTGCACCGGAGCTTGCCGGGCGCGTCAACACCGGTCTCAATTTGCTGGTGTTTCTCGGTGCGTTTGCTGCGCAATGGGGCATCGGTGCGTTGATCGATCTTTGGCCGAGAACCGATAGCGGCGGTTACGCTCCGGCCGGCTACCAAGCGGCGCTAGGGGTGATGTTCGCCCTGCAAGCGGTGGGTATGATCTGGTTTGTGCTCGCTGGCAGAGGGGCGCGAGAGTCTGTCACTTAGAATCGGCTTGCACCATCGCAACGGCCTTCGTACGATCCTCATTGTTGTGAAAATAAAGCAGTTTCTCGTTCTACGTTGAGCATGGTACGGGAAGCGGATACCACATCTTCCTCAAGCAGCACTGTTGGCGGCATTACCAATGACGCCACGCGTGAAGCGCTGGCGTTGTATAAGGCAGGAGATCTTGCCCGAGCAAGGGAGCGCTACGAGGAAGTGCTGGCCCGGTATCCGGATCACGCTGATGCCCTGCATATGCTTGGGATTTTGATGTATCAGGCTGGCGCATCTGCACGTGCCGTAGAGTTACTGCGGCGGGCGGTCACCAACAATCCCGCGAGTGCCGTTTTCCATAACAATCTCGGCAAGGTACTTGAGGAACAGGGGGCGTTGCAGGATGCGCTCGCCGAGTACGAGCAGGCACAGCGCCTCGAACCTGGACAAGCGGACGGCTGTTTCAACATGGGTGTGGTGTTGCAGAAACTTGGGCGTCTGGAAGAGGCACAAGCCCAGTATTGCGAGGCTTTGCGCATCCGCCCGCACGACGGCGCCTGTCAGTTCAACCTCGCCAACGTTTTGGCTGCGTGCGGCCGCCTGGCAGAGGCTGTCGATGCGTACGAAAGAGTGATTCAACAGCACCCGGAAAGTGTCGAAGCGCTCACTAATCTCGGCAACGTGCTACATCGGCTTGGTCGTTTCGATGCGGCACGCGAGGCACACGAGCAGACGCTGCGCCTGCGCCCGAACGATCCGTTATGCCATAACCACTTGGGTAACGATCTGCTCGCACTCGGAAAGAGCCAGGCGGCGCTCGAACATTATCGCCAAGCGCTCAACTTGCGCCCTAGTTTCGCGGAGGCGCAGCAAAATCTCGGCAATGCATTGCTGTCGCTCGGCCAGGGGGAGGAGGCGCTCACGGCCTTTGCGCAGGCGCTACGTATCAACCCGCAACTGATGGAATCTCGGCAAGGGCTGGTGAGCGCTTTACAGTTACTACGGCCCGATCGCTACCGGCCCGATATCGAGGAGCTTCTCAGGCAATGTTACCACTCGCCGGAGATTGCGCATCAGCCACTGGCCCGTATTAGCGCTACGCAGCTCCGATACAAGCATAAACTCGCGCATGGTGTCAGTTTCGGCGGCGGTGAGGGCCGCAATCGCATGCACGCCTTGGCACGCGACGAATTACTGCATCAGTTACTCTGCAAGACAGTCAATGTAGATCCCTCATTCGAGCTTATATTGACGGAGCTGCGTCGGGCGTTATTGCTTGAGTACGTACAGGCAGAGGAAATCGCGCACGAAGAGAAAGCGCTGATTGGCGCGCTCGCACTGCAGTGCTGCAGCAATGAGTACGTGTTCAACGTAACCACGAACGAGCAGCACCTACTTGCTGTGTTGCGCGAGCGCTGCGAGCGCTCGCTAAACATACCGTTGACTCCGTCAACAAGCGCGCACGAGGCGGCGCTGCTACTGCTTTCGCTATATCAGCCGTTGCGCGAGCTTGCCAATGCGACTGATCTTGCGGCGACAGCCACAAGCAAGTGGTGTAAACCGCTGCAGCCGTTGATCGAGCGTACGCTGAAGGAACCCTTGGAAGAACAAGCTATCGAGAAAGGTATTGAGCGTCTCGGCGACATTGAGGATCTTACGTCACAAGCGGTGCGGGCACAGTATGAAGAAAACCCGTATCCGCGCTGGGCCGATGTTCCGCGCTGTTCCAAGGTGGATCTGACAACGTCGCTGCGGCGCTCGTTTCCACATCTGTTGCCGCCACCGTTCCTAAACGGCCCGATAAAGGTGCTCGTTGCCGGTTGTGGCACCGGCCAGGAGCCGATCAGGATTGCACTTGCCCGCGAGAACGTCGAATTGTCAGCGCTCGATCTGAGCCGCCGTAGTCTTGCCTATGGCATTCGTATGGCGCGCAAGCTCGGCGTGGATAACATCCGCTTTATGCAAGGGGATATCCTGCAGCTACGTGTTCTTGACGAGCAGTTTCATGTCATTGAGTGCGCTGGTGTATTGCATCACATGGACGAACCGATCAGCGGCTGGCGCGTGCTGGTAGACAAGCTCGTTGCCGGCGGTCTCATGAAAATTGGGCTCTATAGTGAGGCGGCGCGAAAAGTGGTGGTTACCGCCCGCGAGTACATCCGCGAGCAAGGGTTGGTCCCGACCCCTGGCAACATCAAATCGTTGCGCACCCGCATAATCCGGGGCGAGGTGGCAACAGAGTTTGCTGAGCTGACCGAAAGCGAGGATTTCTACACGCTAAGCTCGTGTCGCGACTTGCTGTTCCACACGCGGGAACAGCGTTTCACGCTGTCGCAGATTCGCGCCGCACTTGAAGAGTTGAGCTTGGCTTTCGTCGGCTTTGAGCTGCCAACGCGCCAGACGAAACACCGTTACCGTGAGCTATTTCCACAGGATACGCGTATGACCGATCTGTCGTCATGGCAACATTTCGAGCAGCTTTACCCGGGGGTGTTTTCGGGCATGTATGTTTTCTGGTGTCAGAAAGCATAAGGTGAGTTGGCAAGTAACAAGTGGCAAGTTGAAACGGGGCAGTCGGCAAATGACGGGTGGCACGTGGCGGAAAAAAATATTTTTGCTTGTTCGCTGGCCGTAGCGCTCTGACTCATGGAAACGTTGGAACAAGCCCTGCAGCACCATCGCGCTGGACGCTTCGAGGATGCGGAAGCGCTCTACTCGCATATCCTCGAA
Organism: Candidatus Muproteobacteria bacterium; assembly: GCA_003251795.1. Classification (GTDB taxonomy): domain Bacteria; phylum Pseudomonadota; class Gammaproteobacteria; order Acidiferrobacterales; family SPGG2; genus SZUA-472. The sequence continues at coordinate 4,573 of QKEI01000033.1, forward strand.
AGCGAGCCTAACCAGCCAGAGGCGTTGCACTGGCTAGGTGTGATGGAGCTACAACGAGGACATTGCCAAAGAGCAGTCGAGCTGATCCAACGTGCACTTACGGGGAAGCCCGAATATGCGGAAGCGCATAATAACCTCGGTCTCGCGTTACAAGAGCAGCAGCGCTTCTCGGAGGCAGAACGCGCCTTCCGGGAAGCGTTACGGTTTGCACCGGCCGACGCTGTCGTTCACCTCAATCTCGGATTCACCTTGAAGTGCCAAGGAAAACTTACGGAAGCGGCTAGCGCCTTCGAGCAGGCATGCGCACTGAGCCCGGATAATGCAGAGGCGCTCAATGAATGGGGCGTGGCCTTGCGTGCGCTCGACCGGTTGCCGCACGCGATTGCTGCTTTCGAGCGTGCCGTTGCCGCACATCCTGATGCGATCCAATGCCGCCGTAACCTTGCCGACGCGCTGCGCGCTGATGGTAGGCTCGAAGATGCGGTTCAGGCTTATCGTGAGGTTCTGAGGCTTAAACCAGACCTACCGCAAGCATTGCTTGATCTGGGTTTCACGCTTCACGCACTCGCGAATGCCGAGGAGGCAGTTGAGACCTTTCGTGAGGCGTGTCGACTGAGACCGCAAAGCATCGACACCAGGCGCGGGCTTGCCGCTACGCTGCAAATGCTCGCGCCCATAGACTATCAGCCGGTGTTGGAAGCAGATCTTAAAGCGTGCTTCGCTGCGTCAGAAGTCGATGCCCAAGAGCTAGCTGGGTTGGCAGCCAATCAGCTCTTGCACAAGTACCGCCTACCGCAACGATTGAAAGCCGATCCACAAGGTCTGCTGCGCGATCTGGCGGCAGATGAATTGCTGCACACCCTGCTGACGAGAACTGTAAACGTCAATCGCGAGATCGAGCAGGTGCTGACGATATTGCGTCAGGTACTATTTTTCGACTTACGGCACGCCGAGCAGTGGCCGGGACCCTACGTCAATTTGATCGTGACTATTGGTCTGCAGTGTTTCAATAACGAGTACATCTTCAACACGACAACGGACGAGGAGCAAGCGCTCGATGAGTTGCGTAGGCGTTGTGAGCGGCTTGTTACTGCAGACGCACCTTCGCCATCGCTCGAACACTGTGTCGCGCTGTTGGCGATGTACATTCCGCTGCATACCTTGGCGTTTGCGCAGGTGCTTGCGGCACCGCCGCTAGACTCGTGGTCGTCGCCAGTGCGAAGTCTGATCCAACGAACGTTGCAGGAACCACTGGAGGAACAAACGCTGGCGCTAGAGATCGAGTCGCTCAGTGATATCGATGACCCCACCTCGATTGCAGTGCGCGCGCAGTACGAGGAACATCCGTATCCGCGCTGGTTGGAGTTGCCGCGTGTCGGCAAGACGAACCTGCGACGCCACTTGCAAGAGCTCTTTCCGCACTTCAGCCCGCCTGATTTTATCGACGGCCATGAACGTATGCTTATCGCCGGCTGCGGAACTGGCCGCGAGCCAATTGCCATCGCGCTCGCCTGCGAGTTGGACGAAATCGTCGCTGTGGACTTGAGCCGCAGCAGCCTAGCTTACGCCCGCCGTATGGCGGCGAAGCTGGGCGCGAACAATATCCGTTTTTTGCATGGTGATATCCTGGCATTGTCACAGCTGCAACAGCGCTTCCATGTGGTCGAGTGCGGCGGCGTTTTGCATCATATGCAGGATCCGCTTCGTGGATGGCGTGTGTTGGTCGATCGTGTAATACCCGGCGGTCTCATGAAAATCGGCCTCTACAGTGAGCGCGCGCGCCGGGCAGAGGCACTGGCGCGTGCAGAGATCGACCGGCGCGGTTTGAAGCCATCCAACCGCGACATCAAGGCCTTTCGCGGTAGTATCTTAAGAGGTGAAGCCGGGCAATCGCTGCTCGAGCTTGCCGACGGGCTGGATTTCTATGCGCTTAGCGCGTGTCGCGACTTGTTGTTTCATTCCACCGAGCATCGCTTCACGTTACCGGAAATCGAACAGGCATTATCAGACCTGGGGCTCTCCTTCGTGGGCTTCGATCTGCCAATGCCACACGTGCGGCAGCGTTACCGGGAGTTATATCCGCACGACACCCAACAGGTCGACCTTCGCGCGGTCGACCTTCGCGCGTGGGATCGTTTCGAGCAACAGTACCCACAGGTTTTTGCCGGGATGTACGTGTTCTGGTGTCAGAAGACGCAAGGCACTGATCGCGACCTCGGTAGGGCGGTCAGAGGGAAGGGCAAGTTAACTGAGGCAGCTCCGGAAGCTGGTCGAGCCGTTAAGTTAGAGTCTGATAATGTTGAGGCCCATGACAATCTGGGCATAGTACTAAGGGAGCAGGGCAGGTTCGACGAGGCGATTGCTGCTTTTAGGCAGGCTGCGGCACACCCCGCTTCCGCGACGGAAGCTTACTATCAGCTTGGCGTCACATGGGAGATGCTGGATGAACCGGAGCGAGCGATTGAAGCCTTTTCGCAAGCTCTTAGTCTGAAGCCAAATCTCAGCGTTGCACGCCATCGCCTCGTGCCTTTACTACGTTTTAACGCCCCCGACCACTACTGGCCCCAACTTGAGGGTCACTTGAAGCTGTGGTTTTCGGCAGCTGATATCAATCCACGCCACTTGGCCCGATTTACCGCGACCCAGCTCGGTTACAAATATCAGCTGCAAGAATGGTTAGCCACTCCGAATTGGGACGTGCACGCATTGCTGAATTCACTGGGCAGGGATCCATTATTGTTAGCCATGCTCAGTAAGGCGATTAATGTCGATCCCGATCTTGAGCAAGTACTGACGGCAATGCGGCGCACGCTGTTGATCGAGAATGGTGGCGCCGCGACTCCGCACCAAGACTTGAGTATTGCAATAGCATTGCAGTGCTTTAGTAACGAATATGTTTTTGGCGTTCTGGACGATGAAATGGCGATTGTCGATACGCTGCAGGCGCGATGTGGGTCCATGGTTACGACGCAGGCGAAACCTTCCAGCGACCTCGAAACGTGTTTATCGCGAATAGCCATGTACCGACCGCTTCATCTGCTTGACTGTGCCGTCAAGCTTGGGGCAGTTGCTTTGCAAGATTGGTCAGCGGCCATCCAACCGCTCATCGAGCGCACCCTACTGGAACCCCTCGAAGAGCAGATCATCGAGAAAAGCATTGAAGTAACAGGTCAGATAGATGACACGATCTCGCAGGTCGTGCGGGCCCAGTACGAAGAGCATCCCTATCCACGGTGGCTGAGCTTATCTCAGTTCGAGCCCTTGGAACTGGGCCGTTTCCTTGAACGTTGTTTTCCGCATTTTACCGCGCCGGCGTTTCTAAACGAGCCTAATGCACGCTTGTTAGTTGCCGGCTGTGGCACCGGTTCTGAGCCGTTGGTGATGGCACGGGTGCATCCGCACGCACGTGTAGTAGCGATCGACCTCAGCCGTCGCAGCCTTGCCTATGCAAGCCGCATGGCACACAAGTTCGAAGTTCCCAATGTTCGGTTTCTGCACGGTGATATTTTGAATCTGTACCGCTTGCATGAGCAGTTCCATGCGATTGTGTGTGTGGGCGTTTTACACCACATGGCCGAGCCGCTCCAGGGTTGGCGGGCCCTGACAGATGTCTTGCTGCCGGATGGCGTAATGCAAATCGGGCTTTACAGTGAGCTTGCACGCGAAGGGGTCGTGGCTGCGCGTAAACACATACGTGCGCATGGGCTCAGGCCGGTAGCCGACGATATTCGGGCGTTCAGGAGGCAGATTCTCAGTGGGAGCGATAATGCACTGGTTGACTTGGCGAAGAGCGAGGATCTTTACACGTTGAGTACGTGTCGTGACCTACTGTTTCATGTCAGCGAGCATCGATTCACGCTGACCCAGGTAGAAGGTGCTCTCTCCGATTTGGGTTTGCGTTTCGTCGGCTTCGATCTTTCATTATTCGCTGCGGTGAGGCAGCGCTATCTCGAACTTTTCCCCGACGACCCGCACATGACCGATTTGTCAGCCTGGGCACGTTTTGAAGCGCAATATCCTGCGACTTTTGCTGGCATGTACACGTTCTGGTGTCAGAAAATCTAACTGTGCGTGGCAAGTTTCGACTAGCACGAGGTAAGCTACAACAACGGCTGTATGTCCAGATTGGACCATGCTACTTGTCCCTCTGTGGGAGAATCCCCACGAGTCATATTGAATAGTTCGGCGAAATCACTCACGGACCAATGCCTCTCGACGCTGACTTTTACAAGGCCGTAGAGCCTCTCTACTACTCTGGCATGGGCACAGAACACGTCGCCCCGTTACTGTACTCACTTGTTCGTATGACGCGCCCGCGCAGCGTGCTGGAGGTCGGGCTCGGTTATACCACGCCGTTTCTCGCCCAAGCGCTGATGGACAACGTGCGAGAATTTGAGGCGGATCGCCACCTTTTGGCCAACCCGGGAGAAGACGAAGAACGTCGCCTGGTGTTGGCAGAGGAATATTTCCAGGCTGATTACTCACCTCGGCACCACGCTATAGATGATTTTTCCGACCAGGACTCGAGCGGCAAGGAGGCCCTAGAGGTAATAGAAGCGCTCAACCTGAAGGACATGGTGCGAGTGCACGACGGCGATTTTCGCGGGCTCAGTGGGCAAATGAACCAGTCCGCATTCCCCCTCGATTTGGTCTGGTTCGATTGCGGCGGATTGCCCGAGTACATCGACTTCATCGGAGAGTATTGGCACTTAATCAATCCGCAGCATGGCTTGCTGTTATTGCACTTTACATACTCCAGGCTGTCGTTTGTCCGCGACGGTGTTCAGAATGTCGCGCTTATTTGCGGTCCAGTGGCCAACGAGATAAAACGACAACAGGTGCACGCCGGTGTGAATGCGGGTTTTGAAGTGCTCAGTCTAGTGGAGCCGCACAAGCGTCGTCAGGGCAGTGTCACCATGATACGCAAACTGTCTTGGACTTCGATGTGCCGCGATCGTGATTTCCAGCAAGAAGTGCTGGAGATCTCCGGCAAGCAGGTAAAGCCTTTGATAAGGCTTTAAGGGTTAGAACTGCGGCAACGCGTCAAAGGCGATGCTGACGCGTTCTTCCTCGCTCTTGTAAGGTATCGTACGGTGATAGACGTACGACGGGAACAGCAGCAACAATCCCTCCTCAGGTTTGACCGCGCGTACCTCTGCTTTCGCCTTAGCATGGAACTCAAGCGGCGGTTGTCCGAACTCAATCCAACCGGCGTGCTCGCGGGCAGCCGTATCGACGACGGCCGGTAGCTTTGCGTAATAGACCCCACTGACCCAACCGCCAGGGTGAATATGTGCCACCTGATGCCCCTCAGCGCGTAACACTACGCCCCAGACGGTAAGTCGCCAGGCCCGTGGCCGCTGCGCAAGATAAGGGTGGCTCTGTTGTAGCGGCAGTGATCGCAGATACTCTGTAATCGCCGCATTGATCATCTGTTCGAACGTCGCAAAAGGGCCCTTGGGGTCCACCAGCAGCTCGTCGGTATGACCGCCGCCACGGGTGGCCCCCGTGGAAGGGTTGTCGACGAGCGAGGGGTGGGTGCGCACGTGGCTTATGAGCGCGTCGTTGAAGGCCGCAAGGTTAGGGTATCCGGCTGGCGCCTCAATGTGCCGGCGAGTGATCAACGTGTCGAAATCGATCAGCGCGTGTAGCGCTTCGCGCTGACCAAGCTCAGTGAGCGCGACCGATTTAAACCCGAGCGCGCGGATATTGCGCGGTGCGAGCTTCAAGCAACTGTCACAGGCTCTGAGGGCGGCATTGAAATCGTGACCCTCCAGCAGATAGCCAGCCAACACAACGTGCTCGTTTGCGGAATCAGGCTGCAAAGTGATCGCCTGTTGCAATGCCGCGATGGCTTCATCGAGCTTGCCCTGTTCTTTAAGCGCCGTTGCGAGATTGTAATAGGCATCGGCATAGTCTGGTCGTACCTGCAATGAGCGCCGATAGGCCGCGACGGCTTCATCCAACCGGCCCTGCTGTTGTCGCAGGACGCCAAAGTTCGTTAATGCCGTGACCATGTTTGGGTCGAGCGCAAATGCACGTTCCAAAGCAACGGCCGCTTCATCGAGTCTACCCAGCGTTTGCAGCACGTTAGCCAGGTTAGCGTGATAATGCGGATTGTGCGCGTTGACCTGGATGGCTGCCTTGATCAATTCGAGCGCTTTATCATGTTGACCGATCTGGCCAACAAGCACGCCAAGCAAGTGCAGGGCGTCTGGGTTGCCGGTGTCTAGCTCGAGTACTCGTCGGTAGAGCGCTTCTGCTTGCGGTAGCCGACCTGCTTCATGGTGCTGGGCGCCGAGCGACAGCAGGGCAGCTATGTTCTCTGTTTGTTGTTCGGGCATGGCGCTGCAGATTGGCTAGCCACCGGGGCGTCTTACCAACTTCATGGCAATGGTATAGCGAATGAAGTCGCAGACCCGCGAAGGTGCTCTTGCTGCGTGTGGAATGCGACTGTCAAAGAAAGCGATGCGGCCGGGTTTCGGGTAAATCGCCTTTACGATGTCTTTTCGTTGCTGATCATAGAATACGGTTTCGCCAGCCCAATCAAGGCGCCATTCCGGATTGGCGTAGTAAAGAACGGTACAAAAACCTTCCGCATCGTGATCGCTATGAACGGTCGGGCAATCGCCGAAGTTGTAAGCGTTCACATACATGCGCTGTACATCGAAGCCGCCCTTGGTAATGTTGTCATCGACTATGGTCGCGAGCTGGTTGAGTGGTTTGACGGATGCCAGGCTTTGTTCCGTGATATGCGCGATCCAGAAGCCGAAGGTATCCCCGGGATTAGACTTCTGACCGAACTTGTAGGCGGGCTGATGAATGCTCTCAAAGATAGCCTTTACCAGCTCCGGCGGTACGAGGTTATCGTAGACCTCGAACTGCATGTCAGTACCGCACGCTCGCGAACAGACTCATATCCAGAAGGCCGTACGTGTCATGATCTTAGAGGTAAAGCG
>QKEI01000117.1 GCA_003251795.1 Candidatus Muproteobacteria bacterium
ATTGACCCTGGCAGGATGCTCTGCGGCGTGTCGCAGCAGTTTCGCCGAGACGGCGCAGATAACCCGTGGGTTTTGGGTACAAGGATGGTCTCTTGGGTTTGTGGGTAGGTATACCGTCGATTATCTGGCCCTGAGGTTGTTGCGCTTGTAAGGGGCGAAAAGCGACGTATTTGTGGCCCCGTGAGCAGAGGCTCACGGGGCCTTTGTTTTTCCGCAATAGGCCGGCGGCGATCTGCTCTGTGGCATTTTTCCCGTACCACAGGTAGATTACGTCCTCTTATTGCAAACAAACCGCGCATGGCGCCACGCCTACCCGCCCGATTGATCGAGAACGGCAAGCTCTACATCAAAACCTTTGGCTGCCAAATGAACGAGTACGACTCCGCCCGCGTTGCGGACGTGCTTGCGGCCAGTCATCGCCTTACCCTCACTGATGACCCGACGGAAGCGGATGTGCTGCTGCTTAACACCTGTTCCGTGCGCGAAAAGCCTCAGGAAAAGGTCTTTTCCGAGCTCGGCCGCTGGCGCGAGCTCAAACAGCAGCGGCCCCACGTCGTCATTGGCGTCGGCGGTTGCGTCGCTAGCCACGCGCGTCTTGCGTCGATCTCGTGTTCGGACCGCAGACCTTGCAACGTCTGCCACAGATGCTCGACCGCGCAGTGCAAACTAACCAACCCGCAATCGATGTGTCCTTCCCTGAGATCGAAAAGTTCGATCGTTTGCCGGAGCCCGGCGTGCGAGGTGTGCGCGCCTACGTATCGATCATGGAAGGCTGCAGTCGTTACTGCACATTCTGTATTGTTCCCTACACCCGCGGTGAAGAATTCAGCCGGTCATTCGATGACGTAATCGCTGAGGTGGCGCATCTTGCCGAACGGGGTGTGCGCGAGGCCACTCTGTTAGGTCAGAACGTTAATGCTTACCGTGGCGCCATGCACAACGGTGCTAGCGTCGATCTCGCCCTGCTGCTTCGTTATGTCGCCGAGATCGACGGCATCGATCGTATTCGTTTCATGACGTCGCACCCGGCAGCTTTTGACGAGCGCCTGATAGAGGCGTTCGCACAACTGCCCAAGCTAGCTGATCATTTGCACTTACCCGTGCAGAGCGGCTCGGACCGGATTCTGGCGATGATGAAGCGCGGTTATACGGTAGCCGAATATCGCGAGAAGGTAAGACGGTTGCGCGAGGTGCGTCCCGATATCAGCATAACGAGCGACTTTATCATCGGTTTTCCGGGGGAGACGGAAGCCGATTTTCAGGCGACTTTAGAATTGATTGAGAGCGTCGGTTTTGACAACTCCTTTAGCTTTCTATTCAGTCGACGACCTGGGACGCCGGCCGCGCGGTTGCCCGATCACACGCCTCTTGCGCGCAAGCAGGAGCGTCTCGCCGTGATACAACGCCGTCTACTGGAGATGGGCGCCGCCGTCAGCCAAGGTATGGTCGGATCCGTCCAACGCATCCTGGTCGAGGGCCGCTCGCGAAGGGACGCAAAGCACCTAGCCGGGCGCACGACCAATAACAGGGTAGTGAACTTTGCGACCGAGGATCAGGGCCTTATTGGCCAGTTCGTCGACGTTGAAATTACCGAAGCCATGTCGAACTCGCTGCGCGCAAGGTTGGTGAGCGAACGCAATCCGCTATGCGTGCCAACGCAGCGGCGAACCAACGGCTAGACTTATTATTATTGAATCGTTGCATACGAGATTATTCGCGCTGACTACAAACCCTAACCAATCGCTGCCCCAAGGGGCCGTCGAATTCAGCCTTAGTCCCGCCGATAACCGGCGACTAGCCAGCGTCTGCGGACTGCACGATGCGCATCTGCGCCAGATCGAGGAATACCTGGGGGTGGAGATTGCCAACCGCGGTAACCTGTTTCGCGTCACAGGGCAGCCCGATCTGGCCAAATCGGCGAGACGCGTGTTGAAAGAACTCTACAAGTCGACCGCCGACGATACCGCAGTAACGCCCTCCGGCGTGCATATGGCACTGCAACAGCTGAGCATGCACGCGCTTGAGACCGGCGACGGGCCGGACGGCACGCTGCGTACTCCAAAACGCGTGATAAAACCGTGTAGCGCGCGGCAACGGCAGTACATCCGCAACATACTGACGCATGATGTCAACTTCGGCATCGGCCCGGCGGGTACCGGCAAGACCTATCTGGCGGTGGCTTGCGCGGTAGATGCCCTTGAGAATAACCAGGTGGCGCGCATCATTTTGGTACGACCGGCCGTCGAAGCCGGAGAGCGCCTCGGGTTCTTACCGGGCGACCTTGGGCAGAAGGTCGATCCCTACCTGCGTCCGCTCTACGACGCGCTCAACGAGATGCTCGGTTTCGAAAGGGTCGGGCGTTTGCTAGAGAAGAACGTTATCGAGCTAGCCCCGCTTGCCTACATGCGCGGTCGCAGTCTCAACGAGTCGTTTATCATTCTCGACGAGGCCCAGAACACGACGGTCGAGCAGATGAAAATGTTTCTCACACGCGTAGGCTTTGGTACCACTGCGGTGATCACCGGCGATATTACCCAAATCGATCTACCGCGCACACAACAATCAGGTTTGAAACAGGTGCTGAACGTCCTCGCCGGTGTAAAGGGCATCACCTTCACCCACTTCAGTGCTGATGACGTGGTGCGTAACCCATTGGTACAGCGCATCGTCGAGGCCTATGAGGTCTATGAACGCGCCAACCAGCCGCCGGGGGACGAGCACACATGAGGCTCAAGGTCGTTGTGGCCAATGTTTCGAGCGAGTCGGCGGTGCCGCAGGATACTGCAATTACTCAGTGGGCGCGGGCGGCTATGGAAGGCCACGAAAACGAAGTGACCGAGATCGATGTACGCATTGTCGATGAACACGAGATTGCCGAGCTCAATCGTCGCTTTCGCAACAAACCCGAAGCGACCAACGTACTGTCATTTCCGTTCGAAGACCCTCCCGGAGTCCACACCGGTTTATTGGGAGATGTAGTTATCTGTGCGCCTGTGGTTTGCCGTGAGGCGCAGAGGCAGGGCAAACAGGTGACGGCTCATTGGGCGCATATGCTTGTGCACGGCATAATGCACCTGCGCGGCTATGACCACGAGACGCCGAGAGAAGCGCAAACCATGGAAGGCATGGAGACTAGTATCCTTACCCGCTTGGGCTTTCCAAACCCCTACGCCTGATCCAGATCTCTACGGGCACGACGGAATGCAAAACGACGACGACAACCCTAGCGACAGTACCGGCACCGCTGCTGCGCCGGCAAAATCTTTTCTTAACCGTTTGAGTGAAGCCTTGTCGCGCGAACCGTCATCGCGCCAAGAGCTAGTGCGTTTGCTACGTGAGTCGCAACGGCGCGACCTGTTGGATCGCGACGCGCTCGACATGATAGAGGGCGTTTTGCAGGTGTCGGAGATGCAGGCGCGCGACATTATGGTTCCGCGCGCACAGATGCACGTGGTCGATCGCAACAGTCCTCCCGAAGCCTATTTGCCGATGGTGATTGAAACTGGACATTCCCGTTTTCCGATGATTGATGGCGACAAGGACAAGGTTGTCGGCATCCTGCTTGCCAAGGATCTGCTGCGATATTTCCGGCAAAAGGAAGGAGGCGGCTCGGCCTACTTCGACATCGATGACATCTTGCGCCCGCCGGTATTCATACCCGAGGCCAAGCGTCTCAACGTGTTGCTACGCGAATTTCGCGTCAACCGCAATCACATGGCCATAGTCGTCGATGAATACGGCGGGGTGTCGGGTCTGCTAACGATTGAGGATGTGCTCGAGCAGATTGTGGGTGAAATCGCCGATGAACATGATATCGAGGCCGAGGACGTCATGATCATGCCACGGCGAGGCGGCGAATCGATCGTCAAGGCGCTGACCCCGATTGAAGACTTCAACGCTCATTTCAAGACGGACTTCAGTGACGAGGAGGTCGACACCATCGGTGGACTGGTTATGACGACGATGGGACGTTTGCCCAAACGCGGCGAAAAGATCGACATCGGTGATATGCATTTTGAAGTGCTGCGTGCCGATAGCCGCCGTGTCCATCTACTGAAAGTCAAACCGATTGCAAGTCCCGCTCAGCAAGTTTCCCCATAACCAGTCCGAGGCAGCCAACGTCGGGCAGACGTCGCCGTGGCTGGCACGCTTGCCGCCGAAGCTGCTGGATGTCATTGCGCTATTCGCTGGCAGCGCCATGCCACTGGCGTTTGCCCCGTTCAGGCTGTGGCCCCTGGCGGTGTTGATGCCGGCGCTGCTCTATGCGATTTGGCTGCAAGGCTCGGGTCCGCGCGCCGCCTGGCGTGGTTTCTTGTTCGGCTCGGGCATGTACGGTATTGGTACCTCGTGGGTGTACGTAAGCCTGCACAACTACGGCAACATGCCGGTGCTGCTGGCCGGCTTCGTGGTAGCGCTGTTCACCGCGACGCTTGCCACCTTTCCTGCGCTCGCCGGCTGGCTGCAAGCGAAGCTACGATACGTAGGCGCGGGCACACATCTGTTGCTTGTGATCCCGGCGCTGTGGGTCATCTGCGAATGGTTGCACAGCTGGGTGCTGACAGGGTTTCCGTGGCTTGACCTGGGCTACAGTCAGGTGCCTGGTCCACTTGCTGGCTATGGGCCGTGGCTGGGTGTCTACGGAGTGAGCTGGGCGGTGGCAGTGACTGCCGCCTTGTTGGTGTACGCGTTGCGTGTGCATGGGCGCTGGCGAGGCGTCGCGTTGGCGGCCGTGGTCGCGGTCTGGATCGGGGGCTGGCCTGCAGGGCGGGTGCCCTGGGCACAGCCGGCGGGGGTGCCGCTACGAGTGGCCTTGGTGCAAGGCGACGTACCAATCGGCATGAAGTGGCGGCCCCAGTATCGGTCAACGGTGCTGCAGCGTTATCTCTCCTTGAGCGCGAAGGCGGGCGACGCTGCGCTTATTATCTGGCCGGAAGCCGCCATGCCGACCTATCTCGATGAGATCGACCCCGCCTATCTTGCCGAATTGCGGCGGCGCTCACAGGAGCGAGGCAGTGATTTTCTCATCGGTGTGGTCGAGCGTGACCGCACGCACGATGCTGTCTACAACAGCGTCATCAGTATCGGCTCGACCCCGGGTATCTACCGCAAACGTCATTTGGTACCGTTGGGAGAGTTTCTGCCTTTTAAGAGCATCCTTTCCTGGTTGCTGGATTACCTGCAAATACCGATGTCGGATTTCACTCGCGGCGCTGCTCAACAGCCGGCGATCCACGCAGCTGGGCAAGCCATCGGCGTGTCGATTTGTTATGAGGATGCCTTCGGCGCGGAAGTTATCCGTCAACTGCCGCAGGCCTCGTTGCTAGTCAACGTGAGCGAGGATGCATGGTTCGGCAATTCCTTGGCCCCTCATCAGCGTCTGCAAATGGCACGTATGCGTGCCATCGAGAGCGCGCGGCCGATGCTGCGGGCAGCCAACACCGGCCTATCGGCGATCATCGATGCCCGCGGGCAATTACTGGCGGTGTCTCCCCAGTTCCAGCCGTTTGTGCTGGTGGGTGAGGCACAACCGATGCAGGGGGCGACACCCTTTGTGCGTTACGGCAACTGGGGGGTGATCACGGGGGCAGTGCTGGCGCTGGTGATTGCTGTGGCGATCGGCAGGCGCGTTAACGCACAGCAGGCATGAGTGGTGACGGGTCAAGCGCAGGCAGACAGATAAACGAGAAACGGTGTTTAGTTGCCGAGGTGTCGGCTGTATGGCAGGCTTGATCGATTGTCTAATTGTATCTTTGTCCTACACCTATGAATGAGCGTTACTTTCCAGATCAGGTCGAGCGCGCCGCTCAGCAGTACTGGGATACGCATCAGACTTTCAAGGCACGGGAAGACCCGGCGTGCGAGAAGTTCTACTGCCTATCGATGTTCCCGTACCCGTCCGGTCGACTGCACATGGGCCATGTGCGCAACTATACGATCGGCGATGTGATCGCACGTTACCAACGCATGCGCGGCAAGAATGTGCTGCAGCCGATGGGTTGGGATGCCTTCGGGCTGCCGGCGGAAAATGCGGCGATGGCAAATGGTGTGCCGCCGGCAAAGTGGACCTATGACAACATCGCTTACATGAGGCGCCAGCTAAAGTCGCTTGGCTTCGCCATCGACTGGGAGCGCGAACTCGCCACTTGCCAGCCGGACTACTACCGCTGGAATCAGTGGCTGTTTCTGCGCATGCTCGAACGAGGCCTGGTTTACAAGACAACCGGTGTGGTCAACTGGGATCCGGTAGATCAGACAGTGTTAGCCAATGAGCAGGTGATCGACGGTCGCGGCTGGCGCACCGGCGCGCTGGTGGAGAAACGCGACATTCCAATGTATTACATGAAGATTACCGCTTACGTGGCGGAGTTGCTCGAGCAGCTTGAGCAGCTTCCTGGCTGGCCGGAACGCGTCAGGACCATGCAAGCGAACTGGATCGGCCGCAGCGAAGGCGTCAACTTTGGTTTTCCCTATAAGCTCGACGGGGAAAGCAGGCTACTTAAGGTTTTCACCACGCGGGCGGACACGATCATGGGCGTCACCTTCTGTGCGGTCGCTGCCGAGCACCCGCTCGCAGCACATGCCGCCAAGCATGATGCGGAAATCGCCGCCTTCGTCGAGGAGTGCAAGCGTGGCAGCGTCATGGAAGCCGACCTGGCAACGATCGAGAAACAGGGTCTTGCGACCGGGCTTTACGTCACCCATCCGCTCACCGACGAGCAGGTCGAGGTGTGGGTCGGGAACTACGTGCTGATGAGCTATGGCGAAGGCGCGGTGATGGGGGTACCAGCACACGATGAACGCGATTTTGCCTTTGCCAAGAAATACGGACTACCGATCAAGCCGGTGATCGACGTCGACGGCAAGCCTTACTCGACCGAAGCCTGGCAGACGTGGTACGCCGACTACGGGCGCTGCGTGAACTCCGGCAAATACGACGGCCTCGACTATCGTCAGGCGGTCGATGCCATCGCTGCCGACCTTGAGGCGATGGACCTCGGCGGCAAGCAAGTGAACTGGAGATTGCGTGATTGGGGTATCTCGCGACAGCGTTACTGGGGATGTCCGATCCCGATCATTTACTGCGAGGCATGCGGCGAACTGCCGGTGCCGGATGAAGACCTCCCAGTTGTCCTGCCGGAGGATCTCGTGCCAGATGGCAGCGGCAACCCATTGGCAAAAACGCCGTCATTTTACCAATGCGTGTGCCCGAAGTGCGGCAGATCGGCGAAGCGCGAGACTGACACCATGGACACGTTCGTCGACTCGTCGTGGTACTACATCCGCTATGCCTGTCGCGATCAGGGCAGGGCGATGGTCGATGAGCGCGCGGACTACTGGCTGCCGGTCGATCAGTACGTCGGCGGCATCGAGCACGCTATTCTGCACCTGCTGTACTCGCGCTTCTGGACTAAGGTCATGCGCGATCTTGGGCTGCTGAAAATCGACGAGCCTTTTACCAACCTGCTAACGCAGGGCATGGTGCTAAACGAGATCTTCTTTCGTAAGACGCCTGGAGGACGTCCCGTCTATTACAATCCGGCCGACGTGGATAGCGAACTAGACGATCGCGGACAGCGCATCGGCGCGGTACTGCGCGCGGATGGTCAGCCAGTAGAGTCGGATGGTATCGGCACCATGTCTAAATCGAAGAACAACGGCGTCGACCCGGAAGCGTTAGTAGAAAAGTACGGCGCCGATACGGCGCGGTTATTCATGATGTTCGCTTCGCCGCCGGAACAGACGCTCGAGTGGTCAGACTCGGGTGTTGAAGGTGCATATCGGTTCTTGAGGCGTCTCTGGAGTTTCGCGGTAGCAAAAGGCGCGTCCATTGCGTCTGCCAACCGCAACAGCGATATAAGCGCACGATTGCTTCGCAACAAGGGTTTGCCGAAGCCACTGGCGACAGTGCGGCGCGAGATTCACGTTAACCTACAACAGGCGAATCGCGACCTGGAAAAGTTTCAGTTCAATACGGTGGCATCTGCGGCAATGAAGATGCTGAATGTGCTGGAACGCGCCGTGCGACCCAGCGCGCTGGAGGAACAAAGCGGTCAACCGGACAATGGTGCGGCCTACGAGGCTGTGATCGGCGAGGGAATGTCGGTTCTGTTACGCGTGCTCTCGCCGGTGACACCGCACATTTGCCACTATCTGTGGCGCGAGCTCGAGTTCGGTGAAGACATTCTCGCTTCTCTGTGGCCGCAAGCGGAGGAAAATGCCCTCGCCACGGAAGAAATCGAGCTCGTGATTCAAGTCAACGGCAAGCTGCGCAGCCGAGTTTCGGTACCGGCGGATGCCGATGAGGGCACGGTGCGCCAAATCGCTTTGGCCGACAATAACGTTGTGCGCCACGTTGGCGGTAAGGCGGTCAAGAAAGTGGTTATCGTACCCGGGCGCTTGATTAATATTGTTATTTGATGGCAGATAATTGACGGGTACCAGCAGCATGACGACCGATCGCAATCACGGCGTTGCCAAGCGCCGCACCATGGGCGTACTGTTCGCTGGCATTTGCCTACTGTTGTCGGGTTGCGGCTTTCATCTGAGCGGCGTCGGTGAGCACCAGCAATTTCCGCAATCACTGAGCACACTGCAGGTGCGCCAAGAGAATGTTCAAGATAATGCATTGAAAGTTGAGATGGAGCGCGCTTTGAAGACACAGGCGCGGGTACAGGTCGTATCTGGCCCGCAGTCGACACCGGTGCTGACGCTTTACGACGAACGCTCTGAAACCCGGGCCGTTTCGGTGGATCAAAACGTGCGCGTGAGCGAGTTCCTAATAACCTACCACCTGTCCTTTGACGTGAAAGACGCATCGGGCAAGGAGCTCGTGAAACGACAGGGCATTACCCTGCAACGGAACTTCAGTTTCGACAAGAACGCAGTATTGGCGATGGAACGCGAGGCCCAGGAGATTCAGGCGCGTATGCGAACAGATGCCGTGCAACAGATCATCCGTCGGTTGGCAGCGAGTAAGTCGTAAGCGGAGTGCCGTGCGTCTTTACGCCAACCAACTAAGCGATCACCTGCAAAGCAACCTCGCCAGCATTTATCTAATTGCCGGTGATGAAACGTTGTTGGTGGACGAGTGTTGCCAGGCCGTGCGCAAGGCTGCGGCGGCACGGGGTCATACCGAGCGCCAAGTATTGACGGTGGAACCAGGATTCGATTGGAACACGCTGCAGGGTGCCGTGCAGTCACTTTCGCTATTCTCGAGCAAACGTCTCGTGGAGTTGCGCCTGGTCGCGGGTGTGCCGAACGAGAACGGCGCCAAGCTCTTGAGTGAACTTGCATCGTGTCTGCAGGACGTGTTGCTGTTGATAAGCGCCGGCCGCCTTGACAAGCGCACCCAAAACAGTCGTTGGGTGCAGGCGCTGGAGGTGGCTGGAGTAGTCGTGTTGGTCTATCCGCCGGAAGCAAGTGCGCTGCCGCGCTGGATCGCCCAGCGCATGCGCGCTCGCGGCCTCATGCCTGAACGCGGGGTAGCCGAGCTATTGGCTTATCATTTTGAAGGGAATCTGCTCGGTGCCGCGCAAGAAGTGGATAAGCTAGCGGTATTGCACGGTGCTGCAGCGGTTTCCCTGGATGACATGCGGGAGGATCTCAGCGACAATGCCCGCTTCAGTGTGTTCACCCTTGTTGATACGTGTTTGCGAGGTGAGTTCGCGTCTGTGCAACGCATTCTTGCCAGCCTGCGCGGTGACGGTACCGAACCCATATTAATTCTGCGTGTGCTGGCGCGCGAAGCGCGCAGCTTAGCGCAGATTACGACGCGCTTAAGCCGCGGCGAGCGCGAGTCGCAGGTGTTACAGTCCTTTGGTGTCTGGCCACGCCGGCGTGCACTCGTTACCCAGGCACTGCGACGCAACGACGCCGACGGTTGGCACCGGGTACTGCGCCAAGCCGCGCGTGCTGACAAGATTCTCAAAGGCAGATTGCCAGGCGATATCTGGCAGGAGTTACAATGCCTGACACTGGCCATATGCGGGCGCTACGCAAATGCGTGTGCGCTCACGGAAAGGGGCTAGAAAGATGCTGAGAAGGGCCACCCCTGCCTCACTTGCATGTTCGCCTCCGTGCACTGCTAGGTCGCATAAGCGAGTGCCGGCACGCTTCAGGTTTGATGATGAAGACAGTTTCTAGGCAAAGCTTTGATGCAAGCATCGCCGTTTACATGACGCAGATAGGCGAGCGCGCCCGCGCGGCTGCACATGTCGTCGGTCAAGCAGGGAGTGCGCAGAAGGACGCGGCCTTGCACGCGATCGCACAAAGCATTCATGAGCAATCGCAAGCCATCCTCGCCGCGAACAGCGAGGATCTCAAAGCCGGGGCCAGTACCGACAAACTGCATGCCCGGGGTCCGGTCGGGCTAGAGGGGCTGACTTCGCAGAAGTTCATCGTTATTGGAGATGGACAAGTCAGAAAATAGCTACAGTTGCTTGGGAGACAAGAAAGGACCGTTGAAGCGGTTGTACATTTCGTCCGCCAACCTTGATCGTGCATTTCGGCTCCCGTTTCAGCACGCGTGATCGGTATTCTCGGGGGCACGTTTGATCCGATCCACTACGGTCACTTGCGGCCAGCCGCACAGGTTTTGCTGGCGCTCGATCTTGCAGAAATCCGCTTTGTCCCGACCGCCCGACCGCCGCATCGAAAGCCGCCGGAGGCGAGCTACGAACACCGATTGCGCATGGTCGAGCTAGCCGTGGCACCACACGAGCGCTTACACGTTGATGATCGCGAGAGTCGTATAGCGGGGCCGTCCTACACCGTGCTCACGCTTGAATCGCTGCGTGCAGAGCTTGGTGAGCAGCCGCTGTGTCTGTTGATCGGCAGTGACGCATTTCGCGGAATCGAGTCCTGGTATCAGTGGCGACGCCTGTTGCAGCTCGCAAATATCGTGGTCATGGAACGGCCCGGCTCGCCGATGTCGACGGTAGCGCAGTTGCCGTCATGGGCGCAGGAGCATGTTTGCCGCGATAAGGACGAGCTCGCCGATAAACCCAGCGGTATGCTGTGGTTACAGCATGTTGACCCGCAGGACATCTCGGCATCCGGTATTCGCGCGATGATCGAGCACGGCCAGTCCATTGCCGATTTAGTGCCCCATGCGGTGTGGGATTACATACGCCGAAATCGCCTTTACCATTACAAAGACTAGGAAGTCTAATGCGAAGATCGTTGTTGCGGACCATTCAAGACATTCTTGTCGACGCTAAAGGATTGGAAGTTCGTGTGCTCGATGTACGTCAGCTCACGGACATCACGGATTACATGATCATCGTCAATGGCACTTCCACGCGCCACGTGTTATCGGTGGCAGACAAGTTAGTTGAAGGAATGCGTCAACATGGCGTAAGGAGTCTCGGCGTGGAAGGTGCCGACATAGGTGAGTGGGTATTGGTCGATTTCGGAGATGTTGTTGTTCACGTGATGCGGCCGCAAACGCGCCAGTTCTACAATCTCGAAAAACTATGGGGCGGTGCAGAAGCACCGGGCGGGGCGCTCGAAATCTGAAGGTAGGGCGCTGTCTGCGCTCGCGCGAGCACGCCGGAGTGATCGACTAATCCCGCAAAGCGAACGTGCAAATTCATATCATTGCGGTCGGAAACCGCATGCCGGCTTGGGTCGAGCAGGCGTATGCGCAGTATGCCAAGCGCATGCCGGCGCACATACGCGTGCGACTGCGGCAGCTGTCTCCTGGCAAGCGCTCGAAGGGCGCCGACATCGAGCGTGTGCTGCGGGATGAGGGTGAACGCGTACTGGCGGCTACGCCCAAGGGCGCCCGCGCCATTGCGCTTGAGCGCCGCGGGCGCCAGCTCGATACGCTTGCGCTGGCGCAGGCGTTGCGCGAGTGGATGGCCCAGGGTCGTGATATCGCGCTGTGGATCGGTGGACCCGAAGGGCTGGCAGAGAATTGTCTAATACAGGCGCAGGAGCAATGGTCGCTATCGGCATTGACGCTTGCCCATCCGATCGTGCGTGTGGTGGTGGTGGAGCAGCTGTATCGTGCATGGAGCATCATCGCTAACCTGCCCTATCACCGGTAGCCTGCGAGAGCCGGTCGGTACCTGGAGTAAGTGTTGTCGAAAATCTACCTTGCATCGACTTCTCCCCGCAGACAGGACCTCCTGCGCCAATTGGGGATCGCCTTCGACGTGATCGCACCGGATATTGCCGAGCAACGACTGGAGGATGAGTCTGGGGCGACGTATGTAAAGCGGATCGCAGCAGAAAAGGCACGACAGGTGTCGCGGCTAGTGCAACAGCGTCGGTTACCGGCGCGACCGGTATTGGCGGCGGACACGTGCATCCTGTTGGATCATGAAATCCTCGGCAAACCTCGTGATCGCGCCCACGGCGAGACCATGCTTCGTCGCCTTTCAGGGCGTGAACACACCGTGCTGACCGCAGTGGCGATCGTGCACTTAAACGTCGAGCACGTGGCGCTCAGCGTGAGTCAGGTACGTTTCCGAGTCTTGACGGAGGACGAAATAATCCAATATTGCAACACTGGGGAGCCATGCGACAAGGCGGGTGCCTATGCCTTGCAGGGGCGAGGGGCCGCGTTCGTCAGCAACATCGACGGCAGCTATTCTGGAATTGTCGGCCTGCCGCTATACGAGGTCGCGCAACTACTACGACAGATCGGATCGAAGCCAACGTGAGCGAGGAGATCCTCATCAATGTAACCCCGCAGGAAACGCGGGTGGCGGTCGTCGAAAACGGCATGTTGCAAGAATTGCACATCGAACGCACACACGCCCGTGGGATCGTCGGTAACATCTATAAGGGCAAGGTAGCGCGGATTTTGCCTGGCATGCAGGCAGCGTTTGTTGATATTGGCTTGGAACGTGCTGCATTTCTGCATGCGGCTGACCTGCGGGTGCCACCGCAACAGCTTGCGAGTGGCGAGATACAGGTACAGACGCCGATCGTCGAATTGCTGCGCGAGGGAGAGGAGATCATCGTACAGGTGTCGCGAGATCCGCTTGGCAGCAAGGGCGCTCGTCTTACCATGAATATTACCTTGCCGGCACGTTATCTGGTGTATATGCCGTTTACCAAGCACATCGGTATTTCACAAAAGATCGAAGACGAGGCCGCCCGCGAGCGCTTGCGCGAGTTGCTGAAAGCAGCTACTGAAGATGGCGCTCAAGGAGGATATATCTTGCGCACCATGGCAGAGACCGCCCGTGAGGATGAACTCAGGAATGACATTCACTATCTGCGCCGGGTGTGGGATGTTGTGCAGGAGAAAATCGTGTCGGCTGGCCCCTGTACATTGGTGCACGCTGATTTGCCGTTAGCTCTGCGGGCCATGCGTGATCTGGTCCGCAGCGGTGTCGAGCAGATACGGCTGGATTCTCGCGAAACGTTCCAGAAAGCTGAGGAGTTCGCGGGCGAGTTTATCCCTGAGTTGCAAGCGCACATCGAGTACTATCCTGGTGAGCGCCCGATTTTTGATCTCTATTCCGTCGAAGATGAAATCAAAAAGGCGCTCGATCGCAAGGTGCCGCTGAAATCGGGCGGCTACGTCATTGTCGATCAAACCGAAGCCATGACCACGATTGACGTCAATACCGGCGCTTATGTGGGACGGCGCACGCTCGAGGAGACGTTATTTAAAACCAATCTTGAGGCAGCGCAGGCAATTGCTCGGCAACTACGCCTACGAAATATCGGGGGTATTATCATCATCGATTTTATCGATATGGCAGACCCCGAGCACCGGCGCCAGGTCGTGCGCGCGCTGGAGAAAGCGCTGGCACATGACCGTGCGAAGGTGCATATCGTTGAAATGTCGGGGCTCGGTCTAGTAGAGCTTACGCGCAAGCGCACGCGCGAAAGTCTCGAGCGCGTGCTCTGTGAACCATGCCCCACATGTAATGGTCGTGGCATACTGAAGACAGCGCAGACTGTGTGTTATGAAATCTTTCGTGAGATCTTGCGTGAAGCGCGCCAATTCGGCACAGACAAGTACATGGTATTGGCCTCCCAGGTTGTTATCGACATGTTGCTCGACGAAGAAGCCGAGGGTCTTGCCAAGCTGCAGGAATTTATTCGCAGGCCGATCACCCTGCAGGTGGAGCCGCTTTATCATCAGGAGCAGTACGATATTGTACCGATGTGATCCTGACATCAGTTTGGTTGCACGCGGGTGCGTATTGGCGAAGTGCAAAGCGGTCTCACGCGCATACAACACCGTCGATAGCGGGGCAGGCGCACGCACGCATGAGTATCGGCGAGTAACGGCGGGTTAAATGCGAAAGAAGATTCAACGCGTCGCCTTTCATATAGGCCGTTGGACATTGCACGTAAGTCGCTGGACGCTGTATGTGCTGGCGGGCGTGCTGCTATTGCTTGCCGTCGTGCTTACGTTGCTTCGTGTTGCTTTGCCAACCCTTGCCAAGAACAAGGGCGAGCTCGAGCAGTACCTGAGCGAGAAGACTAACTACTCAATTCACATCGCCGAGCTTCAAAGCTACTGGGATGGATGGCACCCGGGTATGCGCATCCAAGGGTTGGACATTTATTCACCGGTCGATTTGACACGGGCGTTACGTCTGGGTGAAGTGCGCGTCAGCCTGGCGCTGTTGCCGCTGCTTTGGGGTGAGCTGCGCGTGGACAGCCTGGTGCTGGTAAGGCCTAGT
Source organism: Candidatus Muproteobacteria bacterium (assembly GCA_003251795.1). Taxonomy (GTDB): domain Bacteria; phylum Pseudomonadota; class Gammaproteobacteria; order Acidiferrobacterales; family SPGG2; genus SZUA-472. The sequence continues at coordinate 14,655 of QKEI01000117.1, forward strand.
ATGGGGTTGGAACGACTAGCCGACGGGCGCCTGCAAGTCACGGGATTCGGTCCAATGCGCGCGCAAGAAGGTAGCGACAACAGCGGGTTCGTATTGTGGTTGCTGAAACAAAGGCACGTTGTTATCGAAGCCGGGGAGTTTCAATGGTTTGATCATCGCGGTGACGAAAAGCAGGCGATATATCTATCGAAGATCAACATAGACTTGAAGAATTCCGGCAATCGTCATCAACTTGGCATTAGGAGTGAGTTCCCCCCAGAGATCTGCCTCGATTGCTCGATGACGCTCGACATCCGCGGCAACCCCTTTGTCGATGAATCCTGGCAAGGTCGTGTGTCTGTCAAGATGGTTGACCTAAGACTCGATGCGCTACCCAAGGTTGTGCGCGAGGCAATGCCGTCGCCCATAGCCGGTAAGCTCAATGCGAACCTATTGACTGTTTGGCAGGACGGGCAACCCAAATCAGGCAGCGGCCACGTCAGCGTGGACGATCTGCAGCTGCCGCTGACGAAGTGGCACACCTCTTTCCGTATGCAAACGGCGCGCGCAGATCTCAATTGGAAACGCGACGGGGCATATTGGCACCTGAACGTGGAAGATTTCTGGCTTGGGCTCAGCGGGCCGGCCTGGTCCGCCGGGCACTTGCGGGTTTTGGGGGGGCCAGACGGCACCACGCTGCGCCTGAAGCAGCTCGAGCTCGAGGACCTGAGCCGATTTCTCCGCACTCTGGAAATCGAAGATGGATTGCTCGAGTCGGTGAAATTGATGCAACCGCGCGGCAGGTTACAGGCTATTACTCTGCATATCGCGGGCGACGGCAAGAGCGCCGACGACTATGCGCTGAACGCGAAGGTCGAGCGCTTGCAGAGCGAACCGTTCGAAAAAATCCCGGGTGTGCGGGGCATCACAGGCAGTCTGTCAACTGAAGGTCGTCGTGGCAGCTTCATGCTCGACGCAAGCGATGTCACGGTTACTGCCCCCTACATGTTCCGCCTACCCATCAACGCGAGCGCGGTATCCGCCACGCTGCGTTGGGCAGTGGAAGCGGAGCAGTGGCGTTTGAGCGGCGAGAACATGCGGGTGATTGCCGAAGACGGTCGCGGCACCGGAACCTTAGAGTTACATGGACCTCTGGGAAGTGGCACCCGCCCCTATATGAACCTGCGAGTCGACTTTAGCGATGGCAACGGTGCCCATGCTAGTCGCTATTTTCCGCACAATGTCATGCCAGCGAAGCTGATCGAGTGGTTGGATAGGGCGATCGTGTCCGGCGACGTTGTCGCGGGTCGAGTGATTTTCGACGGTAACCTCGCAGACTTTCCCTTCCGCGAGGGCAACGGAACCTTCGAAGTCAGTGCTCGGGTACGCGATGCCGTATTCAATTACTTGCCGGGCTGGACACCTCTTAGCAAAGGAGAGGGCGATCTCCTGTTCAAGGGCCCGGGCATGTTGATCACGATTGATCAGGCGGCGATCGGTGAATTAGCCGTGAGCCAGGTTAAGGTGAGTGCGAAGGATCTCAGTCGATACGCGGAGCCAGTCGTCGAGATCAATGGTTTGGTGCAAGGCTCCGCTACCGAGACGCTGCGGGTGCTGCGGAACGCACCACCGCCAGGCGGAGACAGCGACTGGAGCGCCTACGTGAACATGGGAATTGATGCCACCGGTCAGGGGTTGTTGAAGCTGCAGATCGAAATTCCGGCACTTGATCCTGAGACCTTTACCATGACCGGACAATATACCATCAACAACGGCACGCTACGCTTTCGGGTACCGCATGTGAGTGCTCACGAGGTACAGGGGTGGGTCGCTTTCGATCGCCTCGGTCCTACGAGCGGGGAGCTGCATGGCCAGTTTTTGGGGGGACCCGCCTACGTCAGCATCGGCACCCAGCGTTCCGGCGAGCAGGTTGGGACGCTGTTGTCTGGTCGGGGAACGTTCACGGCCGCCGGCTTGATTGAGGCTGGACGCTTGAATGTATTGCGTTACCTGCACGGTGAAGCGCCCTGGCGTGGCGACATGCGCCTGCGAAACGGGCTTGATCAGCTGCGCCTCGAAGCAGATCTCAGCAAAATGCAGAGTAATCTCCCGGCGCCGCTGGATCGACCAGACGGAATCGCCAGTAAGCTTTTGCTGGTATCTGAAAAGGCCGGCGCTGGCGCACGCTTGGTGAGCGTGCGCATCGGTGAGCATATCGATAGCCGTTTCAAGTTCATCAGCCAGACGGATGGCTGGGTTTTTGATCGCGGTGCGATCGTCTTGGGTATGGGTGAGGCGACCCTGCCGGCCGGTCCTGGGCTCGAGGTAAGTGCCACCGCGGTTCACGTCGACGCTGATCCCTGGTTTGAGGTGTTCCACCGAGGCGAGGGCGCGGTGTCGACGACAGTGTTGAGACGCTTGCGCGGCGATTTCGATTCGCTTTATCTATTCAACCGGAGGTTCGGTAAATTTCATATCGACATCTCGAGGAATCGCGGCGATTGGAGCGGGGAGATATACGGCGATTCTGTGCAGGGACGCATTAAGCTCACTGAGGGTAGCGACATTCCCATCGCCAACATGCGGCTCGAGCTCGCACACCTTGACCTGCCAGAGAAGAAACCACGACCGGACATGAATCCACCCGATCCGCGCATCTTGCCATCTTTGCACCTAGTGGCGAAGTCCTTCGTCTTCGGCGGTAACCCCATCGGCGAGCTCCAATTTACTGCGATGCACACGGTGCTCGGGTGGAAGGTCACGCAGGCCCGTCTGGTAAGGCCGGATATGACGTTGGTGCTCACTGGTCGATGGTCGCAGGTGGAGGGTAATGATTTCACGGAGCTCGAGCTTGAGTTACACAGTTCCGATATGGGCGAAACGCTGACGGCCTTCAACCAGCCGGAGCAGATAAAGGATGGTGTCTTCGATGTCAACGCCAAGTTGGCCTGGCGTGGGCCACCGGCCAAGCCTGCGTTGTCGACGTTGAAGGGCAACGTCACGTTATCAGCCAAGGATGGCCGTTTTCTTCGCGTCAAGCAGGGAGCAGGTAGACTCTTTGGTCTGCTGGACTTCAGTGCCATTGGCAAGCTTTTCACCTTGGATTTTGCTTCACTATTTGGCAAAGGGCTGCCGTTCAAGACCCTGAAAGGTGACATATCCCTTGATCATGGCAACGCCTATACGCACAACCTCTACATGACCGGGGTGGCGCAGGTCTCGTTTAACGGCAGGATGGGCATCGCGGACAAGGATTTCGACCTTGGCGTGCAGGTTGTACCCAGCATAGGTACCAATATCGGCCTGTGGGCGGTGCTCGGTCCGCAAGTAGGACTGGTACTGCTCTCGCTCGAAAAGATTTTCAAAAAACAGTTCGCCAAGGGAACCCGTATCACCTATCTGGTTAAAGGACCTTGGGACGACCCGCAGATCGAGAGGCTTGGTGATGTGCCGCAGACGGAAGAGCCGGATGCGCCCCAACATTGAAGGCGGATGAATGGTGAGTGGTTCAATGCTATGCTCATCAACAATGTGGCCGCCTGCGCTGATGCTCGCGTTGTTCTTGCTTGTACCACCGCCGTTGTGGGCGGAGAGCGTAACGATCAGCGCGGAGCGGTGGGCAACGCCGCGCAGCGGCGAGACCGTAGCCGCGTGGCCGGAACTACGCGAGCTAATGGCCACATTCGATCGCAAACCCGGTAGCCAGCTCGTTATTCGCTATGCGCGCGGGGAAAATGGCTCCTTATGGGCCGAGGAGCTGCGCTCCTGGCTGGTCTCGTTGGGGGTCCCTTCAAGTCGTATCAACCTAAAAGACGACCTGCAAAGGCGCGACATCGTGCGTGTCGACACCGTGCCTTAACGAAGATCCATGAACCGGATTGCCGCTATCCAAATGACGTCAGGCCCGGAGGTCGCCTCCAACCTTGCTGAGGCCACGCGCTTGATAGGCCAAGCCGTCGATGCCGGCGCGACCATGGTGGTATTGCCGGAGAATTTTGCCATTATGCCAATGAAAGAAGGCGATCGGTTAGCGGTGGTTGAAAAAGATGGTGCAGGCCCCATTCAAGATTTTCTCTGCGAGCAAGCGCGCCAGCACCGCATCTGGCTCATCGGCGGAACCATACCGTTGCAGGCGCGACAAAGTAACAAGGTTCGCGCCGCCTGCTTGTTGTTCGATGATCAAGGCACACGCGTAGCTCGCTATGACAAGATCCATCTGTTTGATGTCAAGCTGCAGAACGGTGAGGAGTATCTCGAGTCGGGGGTGATCGAGGCTGGGGACGAGATCGTGGTAGCCGATACACCGCTCGGCCGGCTCGGCCTTGCGGTCTGCTATGATTTGCGCTTTCCAGAGCTTTTCCGCCGTATGCTCGATGAGGGCGCTGAGATCATCACATTGCCGTCGGCATTTACGGTGCTTACCGGTAAGGCGCATTGGGAAGTGCTGTTGCGGGCACGCGCGGTTGAGAATCTTAGTTTCGTGGTTGCTGCCGCCCAGGTGGGTCGCCACACCAATGGCCGAGAGACTTACGGCGACAGCATGATTGTCGGTCCATGGGGTGAAGTGCTCGCGCGATTGACTCGCGGACCTGGATTTGTAGTCGCTGATATCGATCGTGAACACTTGCAGCGCGTACGCAGTGCGCTGCCGAGTATTGAACACCGGAAACCTAGTGATGTCAGAAATCCTACAAAAGGCACGCGCCTCTCTGCTTGAGCCTGCAGGGATCGGTGATTCCGACCTTGAGCGACTGATGGGGCAGTTGTTATCTCGTCGTGTAGATTACGCGGATCTCTATTTTCAGTATCGTCGCCACGAGTCCTGGTCGCTCGAAGAGGGGCGCGTCAAAACCGGCAGCCATAACATCGAGCAGGGTGTCGGTGTGCGCGCAGTAAGCCAAGAGAAAACTGGATTTGCCTACTCCGACGAGATTGGCCTGCCGGCATTACTGGACGCCGCCCATGCTGCCCGTGCCATCGCCCAGCAGGGCCATAGCGTGACGCTGCCGACAGGCTGGAACGCCGGGCGCGGTCTTGAGCTCTACTCGGCCACGGATCCGCTTCCGAGCCTGACGGACGAGCAAAAGGTGCAATTGCTGGAGCAGGTAGAGGCAGAGGCGCGGCGCTCGGATCCCCGCGTGAAGCAAGTGATGGCGGGACTCGCTGCGGTGCACGAAGTGGTCATGGTTGCTCGCAGTGACGGCATGCTCGCGGCTGACGTGCGCCCTCTGGTGCGCCTCAGCGTTACCGTAATTGCCGAGGAGAACGGTCGCCGCGAACAAGGGGTGGCTGGTGGTGGTGGTCGGTTCGGTTACCCATATTTCTTGGAAAAGGAAACGGCGCTTGGCTATGCGCGCGAGGCCGTGCGCCAGGCGCTGGTAAATCTGGAGGCGGTTGATGCGCCGGCCGGCACCTTGCAGGTGGTGCTAGGACCTGGTTGGCCCGGGATCTTGCTGCATGAGGCGATCGGCCATGGCCTCGAAGGCGATTTCAATCGCAAAGGTACGTCGGCGTTTTCCGGGCGCATTGGTGAGCGCGTGGCGACGGAACAATGCACGGTGGTCGATGATGGCACGCTGGCGCAACGGCGCGGTTCACTCAATGTCGATGATGAAGGCACGCCTACGCAAAAAACCGTGCTAATAGAAAACGGAGTACTGGTGCAGTATATGCAGGACACGCTTAATGCGCGCCTGATGGGTATGGCACCGACGGGTAACGGGCGACGCGAGTCCTATGCGCACGTGCCCATGCCGCGTATGACCAACACTTACATGATTGCAGGTAGTTACGATCCCCAAGAAATCATCGCGTCTGTGCAGCGTGGGCTCTATGCGGTGAACTTCGGCGGCGGTCAGGTCGATATTACCTCGGGGAAGTTCGTGTTCTCTGCGAGCGAGGCCTATCTAATCGAGAACGGCAAGGTCACGCGTCCAGTTAAAGGCGCCACCTTAGTCGGCAACGGCCCTGATGTGTTGACGCGCGTGAGTATGGTCGGTAACGATCTGCGTCTCGATACCGGTGTTGGCACGTGCGGCAAGGAGGGGCAAAGCGTACCAGTGGGTGTGGGTCAACCTACCATGCGCATCGATGGTCTCACCGTCGGTGGTACCCAAGGCTGAGGGGCGCCATGGCATGAGCAAGCGCAGCGATTTGTTGGTCGATGCCAAACTAGGACAGGCCCCGCTGACGGCGGTGGTTGAGAAGATCCTCGCGCAAGCGCGACGGCAGGGGGCCAGTGCCGCCGAAGCGGCTGTCAGCGTGGGGCAGGGATTATCTGTGACGGTACGTCTCGGTGAAGTTGAGACGGTCGAGCACAATCGTGATAAGCATCTTGGACTGACGGTATATTTGGGACAGAAGAGCGGCTCTGCTAGTACCTCCGACTTTAGTGATGCTGCGATCCACGACACGGTACGTGCTGCTTGTTCTATCGCTAAATACACCGCTGAGGACGAGTGTGCCGGTCTCGCCGATCGTGATCGGTTAGCAACGGAGTTTCCCGACCTCGAGCTCTATCACCCTTGGAACCCGGGAACCGCTCGGGCGATCGAGCTGGCGCGCGAGTGTGAAGATGCCGCACGGCGCGCCGACACCAGAATCAAGAACTCCGAGGGCGCTACACTTTCCACGCAAGAAGGCGTCGAGGTTTACGGCAATACCCATGGTTTCATCGCCACGACGCCCACTACTCGGCATAGTTTGAGCTGCAGCGTCATCGCACAGGATGAGGGCGGTATGCAGCGGGATTATTGGTACTCGACGGTGCGTGACCATAGCGATCTCGACAGTGCAGTCGAAGTTGGAACGCAAGCGGGTCGGCGGGCCGTGCGGCGATTAGGGGCGCGCAAGCTCGACACGCGACAAACACCGGTAATCTACGAAGCCCCGATCGCCTCGAGCCTGCTATCTCATTTCATCAACGCGGTGCGCGGGTCTAGTCTTTATCGCGGGGCGTCGTTCTTACTGGATCATATCGACAAGCCGGTATTTGCCGGGCACGTACGAATCTTCGAGCAGCCGCACCTGAGGAAAGGTCTCGGTAGTGCTGCCTTCGATAGCGAAGGTGTCGCTACGGTCGAACACGATATTGTCACGGCCGGCGTGTTAAAGAGCTACGTGCTCGACTCCTACTCGGCCCGCAAGCTCGGTTTGCAAACGACCGGCAATGCGGGCGGCGTGCATAACCTCAGCATCTCTACCAGTGAGCATGATCTGCCCGCGCTGTTGCAGCAAATGGGCAGTGGACTGCTCATCACAGAGCTCATTGGTTTCGGCGTAAATGTCGTTACCGGCGACTATTCCCGCGGTGCGGCCGGGTTCTGGGTCGATGGCGGGGAGATCCAGTTCCCAGTTGAGGAAATCACCGTTGCCGGCAATCTCAAGCAGATGTTTGCCGATGTAGTTGCAGTCGGCAACGATGTCGATACCCGAAGCAATATCCGTAGTGGTTCTATCCTGATCCGCCGCATGACGGTAGCCGGCAGTTAGTGATAACCCCTGTACCCACTAACACGGTCGCCTGATTTATCCCTGCCGCTAGTCAGTCACGCCGTTTGAGGGCATGCGCGCCCGGGGTGCGACTCTCAGCGCTGCGCGAGACAAGAAACGCATATGGCCCGGTGTTAGAATCCGGCTCTTTGTTACGCACACACCTTTCACGAATTGCCCGATGACCACGGCACAACCACAAAAGCAATCTGAGCAGCTCCTCGCCATACTTGCGGCTCTGGAAAACGAAAGAGCCGAGGAGGTCGAGGCAATTCTCAAGGCGTTGCACCCCGCCGATATCGCCGATGTATTGGAGGCGATCCCCCCCGAGCAGCGCCACGAGATCTGGCGCAAAGTGGACCCAGCGCTGATGGGTGAGGTGTTGCTGGAGGTGCCGGAGGCGGTACGGGCAGATCTGCTGAATGAGCTCGATCAGACGTCGCTTATTACTGCTGTACAGGCACTGAACACGGATGACGTCGCTGACCTGTTGCCTGCGCTTTCACCGGAGGCCACCGCCGAAATCCTGCTCTTCATGGACAAGCAACAGCGTCAACGGCTCGACGCCGTCTTGTCCTTTCCCGAGGATACGGCCGGTGGCTTGATGAATGTTGATGCAGTTACCGTGCGTGAGAATATCACGCTGCAAGTGGTATTTCGCTATTTGCGTTTGCTCGGTGAGTTGCCGGAGCAGACGAGCACGCTCTACGTGGTCGACAAGATCCACCGTCTGGTCGGTGAGCTGCCGCTAGTGAAACTACTTACCTCAGATCCCAAAATGCAGGTGAGAGAGGTAATGGATCCGCAGCCGATCAAGTTTAGCGCTATGACCAAAGACGCTGAGGTCGCTACGGCGTTTGAAAACTACGACCTGATCAGCGCCCCGGTCGTCGATGAGCACGAAAAGCTCCTGGGTCGTATTACTGTGGACGATGTGGTTGATGTCATACGCGAAGATGCAGACCACTCGGTGATGGCGCCGGCGGGCCTGAGCGAAGCGGTCGATATCTTCGCGCCGGTCGCACGCAGCGCACGTGACCGCACACTCTGGCTTGGCATTAACCTGGTCACGGCCATTGTTGCGTCGTGGGTAATCGGCCTATTCGAGGACACTATTCAAAAGGTAGTAGCGCTGGCAGTGCTAATGCCGATTGTCGCCAGCATGGGCGGTAACGCGGGCACGCAGACCGTCACGCTGGTGGTGCGTGGGCTGGCGCTCGGCACGATCACGGATGCTAATGCCCGCCGGTTATTAGTAAGGGAACTGATGGTGGGTGTGTTGAACAGTATGTTATGGGCCTTTATTGTCGGACTCATTGCCGTTGTTTGGTTTCACGATCTCGGCTTGGGCCTTGTTATCGCTCTGGCGATGGTCATCAATCTGGTATTTGCGGCGCTTGCCGGCGTGCTGATTCCGGTGGGTGTCCGACGCCTGGGTATCGATCCGGCTCTAGCTAGTGGTGTTGCCTTGACGACAGTGACCGATGTGGTCGGTTTTCTATCTTTTCTCGGTCTCGCAACGGTCCTTCTCGTCTAACGCCGGTGTCGCGCGTTGCGAGGTCGGTGACCCATCGCTAAAATGGACACGCGTAGACTTGCCAAAGGTGACATGTGTCGACCGATGTACTGGAGTTGTTGAAGAAGGCCATAAACGAGCAGCGTTATGCGTCGGTTCGTTACCACGAAGGCGGTGCGCGAGTGGTTGAACCGCATGCCGCCTATAAAGACGAACAGGGCCGGCTCATGGTCGATTGCTACCAGACCGGCGGTTATTCGGCATCCGGGAGAAAACCGCCTTTCTGGAAGCGTCTACGCGTAAATAAGATCGCCAGCGTTTCACTGCTGGATGACACTTTCGAGCCCCGGCTCACCGAGGGTTTCAAACCGACCAAACCCAGGTATAAGCAGAACATGGTGGCAATCGTCGGTGCGGGCAAACCCTGCTTTCTTTACTCTCCCGAGGCACTCAAGGAAATGGGTCCGTTTCTGCCCGAAGGCGTGGGCAGATATCGCTGAGGCATCCGAGGCGCGCCCGCAACGGTGCTAACCGGCACTCAGGGGATTCTCGTTGATCTTATCAACCAGCCTGCGTAGCAAAGCGCTGTCACCTGCGCGCATGATCTTGCGTGCTGATCTGCGCAGCCTTGCTAACTCGCTATGACGCACGATGTTCTTGATCTGCGGCAGCATCGATGGGTGCATGCTAAATTCCGTTAGCCCCATGCCCAGCAGCAGACGTGTATAGTGCGGGTCGCCAGCCATTTCGCCACACATAGCCACTGGGATTCGCGCTGCCCGCGCCGCGTCGATCACTCCCTCGATCAAACGTAGCACCGACGGGTGCAATGGGTCATAAAGGTAACTGACGGAATCGTCCAGACGGTCGATCGCCAGCGTGTATTGAATAAGATCATTGGTGCCGATGGACAGGAAGTCGAGATGTGCTGCGAACAAATCCGCGCATACGGCAGCCGCCGGCACCTCGATCATACCCCCGATCGTAATCCGACGATTGAAACGTTTGCCCTCACGTGCAAGCGTGCGCTTTGTGTCCTCGATCAGGGCCAGAACGTGAAACAACTCTTCCAGGCTCGACAGCATCGGGATCATGATGCGCGCTTTACCGTGTGCCGAGGCGCGCAAGATCGCGCGCAACTGGGGACGAAACAGTGACATGTCGCGCAGGCACAACCGTACGGCGCGCAATCCAAGCGCCGGATTGGTAGTTCCAGGCCCCACGCTCGCGCCATCAACTTGCCGGTCTGCCGCCAGGTCCAACGTGCGTATGGTCACGGGCCTGTCGGCAAAAGCCTTTACTACTCTGGCGTACGTTCGATACTGTTCCTCTTCACTGGGCGGATCTTGTCGATTCATGAACAGATACTCGGTGCGATACAGTCCAATTCCCGATGCACCGACGCGAGCAGCGACCTTAAGGTCGGCGGGCAGTTCAATGTTGGCGAGCAGCGTGATTGGCTGGCGGTCACGCGTGACTGCGCGGGCACCGCGTAATTTGGCGAGCTCCCGGCGCATGCGTACCAGGGCATGACGACGCCTGCGATATTCGCTGGTTATGCCCTCATGTGAGCCCGCGATGAGCACACCACGGTCACCGTCAACGACGAGATGGTCGCCAGTGCGCAAAAAGGCGGTTGCGCTATGCAGTGAAACGATGGCTGGAATGCCCAGGCTGCGCGCGAGGATTGCCGTATGTGAAATCGGCCCACCAACATCGGTGACGAAAGCCTTCATGCGCATGCGTGTTAGCATCACAGCATCGGCCGGGGTTAGGTCGTTGGCGACCAGAATCTGGCTGCCAGAGCCAATGTCCTGGTTGGCGCCGCGCGGTTCCACCAGATTGTGCAAGACAAGATCAATGACTTGCTCGACATCGATCCGTTTGGCGCGCAAGTAGGGATCTTCCATTCTTGCAAACCGGCCACCCAGGTCGTCACGTTGCAATTTCAGCGCCCAGTCAGCGTTACACTGTTGCTCTCGGATCACCGCGAGTGGCGCCCGACAAATCATGTCATCGTTGAGCATCAGCAAGTGGGTATCAATCAAGCTGGCAGTTTCTGGCGGGGCGTCCGCCGGGATGCGCGTACGAATACGGCGGAGTTGGGTCCGCGCAGTATCGACCGCCTGCTCAAAGCGCTGCACCTCCTGTTCTAGCAGCTGCCGCGGAATGCGGTACTGGGAGATATCAGCCTGTCCGCGGCGAAGCACGTAGGCCTTGCCCATACTAATTCCCTGACTCACGCCGGTGCCGTGTAATGCGAGCATTTATTCCTCGCCAAAACCGTTTTTGACCAGCGCAACAAGCGCCGCATGGGCCTGCGCCTCATCCTTGCCATCGGCACAGAGTTCCACCTGAGAATCCCTGGAGAGCGCAAGCATCATGATGCCCATGATACTCTTGCCGTCGGCTTCTTTGCCGTCTCGGCGCAATGTGATCTTACTGCTGAAATTTGCGGCCAGTCTGACAAAGCTGGCAGCAGCGCGGGCGTGCATGCCGCGCCTATTTACGATGGAGATTACCTGACATTTCATCCGCCGCCGGGCCGTGACTCATAGAGTGCCGCCGCTCGGTATCAGCGTGTCCACGGCAAGATCGTTGAATAGCCGAGCCTGCCGTCTCAGGAACAACTGCATCATCATGCAAGCTCCCGGTGGCGAATCTGTGTGTTTAGCTGTCGGCCTGCGAAATAGTCCGCGAGTCGCTGCACCATATAGACGGAGCGGTGTTGCCCACCGGTACAACCGACGGCGATCGTGAGATAGCCGCGTTGCTCACGCTCAAATGCAGGCAACCATTTCTCGAGGAAAGCGCAAATGTCCTCGAACATGGTCTGTACTTGTACATGTTGTTCCAAGAACTTGATCACCGGTTCGTCGAGTCCGGTAAACCTGCGCAGCTCGGACTCCCAATAGGGGTTGGGGAGGCAGCGGATGTCAAACACGAAATCAGCGTCAAGCGGTGTACCGTGCTTGAAACCGAAAGACTCAAACAACAACATAAGCCCAGCCGTGTCGCGATTGCCGGCCAGATCATGTAATTGCTGGCGCAATTCCACCGGTTTAGTGTGAGTTGTATCGATGCGTATGGCAGCCTCGAAGGATAAAGGTTCAAGCAGCGACTTTTCACGGCGTATGCCTTCCAGCAACGAGGTTTTCTTGTCGGTTAAAGGGTGTTTACGTCGAGTCTGTTTGAACCTCTTGACGAGCACAGACTCTTCCGCCTCCAGGAAGATGATCTTGTAGTGGATTCCGAGCGATTGTAACTCCTCGAGGCTCTTGGGGACCTCGTGCAGAAAGGCCTGATTACGGGCGTCAATACCGACCGCGACATTGCGAAGTGTGTCACCGCTAGCGCTGGCGATCTCTCGGGCAAGGTGCGGCAGCATCGCTACCGGCAGGTTGTCGATACAGTAGAAACCCATGTCCTCCAGTGCCTGGAGGGCAATACTCTTACCCGAGCCTGACAATCCGCTTATGATCAAAAAGCTCATTTCCGATTGCCCACAGGCACTGCTCGTTTTTGATTACTGCCTCGAAGAATTGATCCAGAGATTACGTGTATCCGGTCAGTGAGCATAGCAAGGCGTCGTATCTGTAGGTAGCCGTTTGTCTTTGACCAGGGATTTGCGTCACGGGCGGGACGTGCTTGGGCGGTACTTGAAGCATGAACATTGGGCGGCCGATACGAGCAGGCCTTCGTTCAACTCAGTCGGGAAGGTTCGCGTATGACGCACACCTAGCTAAACGCATTTCAGCTGACCTTCCGTTCAGCCGCACCGCGCTGACTAACGAGTAGGCGGTAAGCTGCGTCCTGACTCACGGCGCGCGACAACTGATCGCACAGTTCTCTATCGTTGAAAATCGTGGCGAGTTGCGCCAGCAGCTGTAGATGTTCCTCACTAGCGTCTTCGGGTACAAGTAGCGCAAATACCAATTTGATCGGTTTACCATCAGCTGCATCGCAGTCGATTTCCTCAGCGAGCGTGGCAAAGGCGCCGATGGCCGTCTGCAGTCCTTTCAACCTACCATGGGGCAAGGCAACGCCATGACCAATCGCCGTCGTGCCCAAGCGTTCGCGCTCGAGCAGAGACTGAAAGGCCGTTGCCGAATCGACTGCGCTCGTCGGGTCGTGAGCGAGCAGGGTGCAAATCTCTTCTAGCAAACGTTTCTTACTGGAAACGCGCAGACGAATGGCAATACGCCTGGGCGTTAGGATGTCGTGAAGGCGCATAGGGTTCGGTCTACGCTGCGGAGGGAAGGGATGGACGATCTCGCAGCGATCGTGCTATTAAGTCGCAGCCTTGGGTTTCTTGTTTTTTCGGTGATGGTTGGTCGTAATCTTTTGCTTGTATTTCAAGACCTGGCGGTCGAGCTTGTCGGCCAAAAAATCGATCGCCGCATACATGTCGTTGCCTTCTGCGTCCGCATGCAAGCTCACACCTTTGGCATGAATAGTAGCCTCTGCCTTGTGGCGGTTCTTCTCTACATGCAGTACCACATTGGTTGTCGTGACGTGGTCGAAGCGACGTTGGATTCGTGTCAGTTTCTCGGACGCATAACTTCGCAAAGGCTCGGTAATCGTCATATTCTGGCCGCTCACCGTGATTTGCATAAATACCTCTTTATGACTATATGATCGACTTGCGCTGATTGGACGGGGGAATGCGCATAGACTCGCGGTATTTGGCTACCGTACGCCGAGCCACGTTTATCCCCTGTTGCTCCAGAATTTTGGCAATCTTACTATCGCTGATCGGTTTAGCCGGCAACTCTGCCTCGACAAGCTTCTTGATGAGCGATCGTATTGCCGTTGCAGAACAGGTTCCGCCGTCGGCAGTGCCCACATGACTGGAAAAAAAGTACTTGAGCTCGAATATGCCGCGCGGGCTCAGCATGTACTTATTTGTCGTAACGCGGGATATCGTTGACTCGTGCATGGCCACCGCCTCGGCGATATCGTGCAGCACTAATGGCTTCATAGCTTCGGGGCCATGTTCGAAAAAAGCCCGTTGCCGATCAACGATGGTGCGTGCGACTTTGAGTAGCGTTTCGTTGCGACTATTGAGACTCTTGATAAACCAGCGCGCCTGCTGTAACTGATCTTGCAGGTATTTGTTATCCGCACTGGTGTCCCCACGGGTAATCAGCTTTTCATACTCGCGGTTGATCCGCAGGCGTGGCGCTACCTCGCCATTCATGTCGGCACGCCAAAGCCCTTTTAGTTTACGCACGATAATGTCGGGAACGATGTAGTTAGTCTGTGCCGTGTTGACATTGGCGGCCGGTCGAGGATTAAGGCTGCGTATCAACAATACCGCCTGTTGTAGGTCTTCCTGGCGCATCTTCGTAAGGCGACGCAACTGGGGGTAATCGCGGTTCGCAAGCAACGCGAGATAATCTGGGGTTGCGAGCTGACGTGCCTGCTGCAAGTATGGAGTATCGGGGTCAAGAGTGCGTAGCTGCAGCTGTAAGCATTCACTGAGATCGCGGGCGCCAACGCCGATCGGATCAAAATTCTGCACCTGGTGCAGCACTGCCTCTATCTCATCGAGATCGGTTTCGTGTTCCCTGACAAGGAGTTGGTGGATCTCCTCGAGGCTACAGGTCAGGTAACCGTCTTCATTGATTGAATCAATTATGGCGAGTGCGAGTGCCCGATCCTTCTCAGAAAACGGTGTCATTTGCATCTGCCATTCAAGGTGATCGCGTAACGTTTGCGGACGACTGTTACGTGCGTCGAGATCGGGCAGATCATCATCGTTGTCTACGCGAGCAGTCGCGCCGCTCACCGGTATATCGAAACCATCGCTCCAGTCGTTGTTATCGGGCCCGGTAGCGTCGTCGAGTTTGCGCTGATCCATTTCAAGATCGGTGGGCTGTAACGAACCGTCAACCGTAAGCTCACTACTATCAAAGTCGTTGTTGGCCGCCTCATCCTTTTGGTCGCCGGCGTCGTCCTCTTTTTCCTCGAGCAGCGGATTGGTTTCGAGGGCTTCTTGGATCTCCTGCTGAAGTTCTATCGAGGATAACTGCAACAGCCGAATTGCCTGCTGCAATTGCGGCGTGATGGTCAGATGTTGACCGAGTTGCAGGTCGAGGGTTTGCTTCATAGGGCGAAACCAAACTGCATGTAGCGTGCCTTTACCCCTTAGGGCCCGCCACAGTCGGCGGCACCCGATATATTACGTACTCCTCGTCTCCAGGGTATTTGCCCGCAACCGCGGACGGTTCGCCGGCGGAGCTATTAGTGCCCGGCCGGACGCTGAGGGCCGACGGGCTGAAGGGCGGAACCCACCCTATAATCGGAAGTCTTCCCCCAGGTAGACTTTTCTTACATCTTCATTATATAGGATATCCTGGGGTGTGCCCGCTGTCAGGACCCGTCCGTCGTTTAGGATATAAGCGCGATCGCAGATCTTCAGTGTCTCCCTGACATTGTGGTCGGTGATCAATACGCCAATGCCGAGTTGCTGTAAGTGTCTGATTAACTGCTGAATCTCTAACACTGAAATCGGGTCTACCCCAGCAAAGGGCTCGTCTAGTAGCATGAAGCGTGGTTCACTAGCAAGCGCGCGCGCGATCTCTACACGCCTGCGTTCTCCGCCGGAGAGACTAATGCCGCGCGTGTCGCGTCGCTCGTTAATGTGCAATTCGTCGAGCAACTGCTGCAGGCGCTCATAGCGTTTCGCCTGGCTCATATTGTTGCGCGTTTCAAGAATCGCCAGGATGTTTTCCTCGACCGTCATACCACGAAACACGGATGGTTCCTGCGGCAGGTATCCGAGCCCGAGTTTGGCGCGCTTATGCATCGGCAGGTGACTGATCCGCGCCCCCTCCAATGTGATCTCGCCACCATCCATGGGCACGAGACCGACCATCATATAGAAACAGGTAGTCTTACCCGCACCGTTTGGTCCGAGCAGCCCAACCACATCTCCCGTGTTTATCTCCAGCGAAACGTCGTCGACAACGACTCGCTTCTTGTAGCTCTTGCGAAGATGGGTCGCCGCCAGCTTGCTCACTGCTTGACAGCCTCGCTCGTGGTGCCAGTTTGTGGCTTAGCGGTTCGCGGTTGCATCAATACAGAACATCGTCCCTCAGCCTCATCGCCCTTGCCAAAAAACTTCCCTGTCTGCACGTCGTAATGGACCTCGGCGCAACGTAGTTCTGAACCTTGCTGATGCAACTCAACATTTTCGAACATATCTAGCTTCTGGGTCTTGACGTTGTAGGTCGCACGTAACGCCTTCGCGGTCATCATTATTTGTTGGTCGGCGGCGCGACGCTTGACGTCGACAGGGTTACCAAAGGCATTGAATATGTCGATCTCCCGGTTGCGTGTGATTACCTGCACGCGATCGGCTTTTAAAAAAAACTCGCCATCTGTAATTGAAACGTCACCCCGGTACCAGGCGATGCCGCTCTTGTCATCGACCTCGATCGTCCGGGCATAGATGTTTATAGGCTTGTCACTGCTGAAGGTTTTGGACGCATCGGCCGCAGACGTCGCGCTAGCCCAGGCAAGCAGCATATAGCCGAGGATCATTATCTTGTAGTTGCCAGGCATGGTGTTCGTTAGAACTGTAGAACTGTAGCGAGGCGAGAGACTCCCGCGCCTGAGCATTGTCTACTTTAGCAGGACTCGAAGCTCGGTTGTCGTTGTTTCGCTAACCTTGTTGGCAGCATCGCCCATCTGTACGATCTTTACATTCCCCAACAAAAAGACTTCATTGTTTGCGCTGTAATACCAGCCAATGTCCCCGCGGCTGTCTATTGCCTCCCTTCCAGCCTCGAACTGCACAAAAATGGGTTTGACCAAACGCAATTTATCGTCGTGCGGGTAGTGTTGCATGAGCTCAGCCTTGAGCATGTACTTGCGCTGGCCGTCTTCCCCCATAAAGGTGGCCCGGAAGTTTTCCATATAGTAGTCAACCTGCGCGCCTTTGACAGCTGTTGTCCGTACCTGTTCGCCGGGTTGCTTCAGGGTTCGGAGAAACCACCATGAGCCCACTGACGTGAGCAGGAGAAAGATTGCGATAGCCAGTGTGCGCCAATTCGCTATCATTGTCGTGACAAGACTCTATCAGGAGTCCTGCGGTAAGTGCTGAAAACCTTCCGGCGAATCCATTCTGCCCCCGGACCAATGATGTCGCCCCACCTTTTTGCAGCACCCGGCACACTTGAGATAGAGTCGATCAGTATATATAAAGCCGCACAAATATCCTATGCGCATCGCTGTGGCGTCGAATGATGCAAATGCTTTCTTGATGGGGTCTGGGTCAGATGACGTGTTGTGACTATGGCGGCCTATTCTTTGGTATAAATTACCGATGAGCAACGCAATCGAAATCGTTGATGTGCAAAAGCGCTTTGGCAACGTGCACGCGTTGAAAGGAGTGAACCTTGCTATCAAACGGGGTGAATTTTTCGGCCTGTTAGGTCCAAATGGTGCCGGCAAGTCGACGCTGATCAACATCATCGCCGGACTCACGCGCCGTGACAGTGGCCATGTATCTGTGCTTGGTCATGATGTGACACGAGACTACCGGCTCACGCGGCGCTGCCTCGGTGTAGTGCCGCAGGAGCTGGTGTTTGATCCGTTTTTCACGGTTCGTGAGGTACTACGCATTCAAGCCGGTTACTTTGGTCTGGGGCGTAAGAATGATGCCTGGATAGACGAACTGTTGTACACATTGGGCCTCATGAACAAAGCCAATGCTAATATGCGGGCACTTTCCGGTGGCATGAAGCGACGTGTATTGATCGCGCAGGCGCTGGTGCACAAGCCAGAGGTCGTCGTATTGGACGAGCCCACAGCCGGTGTCGACATCGGACTGCGCAAGTCTCTGTGGTTGTTTATTCAACGACTGCATCACGAAGGTCACACGATCGTGCTGACCACCCATTATCTGGAAGAGGCCGAGGCGTTGTGTGAGCGTATTGCCATCTTAAATCATGGTAATGTTGTTGCGCTTGACAGTATGCACGGACTACTGCGTAAGGGTATCGGTATGACCGTACATATCATTGTTACAGTCGAGGAGCCGGTTCCGCTGTTGCCGCCGGAGTTGCAAGCCAAGCTAGTCAGCAAGCAGAGTGGACAGCTCGAGTTCAAGTTGGATCGGGGTGTCGAGTCGATCGTCGAATTTCTGGACCGGCTGCGACACACTGACATCGCCATTACTGATCTGCGTACGGAGGAACCTGATTTGGAGGACGTATTCCTGGAGCTGACGGGCGAGGCCGCCGAATGAATGTTCACGGCTTCTTGGCATTGTTCTATAAGGAGGTGCTGCGTTTCAGCAACGTCGCATGGCAGACCCTAGGGGCACCCGTCGTTACTGCCTTGTTGTATTTGCTGGTATTTGCACAGGTGTTGGAGGGCCGGGTGCAGGCGTTCGAAGGCGTGAGCTACACGGCTTTCCTGGTCCCCGGTCTGATGATGATGGCAGTGATTCAGAATGCATTTGCTAACAGCTCCTCAAGTCTCATTCAGTCCAAGGTTGCTGGCCACATTGTTTTCGTGTTGCTTGCGCCGCTATCGAGCCTGGAATTATTTCTCGCCTTCGTGCTTGCTGCCGTCGTGCGTGGTCTCGCGGTTGGTGCGTGCGTCGGGCTGGTGGTGATGCTGTTCGTTCCACTGCCTGTACACAATCCATTGCTCGTCGTGGTTTTCGCTTTCCTTGGTAGCGCCGTGCTCGGCACGCTTGGTCTGATCGCCGGTATATGGGCTGACAAGTTCGATCATGTGGGCGCATTCCAGAACTTCGTGATTGTGCCGTTCTCGTTCCTGAGCGGGGTGTTCTACTCGATCCACTCCCTGCCCGTGTTTTGGCAGAGGCTGTCTCACTTCAACCCATTTTTTTACATGATCGACGGATTCCGCTACGGTTTCTTCGGACGATCCGACGTCAGTCCTGTCCTTAGCCTGGCGATCGTGGGGTTTTTTCTATCATTACTGACGACAGTGACGCTGGCCATGCTGCAGCGGGGCTATAAGCTGCGCAGCTAAGCTACCGAGAGGAACGTGCCAGCCCACCCCTTCAATTCACGCCCTGCCTGACGTATGCTTGTCTGGTCCCTTGAAAAGGTGGAAATCGGCTCGATAATTAGGTTTCCCGGCGATGCAGCCCGAACAGATCAAGCACTTAATTGAACAAGGTCTCGCGGGTGCGCATGCCAGTGTGTCCGGCGATGGCCAACACTTCGAGGCCATCGTTGTATCCGCGGCGTTCGCAAACAAGACTATGGTGCAGCAACACAAGCTGGTGTACCAGGCGCTCGGTAATAAGATGCAGGGCGAGATTCACGCGCTGTCGTTGCGGACCTATACGCCAGAACAGTGGGCTGAGCAGGGCGGCGCCATCTGACGCTTGTGCAGCCAGTGACACTTGAGAGAGAGGTTTGTAGATATGTCAGTACAAGAGCGAATCAAGCAACAGATTCAATCCGATAAAATCGTGCTTTATATGAAGGGCACACCTACGGCGCCGTTGTGCGGCTTTTCTGCTCGTTCCACACAGCTGCTGGGCGCTTGTGGTGCCAGGTTTACGGCCATCGATGTACTCACCGACCCGGAGATTCGGGAAGGCATCAAGCAGTATTCTAGTTGGCCGACAATTCCGCAGCTGTACATTAACGGCGAATTCATCGGTGGATGTGACATCATCACTGAGCTATATCAGAAAGGAGAGCTGCAGAAGCTGGTCACGGAGGTCCAGGGTTGAAGAGTCAGCGTCTTCGCGCACTAGCCGGGGCTGCCGCTGGGGCGGCCTTTTTGTTTTTTACCCCCGTTCAGCGCAGACGTAACTGCAGCGTGGGCAGCCAATGATCTCAGCGCTACGCAGCTCAATACCGGCATGGATAAGCTGATCGTAACGGGTGGCACGCCTTTGCGTGGCGAGATTCGCATTTCTGGCGCGAAGAACGCAGCGTTGCCAGTGCTGGTCGCCTCGCTATTGACGAATAAGCCACTGCGCATCGGCAATGTGCCGCATCTGCAGGATATCACCACGACCATGGAGTTGCTCGGTCGCATCGGTGTCAAACTGGTCGTCGACGAGAAGATGACCATCGAGGCTGACGCGAGTGCCGTAACCTCGTTGCGGGCACCGTATGAGTTGGTGAAGACCATGCGCGCGTCGATCCTCGTACTGGGCCCGCTGCTCGCACGGTTTGGCGAAGCTGAGGTGTCGATGCCCGGAGGCTGTGCCATCGGTTCCCGACCCGTTAACCTGCATATTAAGGGTTTGCAGGCTATGGGTGCTGACATCGACATCAAAGATGGCTACATCAAGGCACGCGCCGGCCGACTCAAGGGTACGCGCTTGCTTATGGAGATGGTTTCTGTGACCGGTACCGAGAACATCATGATGGCCGCGACGTTGGCGAAGGGCACTACGGTTATTGAAAACGCCGCGCGTGAGCCCGAAGTTATCGATCTGGCGAAGTGTTTGGTTAATATGGGGGCAAAGATCAGCGGCGCCGGCAGCGATACTATTGTTGTGGAAGGTGTCGACAGCCTGGGTGGCACCTATCACAATGTGATCCCAGACCGGATTGAGACTGGTACTTACCTCGTAGCCGCAACCATGACCGGCGGCAATGTTAGGCTGCGCGACGTCCAACCTGAGCATCTGGAAGCGGTGCTCGACAAGTTGCGTGAGGCAGGTGCGGAGATAAGCACAGGACCAAACTGGATCTGCCTTGACCGACAGGACAAGAAGCTCAAAGCGGTCAATATCCGTACTGCGCCTTACCCGGCTTTTCCCACCGATATGCAGGCGCAGTTTGTCGCCCTAAACTGTGTTGCCGAGGGCACAGCCACCGTTACCGAGTCGGTGTTTGAGAATCGGTTCATGCACGTGCTTGAGTTGCAGCGAATGGGAGCCAACATAGAAATGCGTGGCAACACCGCCATCGTGCGCGGTGTGACGCACCTGGCTGGAGCACCAGTAATGGCCACCGACTTGCGCGCCTCAGCCAGCTTAGCGCTTGCTGGATTGGTTGCCAAATCCAACACCATTGTCGACCGCATTTACCATATCGACCGTGGCTATGAATGTATTGAGGAGAAGCTGGCACAGTTGGGCGCCCGCATCCGCCGGGTGCCTGGCACGCTTGCGATCCACAAAGCGGTCAATGACTGATCGCTGCCGCTTGTGGCGAGATCATGTCCAGCATTGTGCACATCGCCCTGTCGAAGGGCCGTATTCTGGAAGAGAGCCTGCCGCTGCTTGCGCGCGCGGGCATAGAGCCTGCCGAAGACCCAGAAACGAGCCGTAAACTGGTTCTCGATAGCCGAGATCCGGACGTCAAACTTATTATTATCCGTGCCGCCGACGTACCCACCTATGTGCAGTATGGTGCGGCCGATCTCGGTTTCGCCGGCAAGGACGTGCTTATGGAGTCCGATGGCGACGATCTTTATGAGCTGCTCGATCTCAAGCTGGCGCACTGTCGGATGATCGTGGCCGAGCCGGATCGGCTCGCCGCGCGCGACGATCCCCGTAACTGGACGCGGTTGCGTATTGCTACCAAGTACGTCAAGACGACGCGCCAGCACTTCGCGGCGAAAGGTATTCAGACCGATATCATCAAGCTTTATGGCTCAATGGAGTTGGCACCACTGGTTGGGTTATCGGATCGGATTGTGGATCTCGTACACACCGGCAGGACCTTGGCTGCCAACGGGCTGGTGGAAGTCGAGCACATCGCTGACATTAGCGCCCGTCTGGTGGCAAACAGGGCATCGCTAAAGATGAAACATGCAGCAGTAAGGGCGCTAGTACAACGACTGGCGCAGGCCGTGCAGTGAACGCATCGCTCCAGTCACTGAAGCTGCGTGTTCTCGATACCGGTGCGCGCGACTTCGAGTCCGAATTCGAGCGCTTGCGGGAACGGGGAGGCAGCAACGACCCCGAGGTTGAAAACGCCGTACGCGCGACGCTAGCGGATGTGCAAGCTCGTGGTGACGCAGCGTTGTTGGAATATACGCGGCGCCTCGATCGCTATGACTGCGCGAGTGCCGGCGAGCTACAGGTGCCGGCGAAACGCATCGAGCAAGCGGTTGCAGCGATAGCGAGCGAACAGCGTTCAGCGTTGCAACAAGCCGCTGTACGCATACGCGATTATCATCAGCGACAACTCACACGCTCGTGGCGCTACCAGGACGATGACGGCACGCTGCTCGGTCAACAGGTGACGGCACTGGAACGTGTGGGCGTCTATGTACCTGGGGGTAAGGCGGCCTATCCCTCGTCCGTGCTGATGAATGCGATCCCGGCGAAGCTCGCGGGCGTGGACCTCATCGTCATGACGGTGCCGGCGCCCGCCGGCGTGTTGAATGATCTGGTGCTAGCTGCCGCCGAACTGGCGGGTGTCGATCGCGTGTATACCCTCGGTGGTGCGCAGGCGATCGCTGCGCTGGCCTACGGTACCGAAAACGTGCCCCGTGTTGACAAGATTGTCGGTCCGGGCAACGCCTATGTAGCAACGGCCAAACGCATGGTGTTTGGTCAGGTAGCCATCGATATGATCGCCGGACCCTCTGAGGTGGTCGTATTGTGCGATGGCGCGACCGACCCCGCTTGGATAGCGATGGATCTTTTTGCCCAGGCGGAGCACGACGAAGACGCACAGGCCGTGCTTATCAGCCTGGACGCCGACTTCACGCAACGTGTGCTTAAGGCAATCACGGAACTGCTCGAAGGCATGGAGCGGCGCGACATCATCAAGGCCTCATTGGAACGCCACGGCGCCTTGATCACCGCACGCACGACCGACCAAGCCATTGATCTGATCAACCGCTTGGCACCCGAGCACGTAGAGCTTTCTATTGAGGATCCGCTGCCGGTGGCGGAGCGCATTCGCCATGCCGGAGCCATTTTTCTTGGGCGTCATACGGCGGAAGCGCTCGGCGACTATTGTGCCGGCCCAAACCATGTGCTGCCGACCTGCGGTACGGCTCGGTTTAGCTCGCCACTCGGCGTATACGACTTCCAGAAACGCACGAGCCTGATCATGTGCACACCTATCACCGCGGCCAAGCTGGGTGCAACCGCTTCTGTGCTAGCACGCGGGGAAGGGCTGACCGCGCACGCGCACTCGGCTGATTACCGAAGTAAGCGCTAGCCAGTGATCGCGCGCGAAGCGCTTTTGCTCCTGCGTCACGCTACCATGAACATCGCCGACAGAGTCGCCCGCCTGGTCCGTCCGGAAATCCGTGCCACTCGTGCTTACGCGGTAGCGGATGCCGGTGGACGGATAAAGCTCGACGCCATGGAGAGTCCATATCCCTTGCCGCCCGAGATCAAGCAAGCTTGGCTCGACACCCTGCGCGAGGTCGAAGTAAACCGCTACCCCGACGCCGATGCGCGTGCGCTTAAGCAATCGCTGCGCGAGGCAATGGCAATACCAGCGGACATGGAGCTGCTTCTGGGCAACGGCTCGGATGAGCTGATTCAAGTGGTGTTGCTGGCAGTTGCGCGCCCGGGCAGCTATGTACTGGCGCCGACGCCGACCTTCGTCATGTACGAGGTGATTACTAATGCCGTCGGTATGGACTTCGTCGGCGTAGCGCTCACTGAGGATTTCGGGCTTGACGTCGTTGCCATGCGCACCGCCATGCGGCGTTACGAGCCGTTGGTTACCTTTATCGCCTGTCCGAACAATCCCACCGGCAATCTGTTCGCCACTGACGCCGTGGAAGAGCTAGTCAGCGATGCCCCGGGGCTCGTCGTCATTGACGAGGCCTATTTCGCGTTCACCGATAGCAGTTACATCGATCACCTGCACCGCTACGACAACCTGCTGGTGCTGCGCACGCTATCAAAGATGGGGCTGGCGGGTCTGCGCTTGGGATTGTTGGCGGGCGCGCCTGCCTGGATTGAGGAACTAAATAAAGTGAGGTTGCCCTACAATATCAACAGCCTCACGCAGGCGAGTGCGCAACTCATGCTGAAACGGCGCGAGTTCATTGCCGAGCAGGTGCGACAGACCCGCTCCGAACGACAGCGCGTGTTTACGGCACTCAGCGATCTCGCTGGTGTGCGGGTCTGGCCGAGCGAAACCAACTTCATCCTGTTTCGCGTACAGTCGCGTGAAGCCAAAGACGTGTATGAAGGGCTGTACGCTGCCGGCGTGCTAGTGAAAAACCTGGATCCACAGGGGGGGGCGCTTCATGCCTGTCTGCGCGTCACTATCGGTACGCCAGTGGAAAACGATGCGTTCATCAACGCCCTCAAAGAGATGCTAGGCGCCTAGTCGCGAACGGCAGTTGTGATACCATCCATGTCCCGCAATCAAGGCAAGAAGCAGGTACAAGTCGTGAAGCAGCGGACCGCTGAGGTTACACGCGGCACCAAGGAAACGCAGATTACGGTATCCGTCAATCTCGATGGTACCGGCGCGGTGAAACTCGAAACCGGCATGCCTTTTCTCGAGCACATGTTGGAGCAGGTGGCGCGTCACGGCCTGGTCGATCTGACGATCAAGGCCAAGGGTGATCTCGAAGTGGACGCGCATCACACGGTCGAGGACATAGGTATCGTGCTCGGGCAAGCGCTGGTCAAGGCGCTCGGCGACAAGAAAGGTATCCGTCGTTACGGCCACGCCTACGTACCGCTGGACGAGGCCTTAAGTCGGGTGGTGATTGATTTTTCGGGACGTCCTGGGCTTGAGTACCGGGTGGAGTTCCCTCGCGCGCGGGTGGCACAGTTCGACGTCGACCTGATTCATGAGTTCTTCCATGGTTTCTGTAACCACGCTCAGGTGACATTGCATATCGATAACCTGCGTGGCAACAACTCGCATCATGTTGCCGAGACCATCTTCAAGGCATTTGGTCGTGCGCTGCGTATGGGTCTGGAGCACGATCCACGCATGGGCGGCGTGATACCTTCGTCAAAGGGTACTCTCTAGCGACGACGTTGCGCGCCCGCGCGGGTACGGCTTCCCCTAACGGCGTTTTCCTGCGTCGTATGCATCGGCATCCTGATCGGCGGACATGAAACACATCGCAGTGATCGATTACGGCATGGGCAATCTGCGCTCGGTGAGTAGAGCCATCGAGCACGTTGCGCCCTCGACTCGGGTTGTGGTCACGTCCCACCCGGAGGAAATCCGCCGCAGCGACAGCGTGGTCTTTCCTGGACAAGGCGCCATGGGTAGCTGTCTAGTGGCGCTGGACTCACACGGGTTGCGCGAGGTGCTGCTCGAGGCGGTTCGCGAGAAACCCTTCCTTGGCATCTGCCTCGGTCTGGAGGCATTGTTTGGGTTCAGTGAAGAAGACGGGGGTATGGCCGGGCTTGGATTACTTCCTGGTCGGGTGAGGTTGTTCCCACCTGAGCGCATGCGTGATGCTGCAAGTGGGGGTGCGCTCAAGGTACCGCATATGGGCTGGAACCAGGTCCACCAGCTGCGCGCACACATATTGTGGCGTGGAATCCCACAGGATGCACGCTTCTACTTCGTGCACAGTTACTATGTGGAGTGTGGCGACGCCCGTTATGCTGTCGGCTCAACCGACTACGGTGTGAGTTTCACGTCCGCCGCGGCACGCGAAAATCTTTTTGCCCTGCAATGCCATCCGGAGAAGAGCGCGCATATCGGCCTGCAACTGCTGCGCAACTTCGTCAATTGGGACGGGACCGACTAGGTCCATCCACGGAGTAGGTGATGTTGGTCATTCCCGCCATCGATCTAAAGTCCGGCAAGTGCGTGCGTTTGCGTCAGGGGCGCATGGATGAAGAAACGGTATTCTCGCAAGACCCGGTAGCCATGGCCGGCCGCTGGGTTGCCGCCGGAGCGCGACGTTTGCATATCGTCGATCTCGATGGGGCGCGTGCAGGTAAACCGGTTAATGTGGCATTTATCGAGGCGATCGCTCGGCGCTATCCGCGACTGCCGATCCAAGCAGGCGGCGGCATCCGCGATATGTCGACCATAGCGGCCTACCTCGGCGCCGGGGTGAGCTACGTCATCCTCGGTACCAAGGCCGTTACGACCCCGCAGTTCGTGCATGAGGCGTGCGCCCAGTTTCAAGGTCATGTTATCGTTGGTTTGGACGCCAGAGATGGCAAGGTGGCTACCGAGGGTTGGTCCAAGCAATCGGCGTACGATGCGGTTGAGCTTGGCAAACGCTTTGAAGATGACGGCGTCGTTGCTGTCGTCTATACCGATATTGGTCGTGACGGCATGTTGACCGGGGTCAATGTTGAGGCGACTGCGCGACTCGCGCGCGCCATATCGGTACCGGTGATCGCATCTGGCGGTATTAGTAACTTGGATGATATACGCAGGCTCTGTGAAGTCGCTGATGCCGGTATCGTTGGCGCCATTACCGGGCGTGCGATCTACGAGGGCACGCTCGACCTTGCGCAAGCGCAACAACTGGCAGATGAGCTAAGCGCAGAGAACTGAGCATTAGTATGGGCCTGGCGAAGCGAATCATTCCGTGTCTCGATGTGGACAACGGCCGTGTGGTGAAGGGTGTGCGTTTCGTCGATATACGTGATGCTGGCGACCCGGTGGAGGTTGCGGGCCGCTACTATGAACAAGGCGCGGACGAAATCACCTTTCTCGACATCACCGCCAGCTCCGACAACCGCGATACCATGGTGCATGTGGTCGAGGCCGTCGCTGGTGAGGTCTTTATTCCCCTGACAGTGGGCGGCGGCATCCGCAGCGTCATCGACGTACGGCGTATGCTCAACGCTGGCGCTGACAAGGTGTCGATCAATACCGCTGCGGTCAGTGATCCGGATCTGGTCAAACGTGCCTCCGATCACTTCGGTGATCAGTGCATTGTGGTGGCCATCGATGCCAAGCAGGCTGAGTACGGTGACGCACCGCGCTGGGAGGTGTACACGCATGGCGGGCGTAAGCCTACGGGTATCGATGCGGTGGAGTGGGCGCGCAAAATGGCTGATTTCGGAGCCGGCGAGATCCTGCTGACGAGCATGGACCGTGATGGCACGCGCGACGGTTTCGATCTGGCATTGACCAAGGCAGTTTGTGATGCGGTCCCCGTGCCGGTGATCGCCTCCGGTGGCGTCGGTAATCTCGATCATCTGGTCGAAGGCATCCTGCAGGGGCATGCCGATGCGGTGCTGGCGGCAAGCATCTTCCATTACGGCGAGTACAGCGTAGCACAGGCCAAACAGCGCATGGACGAACGCGGGATCGAGGTGCGTTTGTGAGTGATGTGACAATGTCTGAATCCTTACTTGGTGCGATCAATTGGAACGCTGACGGGCTCATCCCGGTAGTGGCTCAGGAGCAGAAGAGCGGTCGCGTGCTGATGCTAGCGTGGATGAATCGCGAGGCAATGGCCGCGACAATCCGTGAGGGCTACGCGATCTATTGGTCGCGCTCGCGGCGAAGGTTGTGGCGCAAGGGTGAAGAGTCCGGACACATCCAGCGGGTACGGGAGATCCGGCTTGATTGCGACAATGACACGCTGCTGCTCATTGTCGAGCAGGTCGGCGGTATCGCCTGTCATACCGGACGAGAGAGTTGCTTCTTTCAGCGACTACAAGACGATCGCTGGGTGGCGGTTGAGCCGGCACTGAAGAGTCCAGAGGAAATATACGGCAAGCGTTGACGTTATCCGGAGCCCCATCCCAGTGTCCGATATTCTCGCGAAGCTAGCGAAGATTCTTGAGCAACGCAAACAAGCGCAGCCCGACTCGTCCTATGTGGCACGCCTATATGACGAGGGGGTCGACGCGATTCTCAAGAAGATCGGCGAAGAATCAACCGAGTTGATCGTTGCCGCCAAATCCGGCAGCGCCAATGAGGTGGTACACGAAACGGCGGATCTCTGGTTCCATACCTTGGTGCTGCTGGCAAGCCAAGGGCTCACGGCTGATGATGTCTTACATGAGCTCGAACGGCGTTTCGGTGTCTCTGGTTTGGACGAAAAAGCGCGTCGCGGCAGCCCAAAGTAGAAGGCTGGGCGGGCGTTATGTAAGATACAGGCCATCATAACCGTGTAGTAATTTTGCAGTTAACGTACACCCCCTGGGGTTACGACGGAGGCGGAGATGGGCGGTATAAGCATCTGGCAGTTACTGATTATCTTATTAATAGTGATCCTGGTCTTCGGCGCGAAGAAGATCCGTGGTCTCGGCGGAGACGTGGGCGCCGCCATCAAGAACTTCAAGCAGGCGGTTAAGGAGGGCGGTGAAGAAGACGGGGAAGACAGCCCAAAGAGCGACACCAAGACCGGCGAGGTAATCGAAGGAGAGGTCACGGCCAAGAAGAAGCAGAAGGCGTGAGCAGCTTCGTGACGACGCGACCTTGCAACCATGTTCGATATCGGCATCTGGGAGCTGGCGTTAATCGCGCTGTTGGCCCTTATTGTGCTCGGGCCGAAGCGGTTACCCGAGGTCGCGCGCATGGCGGGCAAATGGCTCGGCACGGTGCGGCGCTTCGTCGCCAGCGTGAAGGAGGATTTTGATCAGGAGTTAAAGAGCGAAGAACTCAGCGAGCTGCGCAAGCTAAAGCAAGAGCTAAGCGAGACTCGCGACCTCATCCAGCGCTCTTCGAACGAGACGCTCGATCATCTGCAGCACGATCTCGATGTCGAGCCTGCGAGCACGACCGTCGAGCAGCGATCGGAACGCAAGCCCGCAGCCCGCACGCGCGCTAGCAAGTCGACAAAACGCGCGGCCGCCAAGACGCGTACGAAGAAACCCGCGTCAAGAAAGAAACATGCCAGAGCACGACGAACACGATAGCGTCGAGGGCACGTTTCTCTCGCACTTAGTGGAACTGCGCAACCGCGCTATCTACGCAGTAGCTGTGGTGCTCGGTGTGTTTACTGCGCTGGTGTATTTCGCGCGCGACATCTATGTCATCGTCGCGCGACCGCTAATGGCGGTTTTGCCCGAGGACAGCAGCATGATAGCCACCGAGCCGGCGGCGCCGTTTTTTATCCCCATCAAGCTGACCTTCGCCGTAGCGGTCGTGATCGCGCTGCCATATGTGCTTTACCAGCTGTGGGCATTCGTGGCGCCTGGGCTTTATAAGCACGAGCGTAGGCTGGTAGTACCATTGCTGGTTTCAAGCACGTTGCTCTTCTACTTGGGCATGGCGTTCGCCTATTTCGTCGTGTTCCCCATTGCCTTCGGTTTCTTCACCCGTTATGCGCCCGAGGGCGTGCTCGTCATGACCGATATCGGCGCGTACTTGAATTTTGTGCTGCGCCTGTTCTTTGTCTTTGGCATTGCCTTCGAGGTACCCATCGCCATCATCTTGCTTACCCGCATGGGCGTGCTCGACCCTGATGCGCTTGCCAAACAACGGCCGTACATTCTGATCGGGGTCTTTATAGTAGCGATGCTGCTAACGCCACCGGACGTTTTTTCGCAGACGCTGCTGGCCATACCGATGTTACTGCTGTTCGAGATCGGCATCTTTTTTGCCCGCCGCATGCGGCCCATGGAAACCACGGAAGACGAAGTCGAGCCGGGTATGGATGCCTCGCTTGGCCGGGACGGCGGGACTGCAGCGGCTGGCGTCAAGGGCGGTGCTAGCAAGGCTACGCGCCGCCGATCCAAGCGGCGCTGACTTCAACCGTTGTGTATCGGCTATGGCGCACAGGTGGCTTACCGCTAAAGCTCGGCGCACACGTCACTAACCCCCACTGGTATCTATCGGCGGTACAAGCGACTCGGTAGTGTGTCTGCGGGCAGATTTTACCGGGACCTTCCCGGGGGCAGCGCGTTAAACGGCGTGCAGGGGTGATGTATCGCTTGGTGTTTGATGTATAATGCCGCCGCGCTTTTTCGCATCAAAATCGTTTTATACCCGAACTAGCTCTGCCGCCTAGCATGCGGCAGGTGAGGCGTATGTTTCCTGGGAGAGCCCGTGAGTGCCGAGAGCGTTAACCGGAAGCGACGACGTTTATTGCTCGTGACTACCGGCCTCGGCGCCGTCGGAGGACTATTTACCGCGTTTCCCTTCGTGATGAGCATGACTCCGAGCGCACGCGCACGCGCGATGGGCGCCCCGGTGACGGTGGATATAAGCAAGCTCGAACCGGGACAGCGGCTGGTAGTGGAATGGCGTGGTAAGCCGGTATGGATAGTGCGGCGCACGCAGGCGATGCTCGATGGCCTGCCGAAGATAGACAACGAGCTGGCCGACCCAAAATCGGAGGTGAACCAACAGCCAGTCTATGCGCAGAACGAATGGCGATCCATTAAGCCTTCAATCCTGGTACTGGTGGGGATCTGTACTCATCTAGGGTGCTCGCCGCTGCCGAAGCTCGAAGTGGGTCCGGCATCGGGGCTTGGGGCCGACTGGCCGGGCGGCTTTTTCTGTCCGTGCCATGGCTCGAAATTTGACCTTGCTGGGCGTGTATTCAAGGATGTGCCGGCGCCGTCCAACCTGGTGGTACCGCAATACGGATTTCTGAGTGACACGCGCATCATCATCGGTGTCCACAGGGAGGGGGCCGCATGATGCAGAAAGTGTTGGCCTGGATCGATGTACGCTTTCCGCTCACCAAGGTGTGGGAAGAGCATCTGGCCAAGTATTATGCGCCCAGGAACTTCAACTTCTGGTATTACTTCGGCTCGCTGGCACTGTTGGTGCTGGTGATCCAAATCATCACTGGTATCGTGCTGGCTATGCACTATAAGCCGGATGCAAGACTGGCATTCGCCTCTGTCGAGTACATTATGCGCGACGTACCGTGGGGCTGGTTAATGCGCTACCTGCACTCCACCGGCGCCTCGGCATTCTTCGTCGTTGTGTACCTGCACATGTTTCGTGGCCTGTTGTACGGTTCGCATCGTAACCCGCGCGAGCTCATTTGGATAATCGGTATGTTGATCTTCATCGCGCTCATGGCAGAGTCGTTTATGGGTTACCTCTTGCCGTGGGGGAACATGTCCTACTGGGGGGCACAGGTCATCATTTCGCTGTTCGATGCTATTCCTTTAATAGGCCCGACGCTCGCCGAATGGATCCGTGGTGACTTCGTGGTCTCTGATGCGACGCTCAATCGATTCTTCTCTTTGCACGTGGCCGCTGTCCCGCTTGCCCTAGTAGGACTGGTGTACGTGCACATCGTCGCCCTGCACAAAGTGGGCTCGAACAATCCCGATGGCATAGACATCAAGAAACACAAGGGAGCGGATGGCGTGCCGCTCGATGGCATACCCTTTCACCCTTATTACACGGTCAAAGACATGGTCGGCGTAACCGTATTTCTTATGCTGTTTGCCGCGGTCATATTTTTTGCCCCGGAAATGGGTGGTTGGTTCCTGGAGCACGATAACTTTGTACCAGCGAATATTTTGCAAACACCACCGGAGATCAAGCCGTTGTGGTATTTCACGCCTTATTATTCGATTCTTCGTGCGAACACGGTCAATTTTTTGTGGATCCCAGCCAAGCTCTGGGGTGTGTTCTTTATGGGGTTGTCGCTGGTGCTGTTCTTTTTCTTACCGTGGCTCGATCGCTCGCCGGTCAAGTCTATTCGTTACCGTGGATGGATTTTCAAGACGGCGCTGACCGTTTTTGCCATTAGTTTCGTTACTCTGGGCTATGTCGGCACTAAGCCTCCCGAAGGTTTATACAAAACGCTGGCGCAGGTCTGTACCGTGCTTTATTTCGCCTTTTTCTTTTTGATGCCTTGGTATACGAGGATCGACAAGATCAAGCCCGTACCAGACAGGGTGACGTGAGTGAAGAGTGTCTTCTTGTTGTTCATACTAGCACTGATACCGACGTCGGTGCTTGCAACCGAAGCGTCTGGTATCAAGCTCGAACCGGTACAGATAGACGTCAACGACAGGGCCTCATTGCAGCGGGGTGCCAGGCTGTTCGTCAACTATTGTCTGTCTTGTCATAGCGCGGCCTACATGCGTTACAACCGCATGGGACAAGACCTAGGCATTAGCAACGAAATGGTGGAGCAGAACCTGATGTTTGCTGCCGATAAAGTAGGTGAGCTGATGACAGTTAGCATGCCGGCCAAGGACGCCAAGAAGTGGTTTGGCACCCCACCGCCGGATCTGACAGTGATCAGCCGTGCTCGCGGACCGCAATGGATCTACAATTATCTGCGCAGCTTCTACCGAGAAGAGAAGTGGCCTGGCCGCTGGAATAACGCGGTATTCCCCAACGTTGCTATGCCGCACGTGCTTTACGGACTGCAAGGGACTCAGCGCGCTGTGTTTGAGACTAGGGAGGATGGGACAAAGGTCATAGCTAAGTTCGAGATGCAGCAGCCAGGCACCATGGACAAAGCTGAGTACGATGCTGCCGTGCGCGACTTGACTAATTTTTTAGTCTACTTGGGTGAGCCCGCGAAGCTGGTACGCTATCACCTTGGCTTATATGTCTTAGCCTTCCTCGTCATATTTTTCGTATTTGTTTATCTTCTAAAGAAAGAATACTGGAAGGACGTGCACTAACGGGTGTTATTTGCTAGTCAAAACAGGGGGCCTTCGCGCCCCTTTGCTACTTGAGCCCGTACTGGAGAAGCGTTTAATGGCATCGCCTGTCAACCGTAAACCGATTATGACGTTGTACTCGGGGATAAACGATCCCTATAGCCACTGCACACGCATTGTGCTTTTTGAAAAGGATGTCGAATGCCGCATCGTCGAGGTGGATCCGAACAAGAAGCCGCGAGAGCTGGCTGACCTCAATCCGTACAACCAAGTACCGACCATCGTCGACCGTGACCTCGTGCTCTATGACTCTTTGATCATCAATGAGTACCTCGATGAGCGATTGCCGCATCCTCCGTTAATGCCAGTAGACCCGGTGTCGCGGGGACGCGCGCGGCTCATGCTTATGAGGTTCAACCAGGATTGGTATACGCTGCTGCCCACGCTGACAGGAGGCGAGCGTCGTGCCGCCACACGTGCACGTAACACGATACGCGACGGGCTTACGGTGATCTCACAGATCTTCAAGGAGCAGCCGTTCGTCCTAGGCGAAGAATTCTCGTTGGTCGATTGCTCGCTCGCACCGATCTTGTGGCGCCTGGATTTCTACGGCATCAACTTGCCGCGACAGGCGAAGGCGATCTTGGATTATGCCGAGCGCGTGTTTGCGCGCAAATCTTTTCAGCAGAGCCTGACTGAAACCGAGACTGAGCTAAACGCCAAGAAGTGACATCGCAGCTTGGGCGACTAATGACGCCGATTAAGCCCTTTTTGATCGACGCGGTACGCAATTGGGCGGTTGATAATGGTCTGACGCCGCAGCTTGTCGTGGATGCAAGCTTGCCAAGTGTCAACGTGCCGCGCGACTTTGTCGATAACGACCGTATCGTGCTCAACGTGCACCCGCGTGCCGTCCACGGCTACGGCCTGAATGGCGATTGTCTGGTGTTTTCAGCAAGATTCGCCGGCCACAGTCGGACCTTGGAGATTCCGCTGACGGCGGTGCGCGCTGTTTATGCGCGTGAAAACGGTCAGGGCGTATCTTTTCCCGACGACCCGAGGAAAACAAGCAGCTTGGCCGACGAAACACCAACCGATCCCGACTGCCCACCGCCAGGAAGTGGACCACGCCTACGCATCGTCAAATGACCAGGCCGCCTTTGCTCTGTCTCCCAAGGGGGTGATCATGATTAAGGTTATCCGTGCCGATATCACTGGTCTGTCGTGCGATGTTATTGTCAATGCCGCTAATCAAGCCTTACGCGGTGGTGGCGGTGTCGATGGCGCAATACATCGTGCTGCCGGACCCAAGTTGTTGGAAGCTTGCCGCAAGATCGGCGGTTGCCCCACAGGTGAGGCGCGCATTACTCCTGGATTCAAACTAGCGGCCAAGTGGGTCATCCATACGGTCGGACCCGTCTGGCACGGTGGTGATCACGGCGAGGCAGCGTTGCTGGCGTCATGCTATCGCAACTCGCTCGAATTGGCGCTGCACCAAGGCGCGCGCACCGTCGCTTTCCCGGGTATTAGCACGGGCGTTTACGGTTATCCCAAGGAGCAGGCATGCCGCATAGCGCTCGGCATTATGCGCGAGTATGAAGATCGCTTCGACGGGATTATCTGTTGTTGCTTCAGTGACGAAGACAAGCGTATCTACGACGAGACCCTGTCGGCAACAGACTGAAGCCCGTCTTGTCTATCAGCATCCGACTCGGGTGGGAACACCTTATCGGGGTTGAGAATACCGTTTGGGTCGAACTGCCTCTTGATGCATCGCATCAGCTCGAGTGTCACCGGATCGATCTCGCGATTGATGTAGTCACGTTTCTCGCGGCCGACACCATGTTCGCCGGAAAGCGTCCCGCCAAGTTCCAGCACCAGATCGAAGACCTGCGACAGACACGGG
This sequence comes from Candidatus Muproteobacteria bacterium, assembly GCA_003251795.1. Lineage (GTDB taxonomy): Bacteria > Pseudomonadota > Gammaproteobacteria > Acidiferrobacterales > SPGG2 > SZUA-472. The sequence goes on from QKEI01000117.1 coordinate 48,960, forward strand.
CGTGCCTTGCGCTCCTGCTCAGGGTCTTGTGAATCATACAGTAGGTTGACGTGCAGATTGCCGTTGCCCGCGTGGCCGAAGTTAACGATGGGAATGTTGGAGTCTCGACTCAGATGTTCCAACCCTTCAATCAGATCGGGAATGCGCGAAACGGGAACGACAACATCCTCGTTTAACTTATTGGGCGCGATCTTGCGCAACGCCGGCGACAACGCTCCACGTATGGCCCACAGCGCCTCTACTTCCTCCAGTGTTGTTGCTACCGTGAACTGCATTAGTCCAGCACCAGAGGTTGCGACGCGCATCGCGTCGACAGCCGCCTGCATTGCTACTTCGGGGCCATCTACCTCTATCATCAGTAACGCGCCGGCATTCTGTGGCAACTCGACCCGGGCATGGTCCCGAATCATGTCGATCGACGCGCCATCGATAAACTCCAGCGCGCAAGGAACAATTGGTTGTGCCATGATGCGAGACACAGCCGCCGCGGAATCGCGGACCGTGGCGTAGATTGCCTGTAGCGTGCGTTTAGCCTCGGGGCGCGGGGTAAGCTTCAGTGTCGCCTCAGTGACGATCGCCAGTGTGCCTTCGGAGCCAATAATCAGGCGGGTCAGGTCATAACCAACGACACCCTTGGTGGTATAAACACCAGTGTGGATCTCATCGCCGGCGCCAGTTACGGCTCTTAAGCCGAGCACGTTGTCGCGGGTCGTCCCGTACTTCACAGCGCGCGGGCCCGCAGCATTTAGCGCGAGATTACCACCAACGGTACAGAACGGGCTGCTCGTCGGGTCCGGCGGCCAGAAGAAGCCGTGCTCGGCAGCGAGCGCTTGTACCGTCTGGTTGATCACACCGGGTTCCACCCGCATGACCCGATTGGCGGGATCGATGTCGATTATGCGATCCATGCGCTCGAGCGATAACACCAGTCCGCCGCGCAACGGGATAGCGCTGCCGGTGGTACCGGTACCGCGTCCGCGCACGACCAATGGCACACGATGACGATTGCACAAGCGCACACTCTCAGTCACCTGCTCTTGCTTGACGGCAAAGGCCACCACATCCGGTTCGCTATGTTTACGCGAGTTATCGTAGCCGTAAGTCCAACGGTCGGCCGGATCAGTCAGCACGTTGGCGGCACCGACAATTTCCTGCAGCCGGGCGGTAAATTCGCCGCTAATCTCAGGCATGTTCGCGGATGCGTCTTATGAGCTCGGTGGTGGAGCGCGGATAGCGTACGGCGATGGAGTGCACCTGCCCGCCGTAAGACGACACGAAATCAGCGCCAACGATATTGCCCGGCTCCCAGTCACCGCCCTTTACCAAATACTCGGGACGCACAGCCTTGATGAGCTCGAGCGGGGTATCGCTGTCAAAGGATACTACCAGTGAAACGCACGCCAGTGCCGCTAACAGTGCCATACGATCTTCCAATGAATTGATCGGACGTCCCGCCTCTTTGTTGAGACGTCTGACCGAGGCATCGCTGTTGACCGCCACCAACAGACTCGCACCGAGTGTTGCCGCTTCTTCCAGGTAGGCGACGTGCCCACGATGCAGGATGTCGAAACAGCCGTTGGTAAAGACCAACGGGCGCGCCAGCGCGGCCACCCTGTCGGCGAGCTGTTCGTGGCGCTGAACAATCTTCTGTTCGCTCCCTTTCAACCTGCGCACTCGCAGCGGCTCGCACCGCACACCGACATCAGGCCTCCCCCAGTAGCTGGTAATCGATTAGGTCGCACAGACAATGGATCACGATACCGTGTATTTCCTGGATACGCGCAGTGGAGGGGCCGGCAACGCAGATATCGACGTCGCCGTCGGCAAGCATGGCCGTCAACTTGCCACCGTTACGTCCGTTAAGCGCAACGCACGCCATACCACGCTCATGCGCAGCATCTACCGCAAAATTTATGTTGGCAGAATTGCCGGAGGTAGAGATGGCCAATAACACGTCACCGGGCTGGCCAAGCGCGCGCACCTGTTTGGCGAAGATGTCTTCGAAGCGATAGTCGTTACCAATCGATGTCAACGTCGAGCTATCGGTGGTCAGCGCAAGCGCTGGTAAGCCTGGGCGCTCGCGCTCGAATCGATTGAGCATTTCTGCAGAAAAGTGCTGGGCGTCAGCCGCCGAACCACCGTTGCCGCAGACCAATATCTTGCGCTCATTGAGTAGCGCGTCGGCCATCACAACGGCGGCCTTAGTGACCGTTGGCGCGAGTTCCTCCATCAGCGAGCGCGCGGTTTGAATACTTTGCTCGAAATTACTTCGTACGCGCGCGATCAGGGAGCGGTTACTACCGTCAGTCATGGCTTTTCACCTGAGCGTTGCTAGAAGGCATTCTGCAGCCATTGTATGCGCTCCTCGTGGGCGCCGCCGCTGACAGCCACTACGTCGAACCGGCAGGGTTTTCTCGCAGCGCTTTTGTGCCTTTGCAAATAGTGTGCGGCCGTGGCGCGCAATTTCGCTTGCTTGCGCAGATCGATAGTCTCTGCCGGTGCGCCATATTCCTGTGAGCGACGGTAACGCACTTCCACGAAGACGACCGTCTGTTGGTGTTGCATGATCAGGTCTATCTCCCCGAACGGCGTACGGTAATTGCGTTCGATCAGCGTGAGGCCGTGGCGACCGAGGTGCTCGCAGGCGCGGTTCTCGGCGTCACGACCTTGGCGCAGGTGAGCGGGCTGCTTTTGCGTTATTGCCACTTTGCTGGGGTGGGCCACCGTAGTTGATGAATGTGTCTAACAGCTCAGGTACACCGTTCGTGAACTTGGCCCATACCAGTTGGCGGTGCAAGCGTCCGTCGCGCCCGAGACTAAGACTGCTGGTGACGCCATTAAAACGCACGGCGTTCTCTGAACTGATCCAATTGAGATAGGGAATAATGGCATAACTGTCCACGCCCAGCGCGAACAACCGATCGAGCTGAGTGTGCGCATAGCGCCAGTTGCCCTGTAGCGCCTCGCGCATTTGTTGGATCTTGCCGTCGCTGATCAACATCCATGGCATGTCGCCGAACATTACGCCGTCTAGGTCAGTGTCACGCACCTGGTCCGGTTTGCCGCTGAAAATGTCAGAGGTGGCATAGACTGGAATATTTAATGCGTGGTGGTAGTTGAGCTGGGGCTTGATCAGGCGGCCGCTTTTCGCATCGGCAGCGAGGAAAATAAAATCGATGTCTTCCCGACGCCGCTCTTCGAACTCCAGTTTCGTTCCCAGCTTGGCCTCGAGTGTGCGTTTGCGCGCCTCGCTTTGCGAGATATTAAGCAGGCGTTTGATCGCCTGCGAATGGTCGTTTTGGCTAGGATCGTAGGCGGCGGAAGTGAGCAGGATCCCACCAAGTTGCTGCCAATGGCTGGCGAAGGCCGTATACATTCGTTTGCCCCAGCTGGTATCGGGGTAGAGCACTGCTGCCTGCCGGTGTCCATCCAGGTAAGCGCGCTCCGCCGCCTGGGCGGCTTCCTGCTCCGGCGGCAACCCGAATTGAAACACATACCCCGGTAACGGTTCCTGATTATCTTGCGTGTGACTCAGTAACAGCGCCGGCACGGTGAGCGTCGTCCGCTTGACTAACTGTTCTACGGCCTCCCGACCAAGCGGACCGATAATGAGTTGGGCGCCGTCACGCACGGCTTGATCATAGAACTCGGGAACACGCTCGTAGTTCGAGCCGATATCATAGACCTTGATTACTGCTTTGTCGGGATCGGTGTTGGCCGCGTCCATTGCCTGTATCCCGGCCAGCAGTGCCTCTGCTGCCACCTTGTAGTTCGAGCTGAGTGGCACCAGTACCGCAATACGTTCTATGCGACCGATGAGCCCAGGCTTGGCGCTTGCTAACGTCTGCAGCAATGACGCGCTCGCCGGATGCCCCACATGCGTTCTTTTCCAAACGCTGATTGACTTTGCGAGCAATGCCGGTCTGCCGGTATTTTCGACGACGGCGATTGCTAGCTCGAGCCAACCCGCCAAGATAGGGTCACTGGTCGTTTGCAGCTCTCGCTTTAAGGTGGCGCGCGGTAATGAACTGAGAATCTTCCAGAGCTGTAGCTGATTATCGGCCACCACTTCCGGTGTGACGATATATTGCTCCCGAGCAATGAGATTCTTGCTGGCACCGATCGGATCGCCCAGGGCCAGTTCGGCATCGGCGCGCACACGATATATTTCCGCCAGCAGCCCCGGGCTTAGGTTGCGCATGCGTTGAGCTTCGCCCAGCAGGTGCAGTGCCTCATCGTAAGTACCGGACTGCGACGCGATCTGTGCTTGCAGCACGAGTTTGCGCGCTTGCACGATCGGTTCCATCCCGGTGGTATCGATCTGCTGAATGTACTGACGGGCCTCGTGAATCTGACCGGCTTTGAGCAGCGTTTCCACTGCCTTCAACTGCAGGGCCACCTTTTCCGCTGTCGCCGCGTGTTCAGCGGCGCGTTGATACTCCTGTGCAGCGCGCACATACTCGCCGCTACGCTCTGCTTGCTCTGCTGATTTCGGAGTGGCGCGCTCTGTCGGCCTACCGGTAGGGGTCGTAGCACAGGATTGCATTAGCAAGGCGCCAGTGAACAGCAGCGCACAAGCGAGCGCATTTGTGGGAACAATCATTCTCATGATAAATGCTATCGATAAAAAGTATCTAGAGCAGGTATATGCATGTCAAACGACACAGGTACGTTGTACATTGTCGCTACGCCTATCGGCAATCTCGAAGATATCAGCTATCGCGCAGTGCGTTTGCTGGCGGCTGTCGACCTGATCGCCGCCGAGGATACGCGCCACAGCCGCAAGCTGTTGCAGCATTATGCTATATCGACGCGCCTAACATCGCTGCACGAGCACAACGAACGCAGCAAGGCCGCGACGCTGGTGCGCTTATTGCTAGCCGGTAAGTGTATCGCACTGATCAGTGATGCAGGTACACCGCTAATCAGTGACCCTGGCCTATATTTTGTGCGAGCGGCGCAACTGGCTGGCGTGCACGTGGTGCCGGTACCAGGACCATGTGCCGCCATTGCCGCGTTATCGGTCGCTGGCTTACCCAGCGACCGCTTTAGCTTTGAAGGGTTCCCCCCGAATCGGGCCGCCGCGCGCGCCGCTTTTCTGCGACAGCTGAGCCGAGAACCGCGCACCCTGATTTTCTTTGAGTCACCCCACCGTATTGTGCGGTCGCTTGAGGCTATGGTAGCGGCGTTTGGCGGTGAACGACCGGCTGCGTTGGCGCGTGAACTGACCAAGGTGTTCGAGACGATCCGCCGTTCCACACTCGGGGAGTTACGCGAGTGGGTTCGGCAACAACCGGTCAGCGCTGTTGCCGGGGAGTTTGTCGTGTTAGTGCAGGGGGTGCCTGCTAAGGCGCCTGCGGTTGATGTTGACGAGGCGCAGCGGGTACTGCGTGTGCTGCTCGCTAATCTACCACTGAAGCAGGCGGTAGCGTTGACAGCGCAGATCACCGGCCACAAGCGCCGTGCGCTGTACCAAGAAGCCCTGGCGTTACGTGCTGGTAAGTTGAGCTGAGTCACCGCCGATGGACCCTTTCACTGGTATACTGTTGGCGGGAGTCGGCCAGACAGTCGCTGCCCCCGACTATCTCCAGGTACAGCATCGCCCCGTGGGTGCGGGTTGTTTCTGGGGATAGCCGTGGGGGAGAGGAAAGTCCGGGCTCCATAGGGCAAGGTGCCAGGTAACGCCTGGGGGGCGCGAGCCCACGGAAAGTGCCACAGAAAATATACCGCCCCGCGAGTCATCTCGGGGTAAGGGTGAAAAGGTGCGGTAAGAGCGCACCGCGCTGGTGGTAACACTGGCGGCAGGGTAAACCCCACCCGGAGCAAGGCCAAATAGGGGAACATTGGCGTGGCCCACGCCGTTCCCGGGTAGGCCGCTTGAGGCGCGCGGCGACGTGTGCCCTAGATGAATGGCTGTCCGCGACAGAACCCGGCTTATAGGCCGGCTCCCGCCTTTTCTGAGGGCGTTACGCTCTCATCCCGCGAAGCTTGTGGATCCTGCTGTGGCCGTGCAGCTCTAAGCCGGGCCGGCAGCCGCTCATCGTCGATTTCTAAGCGCCTGTCGCTAAAAGGAAAAGCCTGGTCAAACACGGAAAATCTTGCTTGACAGTGCCAAAACAACCTAACTATAGTGTCGGATAGTGGGAAATTGTGGATATTTGTGGGATCAACCCAACGCTAAACACGCAAACGGCAGCGCTAAATAAGCAAAATGTTCCGCGGCCTCGCCAGCTTGAATCTGGACAGCAAGGGGCGCATGGCGATCCCGACGCGTTACCGGGAGCAGCTGTTGCGCCACTGTAACGGCCAAATGGTTGTGACGGTAGACCGCGACCATTGTCTGCTGCTCTATACATTGCCCGATTGGGAAGAAATCGAACGCAAGTTGGTGCGCCTGCCGAGCTTTAACAGGCAAGCGCGGCGCATGCAGCGACTATTGATTGGCCACGCCACCGAGTGCGAGATGGATGGCAACGGACGTATTTTATTGCCACCGGCGCTGCGTGAATTCGCCGGCCTTGACAAGGCCGTCGTGCTCATCGGGCAAGGCAATAAATTCGAGGTATGGGCCGACGAGAAGTGGACGGCCCGGCGGTCCGAGTGGCTAACCGAGCCCGATGACAGCGGAGAGCTTCCAGATGAGCTGGGTTCGTTGTCGCTCTAGTCCGCAGTCGCTCAAATGGCCGTCCGGGCGATCGGTTCGCCCTATTGAAAGGACCGAGGGAAAGATCGCGTCCAAGCGCACATGGGAAGTCTTACGTGCACCAACCAATGCATCGCCCTGTCTTAGTCGAGGAGGTGATGGAGGCATTGAAGGTCCGGGCCGACGGGATCTATGTCGATGCCACATGCGGATCGGGAGGTCATACCGCCGAGATTCTACGGCGACTTGGTCCGCGCGGGCGCTTGTTGGCACTTGATCGCGATCCACGGGCAGTCGCGGCGGCAAAAGCGCGCTTTGCCGGTGATGGGCGTGTCGTCGTAACAAAAGCGCGTTTTTCCATGCTGCAGGGTTGCGTTGATGGTCAGAAATTAAACAGGCGTGTGGACGGCATCTTGTTCGACCTCGGCATATCCTCGGTTCAACTCGACGACGGTGAGCGCGGTTTCAGCTTTCAATACGATGGTCCTCTCGATATGCGCATGGATTGTGAGGTCGGCGTGTCTGCCGCAGCCTTCCTGGGCAAGGCCTCTGAGCGCGAGATCGCGGCAGTGTTGCAAGATCTTGGAGAGGAGCGCTACGCGAGACGCATTGCCCGTGCCATCGTTGCCGAGCGCGTGCGCCAGCCAATTGAAACGACATCACAGCTCGCGCAACTTGTACGCAAGGCCGTACCCACACGTGAACGCAGCAAGAACCCCGCCACGCGCACCTTTCTCGCCCTGCGATTGCTGGTCAATGAGGAGCTCGACGAGCTGCGTGCGGGTTTGCAACAGGCCCTGCAGGCATTGGCACCCGGCGGACGTCTGGCCGTCATCAGCTTTCACTCGCTGGAGGATCGAATCGTTAAGCGTTTCATGCGGGCGCAAGCGCGCGGTGAGCCGATGCACGATGGTCTGCCCGTACAAACGCCTAGATCACCGCATCAACTGCGGCTCATCGGCAAGGTGATCCGTCCACGTGAAACGGAGATACGAACCAACGCTCGGGCTCGCAGCGCCGTGCTCCGAGTCGCTGAGCGCACTGAGGTCGAATGTGCGTAGCACAACCATAGTGTTGGCAGTAGCCGTGTTCTTGACAGCAATTCTGGTGGTGACTCTACGTCATCATGTGCGTCTTTTGTCTTCCGAGTTGCAAGTGCTACAGGCCGAGCGCGATGCCCTCGACGTCGAATGGGGCAAGCTGCTTCTTGAAGAAGGTGCATGGTCCGAGCACCGGCGCGTCGAGACAGTTGCGCGTCAACGCCTGCGCATGGCGATTCCCGATTCTAAACAAGTTGTGATCGTTGATCTGCGTGAAAGGGCTGCACCATGACACGTAACGCCCGACGCAATCGGGGCATATTGCGCTATTGGATGGTACTAGGTGTATTGATGACGGCGTTCGCTTCACTGGCAATGCGCGCGGTGTACCTGCAAACGCTGAGCTCAAATTACCTGCAGCGCCAAGGCGATGCACGTTACCTGCGCACCGTCACAGACAACGCCCACCGTGGCATGATCCTCGATCGCAACGGCGAGCCCTTCGCAGTTAGCACCCCAGTAGAATCGGTTTGGGCACACCCGGCAACGTTCGCTGAGGTCCGCCGCGAATGGCGCCCGCTGCTTACCCTGCTCGGTTTAAATGCAACGGAAGTCGCTCGTCAATTACGCAAGCATACCGGGCGCGAGTTCATGTATCTAAAACGACATATCCCACCGGACATTGCAGAACGCGTAACGGCATTGAACATTCCCGGTGTCTACCTGCAACGCGAATACCGCCGTTACTATCCAACAGGGGCGGTGAGTGGTCACGTAATCGGTTTTACTGACATCGATGACCAAGGGCAGGAGGGTTTGGAGCTGACCTATAATGATCGCCTGCGCGCCACCCAGGGCACACGACGCGTACTTAAGGATCTGCACGGCAACATAGTAGAAACGGTAGAGATCGTTTCTCTGCCGGTCCCCGGACGCGACCTCGTCATTAGCATCGACAAACGCATTCAGTACCTGACTTATCGTGAGCTCAAATCGGCCATGCAGAGATACGGTGCCCATGCGGCAACGGCCGTCGTGCTGGACGCACAATCCGGGGAAGTGTTGGCGTTAGTCAATCAGCCAGCTTTCAATCCTAACAATCGTACGAATTTGCGCAGCACACTGTTTCGCAACCGAGCAGTCACGGACGTTTTCGAGCCCGGTTCTACCATGAAACCGTTCACGATCGCGGTAGCACTAGAGAGCGGACTGTTTGGCTACGACAGCAAGATCGACACTACACCTGGGCGTTTCCAGGTCGGCTCAAAGATCATTCATGACGCGCGCAATTATGGTTTGCTGAGCCTTGGCCAAGTGATCGAGAAGTCGAGCAACGTAGGCGCTGCCAGGATCGCTATGGCTTTGGACAAGGAGCGCATGTGGAGCATGTTCCGCAATGTCGGTTTCGGCGAGACCACCGGTAGCCAGCTACCGGCAGAGTCGGCGGGTCTGCTCAACCTGCCGTCGCGCTGGGTGCCGATGGATCAGGCGCACGTGGCGTTCGGTTACGGTATTTCGGTGACGGCGCTGCAGCTCGCGCGCGCCTATACAGCGCTCGCTAATGACGGCGTCGTCATGCCGCTAACGCTGCTACGTCGCGATCACGCGGTACACGGTTTACGCGTGATGTCGGCCGTTACCGCAAGACACATTCGCGACATGCTCGAGCTCGCGGTGAGCGAGGCCGGCACCGGGACCGAGGCACAGGTGCAGCATTATCGAGTCGCCGGCAAGACCGGCACGGTGCACAAACTCGTTGCCGGCGACTATGCCGAAGACCGCTATATCGCCTCCTTCGCCGGCATGGCGCCTGCCTCACGCCCGCGATTGGTGATGGTCGTGACCATGGATGAGCCGAGCGAAGGCGCCCATTTCGGCGGACAGGTGGCCGCACCAGTGTTTAGTGGCGTAATGAGCGGAGCGTTGCGCTTGCTCAACGTTCCCCCGGACACCCCCACAGAGCGGTTTCAGTGGGCCGCGCCTGCAGACGGACGATCACCGACGTGATGCCGGGTGCAAAAATAAAGAGGATCGCACCACAACGGATCAGTGAACTGCTGCGGGGCTTAGTGCCGGTGTCGTCTGATCAGGATCGTGACGTGCGCGGGCTAACACTCGACAGTCGCGAGGTTGAGCCCGGCGACCTTTTTATTGCCATACCGGGAAACGCCGCGGACGGGCGTAAGTTCGTACAAGATGCCGTTGGTCGCGGTGCGGCCGCTGTGCTTTGCGAGAATGGTGAGTACCAGTTCCCGCGCCTAGCAGTCCCGATATTGCGCGTGCCTAATTTGCGTCCGCTAGTGGGTATAGTCGCTGATCGTTTTTTCGGCGCGCCGTCGAAACGCCTCATCGTGATTGGCGTGACCGGTACCAACGGCAAAACCACCTGCGCCCATCTGCTAGCGCAGGTGCTCGATGTGGTACCGACACGATGTGCGCTGATCGGCACGTTGGGTAGCGGTTTTCCGCATGCGCTCGATACCACAGCGCTTACCACGCCCGACGCAGTGACTGTACACCGATTGCTCGCGCAGTTCTTACAGGCAGGCGCGACTCACGTGAGCATGGAGGTGTCCTCGCATGCGCTCGCGCAGGCGCGCACGACCGCAGTGGCCTTCGATATCGCCATTTTTACCAACCTGTCGCGCGACCATTTGGATTATCACGTCGATATGGAGAGCTACGGGCTCGCCAAGACCCGTTTGTTCGAGATTGAAAGCTTGAAGACAGCAATCATCAATCGCGACGATCCTTTTGGACGCACCCTCGCCGAGCGTGTGCGCAGCAGGATCGAGACCATCACCTACGGCATTGATGAGGGCGAGGTTCATGCGCGCGAGCTGCATGCACGCCACGATGGCTTAGAGTTCGAGGCAGTGACGCCGCAGGGGGCAGTCAAGCTGCGCTGTCCGCTCTACGGACGCTTTAATGCCAGTAACCTGCTCGCTGTGCTGGCGGCGTTGCTTGCCTGCGGTGTCGAGCTGGAGGCGGCGGTAGCACGCTTGAGCCAGGTAAAGCCCGTGCTTGGGCGCACCGAACGCTTCGGTGGGAAAGCCGGTACCCCCCTGGTAGTCGTGGACTATGCCCATACGCCCGATGCGTTGGAGCAAGTGCTGCGCGCATTACGCGAGCATGTACAAGCACGCTTATTTTGCGTGTTCGGTTGTGGCGGAGAGCGCGATCGTGGCAAACGCCCGCAAATGGGTCGCGTGGCCGAGCAGCTGGCGGATGTGGTGGTGCTGACCGATGACAATCCGCGAAATGAACCCGGCGATCAGATCATCGCCGATATCATCGCCGGTATGCACTCACGTGCACGCGTGATGCGCGATCGCGGCGAGGCATTGCGCACTGTGATCGCCGAGGCGGGCCAAGATGATGTGGTGCTCATCGCCGGTAAGGGTCACGAGGAGTATCAGCACCTGGGTGATAGGCAACTGCCGTACAGCGATCGCGAGATGGTACGCACAATTCTGGGGGAAGCTGCGTGATGTCACTTGCTAATGCCGCACAAGTAGTGAGTGGGTCACTGATCGGCACCGACGCCAGGTTTGTTGGCGTTAGCAGCGACACGCGCACGCTGCGACGGGAAGAGTTGTTCTTTGCCCTTCAGGGGCCAAACCACGACGGCCACGAGTTCGTGGTTGAGGCCGCGCAGCGCGGCGCAGCAGGGGCCGTGCTTGCACGTACTGTGCAGACCTCGTTGCCGTGTATCAAGGTAAGGGATACGCGCCTTGCACTGGGCACGTTGGCGACGTACTGGCGCTCACAGTTCAACATTCCCGTGCTCGCTGTTACCGGCAGCAACGGAAAAACCACGGTAAAAGAGATGATCGCAGCCATCATGACGCAAACCACACGCGGCTGCATAACGTTAGGTAACTTGAACAACGATATAGGCGTGCCGCTGACATTGTTACGGTTACGCGCAGATGACCGCTATGCCGTAGTCGAGCTCGGTATGAATCAACGCGGTGAGATCGCCTATCTCGGACATATCGCCCGGCCCACTATAGCAGTTATCACCAATGCCGCCGCCGCCCATCTCGCCGGCGTCGGCACAGTCGAAGATGTGGCGCGCGAGAAGGGAACGTTGTTCGCTGCCCTCGACCCTGAGGGCACCGCTGTGATCAATGCTGACGACCCGCACGCCGGACTCTGGCGCAAACTCGCCGGACACAGGCGTTGCCTGACTTTTGCCTTGCATGAACGCGCTGATGTCGTCGCCGACTATGAGACAAACCGTACAGGAAGTTCGATCCTCATCAAGACCGCACAGGGAGACATAGACATGCGACTGCCTTTACCCGGTGTACACAACGTCAGTAATGCTCTGGCCGCCACGGCTACCACACTGGCCGCCGGTGTCGATCTGGCACGGGTCAAGTCCGGACTGGAAAAACTGCGCGCCGTTGCCGGCCGTCTGGAGCTAAAGGCGGGCGCCAACGGTGCGGTCATTATCGATGATACGTATAACGCCAACCCGGCTTCGCTCGCAGCTGGCATCGCCGTGCTCAAGGATTATCCAGGCGAGACTGTGCTGGTGCTCGGTGACATGGCAGAACTGGGCGAGGCGGCACCCGAGATTCATCGCCACGCCGGCAAGTTGGCAAAGGACCTAGGTGTCCGTTGGCTGTTCGGACTTGGTGAGCTAAGCCGCCTCGCAGTCGAGAGCTTTGGTAAGGGAGCCAAGCATTTTCCAAGCCGGCAGGCGCTGATCGAAGACTTGCTTGAGCGTTTGGATGCGGACACCACGGTGTTGGTGAAGGGCTCGCGCGTCATGCATTTGGAAAAAGTGGTGCAAGCGATCGTCGATCCCCAGCCGGCCGATGCGCGTAACCGGTGAAACAGGAGCAAATGGAAAAAGCCGATGCTGTTTTATCTGTTTGAGCAGCTGACTCGCGAGTTTAGTTTTTTCAACGTCTTCCGCTACTTGACGTTTCGCGGAATCCTTGGCGTGCTCACGGCCTTGCTTGTTTGTTTCATCGCCGGCCCGATAATGATTCGCCGTCTCGGTTACCGGCAGATCCATCAGACCGTACGTGTCGATGGACCCGAGACGCACTTTTCCAAGGCCGGCACCCCCACCATGGGAGGCGCTGTCATCCTGGTGGCTGTGCTATTCGCGACCCTGTTGTGGGCGGATCTAACAAATCGCTTTGTCTGGGTGGTGCTGTTCACCACGCTTTCCTTCGGCGTGATCGGCTGGATCGATGATTACAAGAAATTGGTCAACAAGGACCCGCGGGGCCTAGGCGCGCGCAACAAGTTCCTGTTGCAAACGGTAGCCGGGTTGGCGGTCTCGCTGTTTCTTTATTACAGCGCCAAAGCGCCAATCGAGACGGCTTTGATCGTGCCATTTTTCAAACACGTAGCGCTTAATCTTGGCCCCTGGTTCATACCGCTTGCCTATCTGGTGATTGTCGGTTCAAGCAATGCCGTAAACCTCACCGATGGGCTCGATGGCCTGGCGATCATGCCTGCGGCCATGGTGGCTGGCGCACTTGGTATTTTCGCTTACGTCACCGGAAATTTTCAGTTTGCCAGCTATCTCGGTATTCCTTACGTCTCCGGCGTCGGCGAGGTGCTGATCTTCTGTGCCGCCTTGGTGGGCGCTGGGCTGGGTTTTCTCTGGTTCAACACCTACCCGGCTCAGGTTTTCATGGGCGATGTAGGCGCATTAGCGCTCGGTGCGGCGCTCGGTACCATCGCCGTGGTGGTGCGCCAAGAGATCGTGTTGTTCGTCATGGGCGGGGTTTTCGTTATAGAGACGCTATCGGTGGTGTTGCAGGTGGCGTCGTATAAGCTCATGGGTCGGCGCATCTTCCGCATGGCGCCGTTACATCACCATTTCGAGCTGAAGGGTTGGCCGGAACCGCGTGTGATCGTTCGTTTTTGGATCATTACTGTCATTCTGGTGTTGTTTGGCCTGGCGACATTGAAGATCCGTTGATGATACGGGCATTGGCGATGACACAGAACGAACCGCAACGTGCGCTGGTGGTTGGTCTCGGGCTCACGGGTCTTTCCTGTGTCCGTTATCTGCTCCGTTGCGGCTACAAAGTCTCGGTGGTCGACAGTCGCGAGCAGCCACCCATGTTGGCGGCGTTGCCTGCGAACGACGATCTCGTGGTATGCCATACCGGCGGCTGGGACCCGGCTCTATTTCGTAACCCGGGATTGCTGGTGGTCAGCCCGGGGGTGTCATTGCGCGAGCCCGCGATCGCGCGCGCTATCGCGGACGGCACAAGTGTGATCGGCGACATCGAGCTATTCGCGCGCGCCGCGTCGGCACCGGTGGTGGCGGTAACGGGAGCCAATGGCAAGAGTACCGTCACCGCGCTGCTAGGCGTCATGTGTCGCGAGGCCGGACTTGACGTGCGCATCGGCGGCAACATCGGCGTGCCGGCCCTGTCATTGTTGGATGAGGCACCGCCGAAGCTCTACGTGCTCGAGCTCTCCAGCTTCCAACTGGAAACAACCTACAGCCTCAACGCGCACGCCGCCACTGTCCTCAATGTCAGTCGTGATCATATGGACCGTTATGAAAGCCTTGCGGCCTACGCTGCGGCGAAAGCGCGCATCTTCCGAGGCGATGGTGTCATGGTGCTCAATGCCGATGATGCCACGGTCATGGCCATGGCGCGGCCTGATCGTCGCGTAGTGCGCTTCGGCTTGAATGTCCCCTCAAGCCCGGATGATTTTGGTCTGATCAACAAGAATGACGTTACCTGGCTCGGCAAGGGCAGCGAGGCATGGGTAGCAGCGGCGAATGTGCGTCTGCAAGGGCGCCACAACCTCGCTAACGCGCTGGCGGCGATGGCGCTGGCCGACATTGTGGACGTTGCGCCTGATGCCATGCAGCGCGCGCTCTGTGACTTCGCCGGCTTACCGCACCGCTGTCAAGTGGTGGCGCACCGCGGCGATGTGCTCTGGGTCAACGACTCCAAGGCCACCAACGTGGGCGCGACGCTCGCGGCACTGACGGGTCAGACGCGCCCAGTCGTGTTGATTGCCGGTGGCGAGGGTAAAGGCGCGGATTTCAGCGTGTGGCGACAGGCGCTAGCGAGCAGGGTACGCATGCTGGTGCTCATTGGACGCGACGCGCCATTGATCGAGCGCGCGCTCGATCATGTGGTTTCGGTGGTTCATGCGAGCGATATGCAAGAGGCGGTGGCATGTGCGCACAAGCTAGCTCATGCCGGCGACACTGTGTTGCTTTCACCGGGTTGCGCCAGCTTCGACATGTTTCGCAACTATGAGCATCGCGGTGAGGTGTTTACCGCAGCCGTACAGGCGCTCGTGTCCAGGGAGGCGACATCATGACGCAGTCCGCTGCCGTTATCGCAGACAAACGCCGTATCGCCGGCACGCCGCGGCCACGCTGGGACCCTTGGCTGCTCGGATGTGTGGCTGCACTGGTTGGACTTGGTCTGGTAATGGTGTATTCGGCATCGGTGTCATCGGCCGAGCGCACTTTTGACAATGGTTTCTACTATTTCGCGCGACAGCTCGGATCGGTAGTTGTGGGTTCGATCCTCATGTACCTGGTGATGCACACGCCACTGCGATTGTGGGAGCGTACCGGCCCCTATCTTTTGCTGCTTGGGCTAATGCTGTTGGTGCTCGTGCTGGTTCCCGGGATCGGCGTCAATGTCAACGGAAGCTCGCGCTGGATCAGGCTCGGCATAGTCAATCTGCAACCGTCCGAGCTTATCAAGCTATTTCTGGTTGTATATGTCGCTGGCTATTTTGTGCGCAAGCAGGAAGAGCTGCAAAACTTCACGCATGGTATTGCCATCATCGGCTTGGTCCTTATGGCGGCCGGCATACTACTGCTGCAAGAGCCGGATCTCGGTGCGGTGGTCGTTATCACGACGACGGTGCTTGGCATGCTGTTCCTCGCTGGCGTGCGTTTATGGCACTTCGGCGTCATGACACTCACGGGCGCCGGTGTGGTCGCGCTACTTACCGTGCTTGCGCCTTATCGGTTGCAGCGCGTTGTGGCTTTTCTCGATCCTTGGGCGGATCCGTTCAACACAGGCTTTCAATTGGTACAGGCGTTGATCGCGTTCGGCCGTGGCGAATGGGTAGGGGTGGGCCTTGGGGCCAGCGTGCAGAAGCTTTATTACCTGCCGGCGGCACATACCGATTTTTTGTTTGCCGTGACCGCCGAGGAGCTCGGGCTACTCGGTGTTTTGAGCGTGATGATGCTGTTTGCGGTATTAGTGGCGCGAGGCTTCACCATCTCGCGCCGGGCGCAGGATGCCGGATTGCTTTATGCGGCACGGTTGGCGCAGGGCATCGCGCTACTGCTCGGCGTGCAAGCGGCGATCAGCATGGGTGTCAACATGGGCGTGCTGCCGACCAAGGGGTTGACGCTACCGTTCATGAGTTACGGCGGCAGCAGCATGCTCGTGAACCTGATGAGTATGGGGTTGCTACTTCTGATAGAGCGTGAAACACGCAAGGACGCTTGGGGTGTGCATTGAGCAAGATGATGGTCATTGCCGGTGGAACAGGCGGTCATGTGTTTCCGGGACTGGCCGTGGCTGAATATCTGCGGCGGCACGGCGTAGAGGTGGTGTGGATGGGAACACGCGCGGGTTTGGAGGCGGGTGTTGTACCAGCCGCCGGTTTTGCTATCGAGTGGGTGTCCGTGCGAGGAGTGCGTCGCCGCGGGGTGCTTGCGTGGCTATTGTTGCCAGTCACGCTGATCACCGCCATGGCGCAGGCTTTGCGTATCATGCTGCGCCAGCGGCCAGACGCGGTACTAGCGATGGGCGGGTTCGTCGCCGGCCCTGGCGGGCTTGTTACGTGGCTGTTGCGCAAACCGTTACTGATCCACGAGCAGAACGCTATACCCGGTTTGACCAATCGTTGGTTATCTTTGCTTGCCGGCGATGTGTTGACCGGTTTTCCGAGCACCTTCCGTAATATTCCCAGTGCCAAACACGTCGGCAACCCGGTTCGTCGTGAGATCGCGGCGTTGCCGCCGCCGTCAGACGATGGTGCCCGCAAAGGTTCGTTGTGCCTGCTTGTGCTTGGCGGTAGCCAGGGTGCGCAGGTGTTCAACACAACCGTCCCCGAGGCGCTGCGTGCTTGGAGAGTCAACGACCATACCGAGGTCTGGCATCAGTGCGGAAATAAGTGGCTCGAGGTGACGCGCGCGGCCTACAACGGCTCACCGGTTCTCGCCCGTGTCAATGCGTTTATCGACGACATGGCGTCGGCCTATCGCTGGGCGGATCTGGTTATTTGTCGAGCCGGAGCCATGACTATCGCCGAAATCTGCGCGGCGGGCCGTGCTGCCATCCTAGTTCCCTATCCGCATGCAGTGGACGAGCACCAGCACGCCAACGCCATGTTCCTTGTCGAGCGCGAGGCAGCGATCCTGCTGCCACAGGAGCAGTTTGTCGCGACCGCACTGCGTGAGATGCTTGAGCGTTTCGCTGCACATCGCCAGCTATTGGTGAAGATGGCGTACAACGCTCGCCGATGCGCGATGCCGGATGCCGCCGAGACCATCGGCGAGCTGTGTCTGGAGGCGATGCATGCGTAGCTGGGCAAAGCGTATCCATTTTGTGGGCATCGGCGGCGTCGGCATGAGCGGCATCGCCGAGGTATTGTCCAATCTGGACTTTGTAGTGTCTGGCTCAGATCTGCGTGAAAACAGCAACACGCGCCGGCTGGAGGCCCTCGGTTTGGCGGTACATATCGGCCATGACCCCGCCCTTGTTAAAGACGTTGATGCTGTTGTGGTCTCCTCGGCCGTCAACGGCAACAACCCGGAGGTTGTCGCAGCCAAACAGGCCAAGATTCCGGTGATGCCGCGCGCGGAAATGCTGGGTGAGCTCATGCGTTTGCAGCGCGGAATCGCCGTCGCCGGCACCCACGGCAAGACCACGACCACGAGCCTTATTGCCAGCGTGCTTGCGCAGGCGGGTCTTGACCCGACGTTCGTCATTGGTGGCCAGCTCAACAGTGCCGACAGCAACGCTAAGTTAGGTCATGGCGATTATCTGGTAGCGGAAGCCGACGAAAGCGACGCTTCATTCTTGTACTTGCAACCCTGCCTGTCGGTAGTAACCAACATCGACAACGATCACCTTGGCGCCTACGGCGGAGATTTCTCCCGGCTCAAACACACCTTCGTCGACTTTTTGCACCACCTGCCGTTCTACGGCTTGGCCGTGTTATGCGTCGATGACCCCAACGTGCGCGACATCGTTGCCAGCGTGCACCGCCCAACAGTGACTTATGGAATACACGCGGGGGCGGACGTGCGCGCACGCGACATCGAGCAGCGCGGTCGGCAAATGCGTTTTACGATCGAGTTCAAGGGCGCAGAGCAATGGCGTGACGTCGTGCTCAATCAACCAGGGGCGCACAACGTGCTCAACGCGTGCGCCGCGGTAGCGGTGGCGCGTGAGCTTGGAGTGCCCAAGCAAGCCATTGTCGAGGCGCTCGCTGGCTTCTCCGGTATCGGTCGGCGCTTTCAACCGACGGGACAGGTGGCGCTTGCCGGCGGTGATGTGATGCTGGTTGATGATTACGGCCATCACCCGCGCGAAATTCAAGCGACGCTGACAGCGGCGCGCCAAGGCTGGCCCGATCGGCGCCTGGTACTGGTGTTCCAACCGCACCGCTACACGCGTACGCACGATTTGCTGGACGATTTCAGCGCCGTGCTCAGTGAGGTGGATCCACTCATCGTTACCGAGGTCTACAGCGCCGGCGAAGCGGTTATCAGCGGCGCCGACGGCCGCGGTCTTTGTCGTGCGATCCGCGCCCGTGGCAAGGCGAATCCGATATTCGTAGAAGATATAGAGACACTGCCCGATGTGCTCGCCACGGTGTTGCGCGCAAACGACCTGCTATTGACGATGGGTGCCGGCAGCATTGGTCAGGTGGCGGCAACACTGCCACAGGCTCTGGTGCAGAGGTGCAAATGACCACACTCGCAAACACGGTTAGTTTGCGCGGCAAGCTACTGCAGGGAGAGCTCATGTCCAGACACACCAGCTGGCGCGTGGGCGGCCCGGCTGATTACTTTTACATACCAGCCGACATTGAAGACCTAGCTTTGTTTCTCAAGACCCTGTCGCCGCAGCAGGCAATCTACTGGGTTGGCCTCGGCAGCAACTTATTGGTACGCGACGGGGGCCTACGCGGCACCGTGATTGCTACCAGCGGCGCGCTTGATGATTTGCGCAAGATCGGTGACACGGAGGTGCGTGTGGAGGCCGGTGTAGCCAGTGCCAAGGTTGCACGTTTCACGGTCGAACAGGGACTCAGTGGCGCCCAGTTCTTTTGCGGTATTCCCGGCACCATCGGCGGTGCGCTTGCCATGAATGCCGGCGCCTTTGGCGGCGAGACCTGGGATATCGTTGACACGGTCGAGACCATTGATCGGCATGGACAATTGCGTATGCGTGAACGTGCCGATTACGCGATCGGCTACCGCCGCGTGGAGGGCCCGGCAGGCGAATGGTTTGTTGCTGCGCATTTGCACTTGCGCAAGGGCAATGTGGCGGATGGTAAGGCGCGCATTCGTTCTTTGCTGGCGCGCCGCGGACAGACGCAGCCGACGCAAATGGCAAATGCTGGATCGGTGTTCAAGAACCCGCCGGGTGACTACGCGGCGCGCTTGATCGAAGCGAGTGGCCTGAAGGGCGCATGCGAAGGCGGGGCCTGCGTGTCGGAGCTGCACGCCAACTTCGTCATCAACCAGGGTAGCGCCACGGCTGCCGACATCGAGCATTTGATAGCAAGAGTGCGCGAGCACGTGCAGCGTGTTCAGGGCGTCACGCTTGAACTCGAAGTGCGCATAGTGGGTGAGCCGTGAGGGCAGTGTGGCGCAGCGGAATTTACCGATGGCACGCGTGAAACGACAGACACAGAGTGTGACGGCGAGCCAGGATGCGGCGATCGGTGCTGGCATTCGATTGTTGTTAGTACTGTTGTTGCTGATCGGCACGGCGCTGGCGCTCGACTGGCTGCTGCGCTCGGACAATTTTCCCGTGGAAAACGTGCACTTCGAAGGGCCGTTTAAGCATGTTACCAAGGAGCAACTTGTGAAGACGGTCGAGGATCAGGTGCGGGGCAATTTCTTCGCCCTCGACCTGGATACTATCAAAGCGCGAATGGAGGCGTTGCCGTGGATCTATCGCGCTTCTGTGCGAAGGCACTGGCCGCGTGACCTATATATCAACTTCAGCGAGCAGCAGCTGGTGGCCCGTTGGGGCGAGCAGGCCTGGCTGAATGAAGCGGGCGAGCTGCTACGGCTAGCGGATACGAGCACCGCCGACCTGGATTTGCCTGAGCTCAACGGCCCACAGGGTACACACGCGCAGGTACTGCAGTATTACCACGATTTTGCGCGCCAATTGCAGCAGAGCGGCTTGCACATTAGCGCGGTTAACTTGAGCTCGCGCCGAACATGGAGTGTGCGCCTGAATGACGGTTTCACGCTTTTGCTGGCACGGGAAGATCCACAGCGGAAACTAATGCGCTTTTCGCAGGTGTATGCACGCAAGCTTGCGGCGCTCGAACGCAATATCAAACAGGTCGACTTGCGGTATGCCAATGGATTATCAGTTGAATGGCTTGAAACGCCCGCCAAACCGCTGCAGGCGGGATTGATTCAAGCGCACTGACAACAAAAGAGGTGAGCTAGCTATGTCCAAGCGGGATGATGAGAGATTAGTGGTGGGGCTCGACATCGGCACCTCAAAGGTGCTTGCGATCGTCGGTGAGGTATCGCCCCTCGGTGAAGTTGAGATCATCGGTGTCGGTCACCATCCGTCACGCGGGATGAAAAAGGGCGTGGTGGTGAATATTGAATCGACGGTGCAGTCCATCCAGCGCGCGGTGGAAGAGGCCGAGCTAATGGCGGGCTGCCAGATTCATTCGGTTCACGCCGGTATCGCCGGCAGTCACATCACTAGTTTTAACTCCCACGGTATTGTCGCCATCAAAGACAAGGAGGTCACCGACGGTGATGTGCAGCGGGTGATTGAGGCAGCGCGCGCATTGGCGATACCGACCGATCAGAAGGTGTTGCACGTGCTACCGCAGGAGTTCGTGATTGACAAGCAAGACGGTGTGCGCGAGCCGATCGGTATGTGCGGTATACGGTTGGAGGCGAAGATACATATCGTAACCGGCGCGCTTAGCGCAGCGCAGAACATCATCAAGTGCGTCCGCCGCTGTGGGCTCGAGGTCGATGCAATCATCCTCGAACAGCTCGCTTCCAGTACCTCCGCTTTGACCGAGGATGAAAAGGAGCTCGGTGTCTGTCTTGTCGATATCGGCGGCGGTACGACCGACATCTGCGTCTACACCGAAGGTGCGATACGCCACACCGCTGTCATACCGATAGCCGGTGACCAGGTGACCAATGATATTGCTGTAGCTTTGCGTACGCCGACACAGCACGCCGAGGAGATCAAGAAGAAATACGGTTGCACGCTAACTGAACTTGCGCGGCGCGATGGCACGATTGAAGTGCCAAGCGTTGGTGAGCGCCCACCACGCACGCTGTCGCGGCAAACGTTGGCCGAGGTGATTGAACCGCGTATCGAGGAGCTCTACGGGCTGGTGTTGTCCGAGCTACGACGCAGTGGGTTCGAGGAGATGATCGGCTCCGGCATTGTTCTTACGGGAGGCAGCGCCAAGATGGAAGGCATGATCGATCTTGCCGAGGAGGTGTTCCATATGCCGGTGCGCCTTGGTCTGCCGCAGTACGTCGGTGGGCTTACCGGCGTGATCCACAATCCGATCTACGCCACTGGCGTCGGGCTGGTGCTGCACGGGGCTCGAACGCGGGAGCACAAATACTATGCGGATCACCTGCGGCCAAACAACGGCATGCGTGGCGTGATCAGCCGAGCCCGTAGCTGGTTCCAGGGGAATTTCTAGAACGTACGGCTTTAGCCCGTGCGTATTCATGACCGGGGATGTACTCAAGCAACCAACAGGAGATCACGATGTTTGAACTGATGGATACCTATGGTCAACAAGCGGTAATTAAGGTGATCGGTATCGGAGGTGGTGGCGGTAACGCCGTAGACCACATGGTTAATGCCAACATTGAAGGTGTGGAGTTTATCAGCGCCAACACTGACTCGCAGGCGCTGAAGCGTAGCAGTGCCCGTACCGTGCTTCAGCTCGGTACTAATCTGACGAAAGGCCTAGGCTGCGGTGCTGACCCGAACGTTGGGCGTCAGGCGGCGGTGGAGGACCGTGAACGCATCGCCGAGGTACTAGCGGGCGCCGACATGGTGTTCATTACTGCCGGCATGGGCGGTGGCACCGGCACAGGTGCGGCACCCGTCGTCGCGCAGGTGGCGCAGGATTCGGACATTCTCACGGTAGCGGTCGTAACCAAGCCATTCCTGTTCGAAGGTAAGAAGCGCATGATGGTGGCCGAACACGGTATACATGAGCTAACCGAGCATGTGGACTCGATCATCACGATCCCGAACGAGAAGCTCTTGACCGTGCTTGGCAAGCAGGCGACGTTACTCGACGCTTTTGCCAAGGCCAACGCCGTGCTCCAGGGGGCAGTGCAGGGCATTGCCGAGCTGATCACGCGCTCCGGACTGATCAACGTCGATTTCGCCGATGTGCGTACGGTAATGGCGGAGATGGGTATGGCGATGATGGGTTCCGCATCGGCCAGTGGCGAGGGGCGGGCGAGTGAGGCCGCGCTCGCGGCGATTTCCAGTCCACTGTTGGAAGACATCAATATTTCCGGTGCTCGCGGCCTGTTGGTCAATGTCACCGCCGGTCTGGACATGTCGATTGGCGAGTTCGAAGAGGTAGGCACGACGGTCAAGGAATTCGCCGCTGACGACGCCACTGTTGTGGTGGGTACGGTCATCGACCCGGACATGCGCGAGGAGATGCGCGTCACGATCGTCGCGACCGGACTGGGTCAGGGACAGAAGCGCCAGCAGCCGTATCAGGTGGTACGTACCGGGACTGGTCCGCTCGACTACGAAGATCTCGATACCCCGACGGTTATCCGCAACCGACGCAGCGGGCCGGCGGAACCGGCCAAAGCACATGCGACGCTGGAGTACCTAGATATCCCGGCTTTCTTGCGAAAGCAGGCGGACTAGCTCTGGGGTTGCCTCCGGGGTAAGAAGCGCCGGGTTTCGGCGCTCAGGTTTGCCTTTCGGCATCCGATTTCTTTATTCGAGGCGGGCGAATTTGCTGGACAGAGATAGGGATTTACATTCTAATAACGACCACTGGGCCCTGCCGGTGCGGCAGGACGCTTGTTGCGGCGGGTCCAGGGCAGTCGTGTCTTTTCTAGGGAACTACAACAATAAGGAGCGGGTGGGCATAGATCGACTCGGCCACCAGGGACCCCAATTAACAACTATAAATGATCAAACAACGGACGCTCAAAAACGTCATCCGGGCAACCGGAGTCGGCCTGCATACCGGCGACAAGATTTACCTCACGCTACGCCCCGCGCCCCCGGCGACGGGGATCGTTTTCCGTCGCGTTGATCTCAGTGATCCCATAGAAATACGCGCCTGTCCCGAGAACGTCACGGACACGCGGCTGTCTACGACATTGCAGCGCAATGGCGTGAGGATCTCCACCATCGAACACTTGATGTCGGCTTTTGCCGGGCTCGGCATCGACAACGCTTACGTGGAGCTGACGGCACCAGAGGTCCCAATTATGGATGGTAGTGCCGGGCCCTTTGTTTTTCTCATCCAATCAGCGGGAATCGAAGAACAAGCCGTCGCCAAGCGTTTTATTCGCATCAAGAAACGGGTGCGCTTGCAGGAGGGCGACAAGTGGGCGGTGCTCGAACCCTATGAAGGCTTTAAGGTCAGCTTCAAGATCGAGTTTGATCATCCGTTGTTCAACACAGTGCCCAAGCTCGCATCCATGGACTTCTCCACCACTTCGTTTGTCAAGGAGGTAAGCCGCGCCCGCACGTTTGGTTTCATGCGTGATATCGAGTCATTGCGGCAAGTGGGACTAGCTCGCGGCGGCGGTCTCGATAATGCCATCGTCCTAGACAATTTTCGTATCATGAACGAGGATGGGTTGCGTTACGAGGATGAGTTCGTGAAGCACAAGGTGCTCGATGCAATCGGCGATCTGTATCTTCTCGGGCATCCTTTGGTCGGTGCGTTCAACGCCCACAAATCAGGCCATTTTCTGAACAATCGTCTGCTGCGTCAGTTGGTTGCGGACAGTGAGGCATGGGAACTCGTCACCTACGACAACGAAGCAGCGGCACCGATCGCTTTCCTGCATCCGGTGGCCGCGGTTTAAAGCGCTGCAACGCCCGCTAGTGGCGTTAGACGTAAGGAGTGCGTTAGGCAGATGCATTTCATCATCGTACCTGGAAGGACACGTTCGGCACGCAGCACGAGTCTTTCTCACCGCCAACTCGCCGTCATGGCACTGGCAGGGCTTATCCTCTTACCCGCCGTGCTCGGTTGGGTGCTCTCGGATCTGTATGAGCGTATCCAGGCACCCTCAAGTGTCAATGCCTCCGTCCTAGCCGCCCAGCGGAGCGAGCTCGCCGCCGATCGTGCCGCCATCGCCGCCACGCGCCGCCAAGCCGAAACCGATTTAAATGCCCTCGCCCAGCGCTTGGGCCAACTGCAAGCCCAGCTTTGGCGCTTAAACGCCTTAGGCGCCCATCTGGTGCAGATGGCCGGTCTTGATAAGGCGGAATTTGACTTCAGTGCCGAACCCGCCATGGGCGGGCCCGAGGCCTCGGTGATGGGAGTGACCCCCGCTCTCTTCCCCGCCTTGGATACCTTGGATGCGCGCCTGCGCGCCCAAAGTGAGCGCCTCACGGCCTTAGAGACGCTCCTCATGAACCGCCAATTGGAAGCCGCCGTCACCCCCGGGGGCTGGCCGGTCAACGGGGGGTGGGTGAGCTCAGGGTTTGGCTGGCGCGCGGATCCCTTCACGGGGCGGCGTGCCCGCCATGAGGGGGTGGATATCGCTTCTCGCTTGGGCTCCCCGATCCATGCCATGGGCGAGGGGGTGGTGCGCTATGCGGGACCCCGCCCGGGTTATGGGTTGATGGTGGAGATCACCCACGGGGATATCGTCACGCGTTATGCCCACACCAAAACGGTGCTGGTGAAAGTCG
>QKEI01000075.1 GCA_003251795.1 Candidatus Muproteobacteria bacterium
TTTCGATGTTTCTCGTCCCCAAGTACACCGTGAGCAAAGATGGGAAGCTGCAAGAACGCAATGATGTGCGCTGTGTCTCGCTTGAGCACAAGCTCGGCATAAACGCCAGCCCCACGGCCGTGCTCGCCTTCGGTGACCAAGGCGGCGCCATCGGTTACTTGATTGGCGAAAAAAACCGCGGTCTCGAGCACATGTTCACCATGATGAACCTGGCGAGACTCGCTGTCGGTATAGAAGGCCTTGCTATCGCCGAACGCGCTTACCAGCAAGCCCGCGCCTATGCCAAGGAGCGCGTGCAGGGGCGGGCGCTTGGTGCGGAGGCGGCTGAGCGCGCGACTATTATTCATCATCCCGACGTGCGTCGCATGCTCATGACCATGAAGTCGCAGATCGAGGCGATGCGGGCGGTCGCCTATGTCGCCTCGGCTGCTTTTGACCGGAGCCTGCGCCATGCGGTTGCCGATGAAAGGCTCAGGGCACACGAGCTTGTCGATCTTTTAACCCCGGTAGTGAAGGGCTGGTGCACCGAGCTCGCTATCGAGATCGCCTCTGCGGGTGTGCAGGTGCACGGTGGCATGGGTTATATCGAGGAAACGGGCGCCAGCCAGCACCTACGCGATGCGCGCATTACCACGATCTACGAAGGGACCACTGGCATTCAGGCAAACGACCTGGTTGGGCGAAAAGTCATACGTAACCGAGGCGTTGCCGCACGCGAGCTCCTCGACACCATGAAAGACTCTGCTAGTGAGCTCGCCAGCATGCCCAACCGCAACGTGAATGACATCCGCAACGCGCTGGCTGACGGTATCGAGGCGGTCTCCGAGGCGACCGATTGGCTATTGGCGTCATACGAACGCGATCCGCGGCTGCCGGCAGCAGCGTCAGTGCCTTACTTGCGCTTGCTCGGAACGGTGGTCGGTGGTTGGCAGATGGCGCGGGCTGCGCTAGCCGCACAGCGCAAGCTCGACGGTGGGTCGGGCGATACCGAGTTCTACAAGGCCAAGCTGGTCACGGCGCGATTCTACGCTGAGCAAGTCATGCCACAAGCCGGCGCGCTGCTGCAGGTGATCACCCGGGGTTCCGAGGCTGCGCTCGCGCTCGACGAAGGCCAGTTCTGATCCCCTCACCCCATCCCTCTCCCACAAGGGGAGAGGGCGTAGAAGGAGAGGGCAGGTGATTAGACAGGCCGATTCCTTTTCCCCTTTGAGAGGGGAGCAAGCGGGAGTGAAAGGAGTGACGATGCAATATGAAAATATCCTGGTAGAAAAACGGGGTGCTGTTGGTCTAATCACATTGAATCGGCCCAAAGCATTGAATGCGCTTTCCAGTGGTTTGATGACCGAGCTCGCACACGCACTGAATGAGCTCGAGGGCGATACCGAGGTCGGCGCTGTAGTGTTGACCGGCAGCGACAAGGCCTTTGCTGCCGGTGCCGATATCAAGGAGATGAAGGACAAGAGTTACATGGACGCCTATGCATCCGATTTCATCACCGTCGGATGGGAACGCCTGACGAGCTTCCGTAAGCCTGTGATCGCCGCGGTTTCAGGTTACGCCCTCGGTGGTGGATGCGAGCTTGCGATGATGTGCGATTTCATCATCGCCGCTGACAACGCCAAGTTCGGTCAGCCGGAGGTTACCCTTGGGATCATGCCTGGCATCGGCGGCACGCAGCGTCTAAGCCGCTCGGTCGGCAAGTCCAAAGCGATGGAAATGTGTCTGACGGGTCGCATGATCGACGCGCAGGAAGCGGAGCGCGCCGGCTTGGTAAGCCGAGTGGTTCCCGCGGGCGAGCTGTTAGAGGAAGCCCTTAAGACCGCACAAAAGATTGCAGAGCTTTCCCGGCCTGTTGTGATGATGATCAAAGAAGCGGTGAATCGCGCTTATGAAACCACTCTGGCCGAGGGCGTGCGCTTCGAGCGGCGGCTGTTTCATTCGACCTTTGCCACCGAGGACCAGAAGGAAGGCATGGGCGCCTTCATCGAGAAGCGCAAGCCAACCTTCAAACATCGTTAAGCGCCGCCTGGACGATCAACCTTGCGTTAGATAGTGATACAGAAAGGCCAGTAGACCGAGCGCGCTTATTAGCAGCAACACATAGCGCCCACGTGCATCTGCGGCATCCGTTCTTTTGCCGTGAAGATGCGGATGTTGTGCGATCATGCCGTCTATTATTTGTTTGGCGTCCTTGAGATCGATTCGTCTCGCCAGTCTCAAGAGCTTGATCGCTTCGATCTTATTGCCCCTTTGTAAAGCGAGTGCCACCTCGGCGGGCAATTCATCTTTGCGGATGGAAGTGTCCGACATGGACCTTAGTGTAGTCCATGCATGCGAGTGTTGGTGATCTCATGATTGCAACGGCTGCTCTTGTGCTGGCGGCGGTGCACGGAGCAGCAGCCGATGCAGGCACACCTGTCGATTCCACCAGTAGGCACCGATGCCGACTAGCACATTGGCGGCCGCGCTTGCCGCAAACACACCGTGCAAGCCAAACAATGCCGCACCGGCGTAAGCTAGCGGGATATAAAGCACGAGTGTTCGCATTACCGAGATCGCTACCGCCGGCAGGGGACGCCCCAGCCCATTGAAAGCGGCGTTGACCACCATGACGATGCCGGCGGTACCATAGCTTAGCGGCAGGATGCGCAGATAGGTCGCGCCGACGTGGACCACGTTAGGATCAGCGTTGAAAGTGCGTGTCAGCGATTCTGCGCCTATGCCCAGCACGACCGCGAGTATCGCCCCGAGGCCGAGACAAAAAAGCGCGCTCAGCCGCATTGCCTCGGCGATGCGTTCGGGTTTACCGGCCCCCAAGTTCTGACCGACGAATGGTCCGATGACGGCCGACATAGCATAAAACACCACCAGCGAGACGCCCTCGATGCGGATGGCCACGCCGAAGCCGGCCACTGCATCGCTGCCGAAGCCGGCGATGATGGAAACAATTACGCCGGTGGCGACCGGGATGATGACATTGGTGCCAGCCGCGGGCAGGCCCACGTGCAGCACCTGTTTCCACGACGCCCAAAGCACAGCGAGGCGAGGGGCACGGTAGGTAAGCAAATGCATTTTGAACTGCAGGGCGTAAAACCCTGCAAGCAATATGATGGCGCGCGCAGCCACGGTAGCTATGGCCGCGCCTTGTAACTCGAGGCGCGGGAAGCCGAGCCATCCGAAGATCAGCAGCGGATCCAGAATCAGATTAAGAATGGCCGCGCCGATCAGTAAGCGGCTTTGTAGGCGCGTGTCGCCAGTTGCGCGTATCGCCCCCATTCCTGCCATCGGCGCCAGGAACACGGCAAAACCCGCGTACCAAATTATCATGTAGTCGCCGATCAGCGGCAGCAAGTCCTCGGGTGCACCGAGCAAGCGAAATAGTGGCTTCATGGTGAGCAGGCCGATGCCTGTGAGCACCAGCGATAGCAAGAGCGACAACGTCAGTGCGTCGGTGGTGAGTCGCCGCACCCGTCGCCGGTCACCCTCGCCGATGGCGCGCGCCAAGACCGAAGAGGTTCCCGCCATTAGACCGATGCCGAGACTGATGAGCACCATGATCACAGGGAAGGTGAAGCTCATGGCGGCGAGCTCGCGCACGCCGAGCTGGGCAACAAACCAGGTATCGGTCACGTTGAACGCCATCATCGCCAGAATGCCCCAAACCATCGGTGCCGTGAGCTTTGCGAGTTGGCGGGGTACGGAGCCTTCGGTCAACCGTGCTTGAATGTTGTGCATGGGGCGGTCGGGATGCGGTAGGAAGCAGCTGCCGAAGTTGTCGTGCTTATGTCTGAGGCGTTTCTGCTCTCATGAGTCATGCTGGTGCGAGCGCTGAACTATACCGGATCTGGTCATGCCCCGCCTCACCGAGCTTCACTGTGGCCGGGCAGTGGCGAGCGCAACTCTTGCGCGAAAAATGTATAGTAAGGAAATTCCATGTTGTTGATTTTCAAGGCTGGAATAGCAGATATTCGAGCTTTCACGACGACAATCCAACGGAGAGCAGTGATCCATGAGCAGTCAATTGTTTACACCCATCACCTTGAGAGGCGTGACCCTGGCGAATCGCATCATGGTCTCTCCCATGTGCCAGTATTCTGCCGTGGACGGTTGTGCCAGCGATTGGCATCTGATGCATCTCGGCCAGTTCGCCGTTTCTGGCGTTGGTCTGCTCGTGGTGGAGATGACCAATGTCGAAGCGCGGGGGCGCATCAGTCCTTACTGCATGGGCCTGTACAGCGACGAAAATGAGCGGGCCCTGAGTCGTGTTGTGCAATTCTGTCGGAAGTACGGTAACACCCGGCTCGGCGTGCAGCTTGCGCATGCCGGTCGCAAGGCCTCGACGCGGCCGCCGTGGCAAGAGCGCAAGCCGTTGCTGCCAGCTGATGGCGGTTGGCAAACCGTGGCGCCTTCGGCCATTGCTGTCGACGAGGGCGCGACGGTGCCGAGAGCGCTTGAGCGCGAAGAGATTGACTCACTCGTTGAGGCGTTCGCGCGTGCGGCTGAACGCGCGCAGCGCATCGGGTTTGATGCCGTGGAACTGCATGGAGCGCATGGTTACCTGTTGCACGAGTTTCTGTCACCGCTCAGCAACCGGCGTGATGATGAATACGGCGGTTCACTTGAGAACCGCATGCGCTTTCCCCTGGCGGTATTTGGTGCCGTCCGTGCCGTGTGGCCGGAGGATAAACCGCTGGGTATGCGCGTATCGGCGACCGACTGGGTACAAGGTGGATGGACCCTGGAAGAAACGATTGTTTTCGCGCGCGAACTGAAGGCGCGAGGTTGTGATTGGATCGACGTCTCCAGCGGTGGCATCGACCCGGCGCAACGTGTCCCGGTGGGTCCCGGCTACCAAGTGCCGTTTGCCGAGAAGGTGCGTGCCGAAGTCGGTATGACCACGGTGGCGGTGGGTATGATCACCGAGCCGCGTCAAGCGGAAGAGATTATTGCCACCGGTAAAGCGGATATCGTAGCCCTCGCTCGCGGCATGCTCTACGACCCGCACTGGACCTGGCACGCGGCGGCCGCGCTCGGCGCCGAAGCGAGCTATCCCAATCAATACCTACGCTGTCGCCCGGCAGCCCACTCCTGAACGCGCGGGCTACATGTTCGGATAATTCGGTCCGCCGCCGCCTTCCGGCACCACCCAGGTGATGTTCTGCGTTGGGTCCTTGATATCGCAAGTCTTGCAATGCACGCAATTCGGTGCGTTGATCTGTAGCCGGGGATTGGAGCCGTCGTCGTCGCGTACGATCTCATAGACCCCGGCGGGGCAGTAACGTTGCTCCGGCGCATCGTACTGCCTCAGGTTCACTTTAATGGCGACAGCCGGATCTTTCAGTTGCAAGTGCACCGGTTGGTTTTCTTCGTGGTTTGTGTTGGAGAGATAGACCGATGACATCTTATCGAACGTTACCTCGCCATCGTACTTTGGATAGTCGATTGGTCGGCAGTCGGCGGCGGGTTTCAGCGCACTATGATCGGCGTGGTGATGCAGCGTCCATGGGGCATGTCCCCGTAGCACATAGGTTTCGAGGCCCGCGTAGGCGAACGCTGGATACAGACCCCAACGAAATGCCGGTCGGATATTCCGCACCCGGTAGAGTTCGTCCCACACCCAGCTTTGCTTGAGACGCCTGGGGTAATCACTAAGCTCGATGCTAGTACCCGAACGCAACGCCTCGAATGCCGCTTCGGCTGCGGTCATACCCGATTTCATGGCCGTGTGCGTTCCTTTGATCTTTGGCACGTTCAGAAATCCGGCGCAGTCGCCGATCAACGCCCCGCCCGGAAAGGTCAACGATGGAATCGATTGCAGACCGCCTTCGTTCAGCGCACGTGCACCGTAGGCGATGCGTTTGCCACCGACAAAGGTCGGACGAATCGATGGGTGGGTTTTAAAGCGCTGAAATTCATCGTAAGGGCTGAGGTAGGGATTCTGATAATCAAGACCAATAACGAAGCCCAAAGCGACTTGATTATCTTCCAGGTGGTAGATAAATGAACCGCCGTACGTGCGTGCATCGAGCGGCCAGCCGACTGTGTGGACGACGAGCCCTGCTTGGTGTTTCGCCGGATCGACCTGCCACAGCTCCTTTAGACCAATGCCGTAGGTTTGCGGATCGACGCCATCGCGCAGATTGAAGCGTTCGAACAGTGTCTTGGTTAGGGAACCGCGGCAGCCTTCGGCGAACAAGGTATAGCGCGCGCGCAGCTCGACACCCGGTTGATAATTGGCCGTATGCTGGCCGTCACGGCCCACACCCATATCGCCAGTTGCGACACCACATACACGACCGTCATCGCCGTACAGCACCTCGGCAGCCGCGAAACCCGGGTAGATCTCTACCGCCAATGCTTCTGCCTGTTCACCGAGCCAACGACACAGGTTGCCGAGACTGATGATGTAGTTACCCCGATTGTGTATCTGCGGCGGCGTCGGCAGACGGAATGCCTTGCGTTGCGTCAGGTATAGCAAACGATCCGTTATCGCCGGCGTATGCAACGGTGCACCCCGGTCCTTCCAATCTGGGAGCAACTCGTCGAGCGCGCGGGGTTCGAGCACTGCGCCAGAGAGAATGTG
>QKEI01000016.1 GCA_003251795.1 Candidatus Muproteobacteria bacterium
TTGGGCGTCGCGGGTGTCACAGCAGGCGCTGCTGCGCTTGGCATCGTTCCCTCTTTGCAGGCCGCACCCCTGGGAGCCGTGCAACCTGAAGAAACGGTAGAGGCAACGCTTACACGGCTATTCGGTAGCCGCACGCTTAATCCAGCGGGCGACAAGATTAAGCTTGAGCTGCCACTGATCGCGGAAAACGGCGCGGTCGTGCCGATCAAGGTCGATTCTAGTCTGCCAATGACACCCAACAACTATGTCAAAAGCATCTACATCATTAGTGATAAGAATCGCCGGCCCCTAAACGCCAAAGTAAATTTCACCCCGGAAGCCGGTAAGGCCTACTTCGCGGCAAATCTGAGACTGGGCAAGTCCGGGAACGTTCGTGCTATCGCAGAAATGAGCGACGGCACACTTTACCAGGCGATGCAGGAAGTGAAGGTAACTGTCGGCGGTTGCGGCGGCTAGGAGGAGAGACTTATGTCGGAAATTGGAAAGGTACGAATGCGCGTCCCCACTCCCACGAAGAAAGGGGAGATAGTGACCGTACGAACGTTGATGACCCACCCGATGGAGATCGTGAAGCGGGATAAGGCTGGCAAGGTCATCGAAAAGAATTACAACTTCGTCTACAAGGTGGTCGCTACCTATAACGGCAAGAAGATACTTGAGATCGAAACCACTCAATCGGTCAGCCAGAATCCCTTGTTCGCTTTTCCCCTCAAGGTAGATGAGCCTGGCGTATTGAAGGTCGCTTTCACGGACACCCAGGGCAAGACCTACGAAGGAACGGCCGAGATCAAGTTCTGATCTGACAGCCGTTTCCGACGGGAGGCCGCCGTGGTTTCCCGATGAACCCCATTAAGCGCGGGAGGAGAGAGCAGCATGAAAAAGAAAACGTTATTTCACGTCGGATGGTCAGGTGCGCTTGCAACAGTTGTCGTGGCGGCGGGATGCGCCACCACGAGCGAGAAGCCCTCGAACTGGCAATCCCGGGCCATCCCCCCATCGCAGGGAGTTGTGAAGGAGGTCGACGGCAAGCGCACCCAAATACGCTACAAGTTCGCAGGTTTTGGCAGGGCCAAGGGCAATTACGAGAAGTGGCCGACTCACGCCTATGATAGCGTTGCCTACTTCCCGCCCAAGACGGCAAAGATGCCGACCGGTATCAAGGGCGACCCGAAGAAGGGGCACGCGATCGTGAAGAACCGGCAAAAGGGTCCCTGCACCGCCTGTCACCTGATCCCCGACCCAACGGTGTGGCCGATGGGCAACATGGGCCCGGATCTTCGCACGATCGGTGATCGTAACCTGCCAGATAGCCGTCTCTTCCAGACTATCTATGACCCGCGAGTGGTCTTCGGCAAGGATTCGCCGATGGCCCCGTTCGGAGCCTCGGGAATGTTGACCGAGGAGGAGATCGTGCACGTCGTGGCCTATCTGCAGAGCCTAAAGGGCAACCCGCCAGGTACGCCGCCAAAGGTCAGTGACGATCCGCAATGGAATCCCTACACGCGTAAGGTCGTGAAGCCTGATTACGGCGATCCGCTTGATCCCACGGCTAACCCGGGACTCTCACTTACCGACAGTCTCGCCGTGCCGCTTTGGAGCAAGGCCGGCTCGAAGGGTCGGGCGTGCGTGGAGTGCCATGGGGCGATCAAGGCAGCGGACGAAACGCGGTCGCTGGGGGTGATCGACTCCATGGTCGGGGTCGCCACGCGCTATCCCAAGTGGTCGGACAAGTACGGGCGTATGATGTCGATCGAGGACTTCCTGGAGGTACACGCCCCCGAGACCACTGGGCACGCCATGCCCGCCCAGGGCCAGGAGAACCTGACGATGTCGATCCTGGTCAAGATGCAATCCAATGGCATGCCCTATCAGATCGACCTCAAGAACCGACATGTCAAGGCGGCCGTCAAGCGCGGTGAGGAGCTGTTCCACCGTCCGGTAGGTCAGCGTGGTCAGAAATGTGCCGACTGCCACACCAAGCGCGGCGGCGCCCATAAGTTCGTCGGCGGCCGTTACCTCGCTGACGTGGACGAAGATGCCATGGTGAACCACCCGTACTATCGTACGGCATGGGCGCGACTGATCGACATCCGCATCCGCTTTCAATGGTGCATGACACCGCTGAGGACGAACTATATCGCTGGTGACTCGCCGGAATACGCGGACCTCGAAACCTACATCGTCGCGCAGCAGACAAAGCGAGGCGATAAGGTATTGGTTCCGAGGATCTCGCACTAGCATCTAGTGTGCTTTGTTTCTACACCGGGCCGCTCGGCAGCGGCCCGGTGTTGGAAGTGCTGGGCGGCGAGAGTCAGGATGACCCACGGTTGACAGTTACTCACCTTGACGGCCCCCTCAACGACTCTGTTGTAAAATTACGCATGTGTGCCTGCTGGCACGCACGCGCCTGCTCAGGAGGCATTCAATGGACGTCACGCGCAGGGATTTCATTAAGTTGATCGCCATTGCAGCCAGTGGGCTGGTGGCAGGAAGTCGGGAGGCACTGGCGGCGGCGCTCGCCCCGGAGCGCTTGCTCGAGTTTCAAGCGCTCGGCAACGTCACGCTACTGCACATGACCGACAGTCATGCAACATTGCCACCGGTCTATTACCGCGAACCCGATACGCTAATTGGAATAGGCCCTGAAGTTGGCAACCCACCTTATCTTACTGGCGAGGCGTTTCTGCGCTATTACGGGATCGAGCCCGGTACGGCCGAAGCCTACGCTTTCACCCACCTAGGCTTCACCGAGTTGGCAGCGCGTTATGGCAGGATGGGCGGCTACGCTCATATCGCTACGCTCGTTAAGCAGGTGCGTGCCGAACGCCCGGGCAAGACCTTGCTGCTCGATGGTGGCGACACCCTGCAAGGCTCGGCCACGTCGCTATGGACCGGCGGCGAGGATATGGTTCGGGTGATGAACCAGCTGGGGGTGGAGGTATTCACAGCGCACTGGGAGTTCATGTACGGCATTGACCGCGTGAAAGAGCTACTGGGCGACAAGGATAAGGGCGGGATCTTCAAGGGCGAGTTCGTCGCGCAGAACCCGCGCGATATTTCCTGGGGGCCACCGGGCGAGCGCGTCTTTAAACCTTATACCGTGCGTGAAGTCGGGGGTGTGAAGATAGGTATCATCGGTCAGGCGTTTCCGTATACACCTATCTCCCATCCACTGCGCTTCGTGCCATCGATTAGCTTCGGGATCCGCGACGAGGCCATGCAAGAGCTCATCGACAAACTCCGGGTGCAGGACAAAGTAGATGTCACAGTGCTGCTCAGCCATAACGGTCTCGCGACGGATCTCAAGCTCGCGACTCGCGTGCACGGCCTCGACATAATCTTGGGAGGGCATACGCACGACGGCCAGCCGCGGCCGATCCAGGTAGGCGATACGCTGGTCATCAACTCCGGCGCGCATGGAAAGTTCTTAAGCCGCTTGGACCTCGATGTGAGAGCGGGCAAAGTGCAAGGGTATCGTTACAAGTTGATTCCGGTGCTCGCGAACTTCGTCGACGAGGATGCCGAGATGGCTGCCCTAATCAAACAGATTCGTGCCCCCTACGAGTCCAAGCTCGCAGAGCAGCTCGCCGTTTCGGAAAGCCTGCTCTATCGACGCGGCAACTTCAACGGCACCTTCGACGAGATCATTCTGGATGCAATGCTGAAACATCACGATGCTCAGATCGGCTTCTCGCCGGGTTTTCGCTGGGGCATCACCATCGTGCCGGGTCAGCCCATCACGCTAGAGGACGTTTATACCCATACAGGCCTCACCTACCCCCAGAGCTGGACCCGACAAATGACG
Organism: Candidatus Muproteobacteria bacterium; assembly: GCA_003251795.1. Lineage (GTDB taxonomy): Bacteria > Pseudomonadota > Gammaproteobacteria > Acidiferrobacterales > SPGG2 > SZUA-472. The sequence goes on from QKEI01000016.1 coordinate 3,806, forward strand.
GGGGCTGAAATTAAAGACATCATGGAGGATGTGGCCGATAACCTTTTTAACCCCGACGCGTACTACCGCCAAGGTGGTGACATGGTGCGCATGGGCGGTCTCACCTATACCATCGCCCCGTCGAAGACGATGGGCCAGCGCATTTCGAACCTTCGTGTTGGTAGCAAGCCGCTGGATCCTGCCAAGAAGTACAAGGCCTGCGGCTGGGCATCCGTGCGCGAGGTCGACGGCCCGCCCGTGTTCGATGTGGTCGCGAACTACTTGAGGAGCAATAATCGCGTTAAGCTCGACCCACGTCCACGCGTGACGGTGGTCTGACGCGAGCCCGTCGTTCGTCTGCGCGGGCCTCCCTGCCCAAAGTGACAATGAGGCGTACGTGTATGGTTATCAACCGCCGGCGATTTCTCGCTGGATTACTTGGTGCGAGCGCGGCTCTTCTTGGCGCCGGTCGGCATGCGGGCGCGGCGGTAAGCAACAAGGCCCGGATCGTGGTGGTCGGTGCCGGCGTAGGCGGGAGCCGCGCAGCGCTCGCGCTGCGACGCTTGCTGCCGAAGGCCGAGATCGTTGTTATCGAGAAGGAACCTAAGTTCGTTTGGCGACCCGCTGCCTTCGAATATGCCCTCGGTCTGCGCAGTTGGGACAAGATCACCCGTTCTTACGACGCACTGGCGGCACGGGGTGTCAAACTCATCCGGGCGACGGTGCAGGGCATCGATCCTGGGCGCCAGCGCGTCACGACGACGACTGGCCCCCAAGACTATGACTTGCTACTGCTGGCGAGCGGCATTCGTTTGGCCACTGAGACCATCAAGGGACTCGATCTGAATCCTGAGGTCAACGCTTGTGTCTATGACCCGCTGCAGTTGCCTACACTGCACAAACGCATCGCCGCCTATCAGGGTGGCACAATCCTGCTCAGCATACCGCAGCAGCCGCTGCAGTGTCCGCCGGCGCCTTATGAGTTCGTGTTGCTGTTGAGCGAACATATGCGGCGACAAAAGATCAAGGGCAGGATCGTGGTGCTCGATGCCAATACGAGTCCTCAGCCGGCGCCGCTAGCGAGCGCTTTCGACGCCGCATTGCAGAGTCATCGAGATGTGATCGAGTATATTCCTTGGATTCAGGTCGGGGCGGTGGAGCCGGGCGCAAAGCGGGTAGTCAGCGCTGATGGAGAGGCGTTCTCCTATGACCTATTGTCGTTGATTCCGCCACATCGGGCCGCACACTTCATCCGAGAAGCTGAGCTCGCACAGGCAGGCGATGCGTTTGTTGAGGTCGATCCCGTGCGTTTTCGCTCGACGCGCTTCCAGACGATCTACGCTCTCGGTGATGCCGCGCGCACGCCCTATGCACGGACAGCTTCCGCAGCCAGCGCTTGCGCCGAGCTTTGTGCGCATGCAATGGCCAAAGCCGTATCGGCAACTGGACGGGAGATCGAACTACCGGCGACTTTCGATAGCCCTTGCTATCCGTACGTCAATCGCGAACAAGCGCTGCTGTTGCGTATTGCCTATGCGCTCAAACGGGGTAACGAGGAGCCTCGTGTGGAGAGCCGTGTGCAAACGGATACCGAGCCGCGCGCCAGGTACGTCGCGCAGCGTGCGGCCTGGGAGCAGGACTTGCTCCAGCAGATCTTCGGCGCGTAACGCTGGCTATTGTTTCGACATGACGAAGGCCCGGGCTGTTTGCGAACGCAGCTAGAGCGGCGGGCAATACGGACTGGGAACAAGCATGGCCGGTTTCGACATATCGTATTTGGCAGCTCTAGTCGCCGGCCTGCTCAGCTTCCTCTCGCCCTGCGTGTTGCCGCTCGTACCGCCTTACCTTTGTTTTCTCGGTGGTGTTAGCGCTAGGCAGTTGGGCGGAGCGGAGACGCTCGAGCGTGCGCAGGCATGGCGTGTGGTATTGGCTGCGGCGATGTTCGTGCTCGGTTTTGCCACCGTATTCATCGCGCTCGGTGCAACCGCAACTGCTTTCGGTCAGCTCGTGACGCAGCATCTGCAATGGCTCGGCTACGTTGCGGGTGTGATTATCATCGTGCTCGGACTTCATTTTCTCGGCGCACTGCGCATACCGTGGCTCTACCGTGAGGCGCGCTTGCAGGTGGAGCAGCGCCCGGCGGGGCTGCTGGCGGCATACGTCGTGGGGTTGGCGTTTGCTTTCGGGTGGACGCCTTGCGTCGGTCCGGTGCTGGCTGCCATCCTGTTCGTTGCGGCCAGCGAGGATACCGCATGGCACGGCGCCGGCCTGTTAGCCGCCTATGCGGCCGGCATCGGCGCACCGTTCCTGTTTGCCGCTCTGGCAGCGCGCCCGTTCATGGCATTCATGCGTCGGTTTCGCGCGCACATTCATCGCATCGAGCAAATCACGGGCGTGTTATTAGTGCTCACGGGTGTCTTGTTCCTGACTGGGTCGATGGGCACGGTCGCCTATTGGCTACTCGAGGCTTTTCCGGTGCTCGGTAAACTCGGCTAGGCTGCGGGCAGCGGCGCGGCCGATCGCAAGTCCACGGGAGTTGTGCTCAGCACTGGTGAGCTTCTTTTAATATGAAATCCTTGAAGGCCTGCGCGGCCGCAGAGAGTCGCTTGCCTTTGCGGTGAACGACGTACCAGCGACGCATAATCGGAAAGGACTCTACATCCAGCACTTTCAGGCGACCAACCTCGAGCTCGAGCTCGAGCGTGTGCGCGGAGACGATGCCGAGACCGAGTCCCGCTTCGACACTTTGCTTGATTGCCTCGTTACTC
>QKEI01000065.1 GCA_003251795.1 Candidatus Muproteobacteria bacterium
TCGCCGAAGGCAGCGCTATGCGTATTTTCACCGGTGCGCCTGTACCTGCGGGCGCAGACGCGGTGGTAATTCAGGAGGAGGTCACCCGCGAGGGTGAGGAGGCGCTGTTCCGCGCATCAGTGCAGGCCGGTGAGAACATTCGCTACCGAGGAGAGGACTTTCGCGCTGGTGAGCTGCTGTACTCGCCGGGGACGCGCCTGCGGTCCTTTGATATCGCCCTGATGGGCACCGCGGGTATCGCCGCTGTGAAGGTGTGGTGTCGCCCTCGCGCGCTGGTGATCGCTACTGGCAACGAGTTGGTCACCCCACCAACCCCCCTGCAGCCAGGGCAGATCTACGAATCCAATCGCTTGGCGACCCAAGTGCAGCTGCAGGACTTGGGCGTCAGCGTCGAAGACGGTGGCATCGTCCCTGATGACGTGAAAGCGCTACGACAGGTGTTGGCCCGTGCCGGCGCTTACGATTTCGTAATTACCAGTGGCGGCGCCTCGGTAGGAGAGCACGACCTAGTGAAACAGGTATTCTCAGAGATCGGCGAGATTAACTTCTGGAAGGTCAGAGTCAAACCTGGCAAGCCGGTGGCGTTCGGGCATATCGGCAGCCGCACACATTTCTTCGCCTTGCCGGGCAATTCAGTGTCCAGTTTGGTCACGTTCAAGCTTTTCGTCGAACCGGCGATTTTCGCCTGGTACCATGCCCTAGCACCCTATGTCGAGCTCAAGGGCTACGCCGTAAATGGTTTTCACCGCTCGCCGGGTCGCACAGAATTTCTGCGAGGTCATGCACAAGTGCGAAAAGGCAAGCTCTTCGTTCGGACACTGGGCGCTCAGGGTTCGCACATGGTGGGCGCGATGCGCGAAGCCAACGTACTAGTCAGGCTCGAGCCGGAAGAGAGCGGTTTTGCTGAAGGCGCCGAAGTCACGATCGTGCCGCTCACAATGGACTGACGCTTGCACGCAGCTCGTGGTTCATGAACAGTGCAGCGCTGAAGAGTAGCAGCGCACCGGCTTGGTGCGCCGCGGCTAATGCCACCGGCACCACTAATAATAAGGTAGCGACACCCAGACTGATTTGCAGCGCGAGCGCAGCGAGAAGCGCGTGCGCTACGGCTCGTGTGCGTGCACTGACATCGGCCTGTTGGATACGGTACCAATACAACGGAATGATGAAACACAAGAGGTAGGCGATCAGACGATGATCTAACTGCACGGTGGCGATATTCTCGAAGAAATTCGACCACACGGGTTTCATCGCCAAGACGCCCTCGGGTATCAGCTGGCCGTTCATCAGCGGGAAGGTATTAAAGGCAAAGCCCGCCTTGGTTCCGGCCACGAAACCGCCCGAGAGGATCATGACGCAGACAGCGACGGTGACCGCCAGCCCCCATCGTCTAAGCGGTCGGTTTGTCGGCACGTCGTTTTCCGCCCTTGCGAATAGCAGTCCCAACGCCACCCACAGAATGTATCCATAGATCAGCACGGCCATAGCCAGATGTGCGGTAAGTCGATACGGGCTCACGTGCGGTCGGTCTACCAAACCGCTTTTCACCATAAACCAACCGAGTAGCCCCTGCAGGCCTCCCAGCACGAACATCGTTATGAGTTTCGGTATCAAGGTCCGAGGAAGCAACCGCCGAACCAGGAAATAGAGAAACGGTAAGAGAAAGACCAAACCAATACTTCGGCCCAGCAAGCGATGCGCATACTCTACCCAGAAGATCGATTTGAACTGCTCTAGGCTCATGCCTTGATTGATCTTCTGGTACTCGGGAAACCGTTGGTATTTGGCAAACGTGTCCTCCCACTGCATCTGACTTAAGGGGGGTATGATGCCCATGATCGGATCCCATTCCACCATCGAAAGCCCCGAGCGAGTAAGGCGCGTGACACCGCCCAGTACCACCATGGCAAAGATCAGTGCGCAACAGATCAGCAACCATAAGGCAATCTGGCGGGTCGGCGCGGGTGCCAATGGACTCATTCCTATCATGACACAGTATTCACTTCGGCTATGGCCGCCGGTTGCTCGGTATGCCTAATGTACGGAGTAGCGCGACACTTGGAAAAATCTACCCTAAACGCAGGCCGTTGTCGAAATACCTTTGGTCTCGCGGACAGTCGTTGCGCTGCCAGTTGACAACCGAGACTCGTTCACCTAGGTTGGCTTGAGCACCAACGTCAGGAGTTGTGCATGAGCCAGACTCGCGCAGACGTACAAGCACTGTTTGAGCTGCCACTAAATGATCTGATTTATCGTGCGCAAAGCGTGCATCGCCAGCACTTTGACGCCAACGCAGTGCAGCTAAGCACGCTGCTGTCGATCAAGACAGGAGGCTGTTCGGAAGACTGTAGTTACTGCTCGCAGTCTACACGCTTCGATACCAAGGTCGATCACGAGCCACTCAAATCACTCGAGGATGTCGTAAACGCTGCTAGTATCGCAAAGCAGAATGGAGCTACACGATTTTGCATGGGCGCCGCCTGGCGCGGGCCCAAGCAAAAGGACATGGCGCGCGTGCTCGAGATGATCGAGGCGGTACAGTCGCTTGGGTTAGAAACCTGCGCAACACTGGGTCTGCTGCAGCCGGGACAGGCTGAGCAGCTAGCCGCTGCCGGGCTCGATTATTACAACCACAACCTTGATACGGCGGCAGCGTACTATGACAACATCATCCACACGCACAGTTACGACGACCGCCTGCGAACGCTGCGAGAGGTGCGCGGTGCAGGCATCAAGCTCTGCTGTGGTGGCATCATCGGCATGGGCGAGACGCGCGCCCATCGTGCGGCATTGATCGCTGAGCTCGCCGCGCTCGAGCCGCCACCGGAAAGCGTGCCGATCAATATGTTGGTACGCGTTCCCGGCACGCCGCTCGCCGAGATGCCTGCGCTAGACCCGATCGAATTTGTACGGAGCATTGCCGTTGCCCGTATTACGCTACCGACGGCGGTCGTGCGCCTATCGGCGGGGCGTACGCAAATGCCGGAGCCTTTGCAGGCGCTATGTTTCCTAGCTGGCGCGAACTCGATGTTTTATGGTGACAAGCTGTTGACGACGCCCAACCCGAATGTCGACCATGATCGCGCACTGTTCGAAAAGCTTGGCCTGCGCGCTATGTTGCCTGGTGAATCGATGCGACGCTCGACAGCGACCGACCACGACACGCCAATGCAGGTCGTAGCCGCTCAGTCGCACATCCAGTCATGACCAACACGAGTGCAGGATTTCACGTCGGGCAGCTGGTGCACCACCGGCTGTTCCATTACCGGGGCGTCGTCGTGGATGTAGATCCCACGTTCCAGGGTAGCGATGAATGGTACGAGCGCATGGCCCGCACGCGCCCGCCCAAGGACAGGCCCTGGTATCACGTATTGGTACATAACGCCGATCATCAGACCTACGTTGCCGAGCGCAACCTGGAAGCCGACGATTCTGGCGCACCTGTTAAGCATCCATTGGTTCCGGCGGTGTTCGATGAATTCCGCGACGGTCGTTATATCACCCATCAGACGTTGAACTGACCTCCACCTGACAAGAGAAGGCCGGCTTCGCGCCGGCCTCCGTAAAATGCTTTCTGGTCGATGCTTTAGTGCGCGAGCAACGGCACGATTAGCAAGGCGACGATGTTGATAATCTTGATCAGCGGGTTGATGGCGGGGCCGGCAGTGTCCTTATACGGATCGCCAACCGTATCGCCGGTCACCGCAGCCTTATGAGCCTCCGAGCCCTTGCCGCCAAAATTACCATCTTCGATGTATTTCTTGGCGTTGTCCCACGCGCCGCCACCGGTGGTCATCGATATGGCCACGAAGATGCCCGTAACGATCGAGCCAAGCAACATGCCGCCGAGCGCCTCTTTGCCGAGGATAAATCCCACCAGTATCGGTGCCAGCACCGGCAGCAGCGACGGTATGATCATTTCCTTGATTGCTGCCTTGGTGAGTAGATCAACCGCACGCGAATAGTCGGGTTTGGCCGTGCCCCGCATGATGCCCTTGATCTCCTTGAACTGACGGCGCACCTCCACCACCACCGAGCTTGCCGCGCGTCCCACAGATTCCATTGCCAAGGCGCCAAATAGGTAAGGCACGAGTCCGCCGATAAAGAGTCCGATAATCACATTGGGATCGGACAGACGGAATACCAGCTCGTCAGCCGTCATGTGCAACTCTTCAGCCAGGGCGTGCGCGTAGTCGGCAAACAACACCAGGGCCGCCAGGCCGGCGGAGCCAATAGCGTAGCCCTTGGTGACGGCCTTGGTGGTATTGCCAACGGCATCGAGTGGGTCGGTCACAGTTTTGCGTACCCGTTTCGGCAGATTCGCCATCTCGGCGATACCGCCGGCGTTGTCGGTTACCGGACCGTAGGCATCGAGCGCCACGATCATGCCTGTCATCGACAACATGGCCGTGGCGGCGATGGCAATGCCGTAGAGCCCAGCCAGATAATAGGCACCCCAGATGCTGAGACACACCGCAATCACGGGCAACGCTGTGGCTTTCATCGATGTGCCAAGGCCGGCGATGATATTGGTCGCGTGACCCGTAGTGGACGCCTGCGCTATGCGGTGTACCGGGCTGAACTGGGTGCCGGTGTAGTACTCGGTGATCAGCACCATCGCCGTCGTCAGCGCCAAGCCGATGAGCGAGGCGCCGTAAATTTGGCCTACGCTGTACTGCCCATTGCCGGTCATCAGGCTGTCAGTGATAAACCAGAACGCCACAGCCGCGAGCACGCCGGAAACGATTACACCACGGTACAACGCGTTCATGATCTTGCTACCCTTGCGTGCTTTCACGAAAAACGTACCGATAATCGAGGCAATGATCGAGGCCGCACCCAGCGCCAGCGGATAGATCACCGCATTGCCGAAGCTTGCGAACAACAGACTGCCGAGGAGCATGGTGGCGATGATGGTCACGGCATAGGTTTCGAAAAGATCTGCCGCCATGCCGGCACAGTCGCCGACATTATCGCCGACATTATCGGCGATCACTGCCGGGTTACGTGGATCATCTTCGGGTATTCCCGCCTCGACCTTACCGACGAGATCAGCGCCAACATCCGCACCCTTAGTGAAGATGCCGCCACCGAGTCGGGCGAAGATCGAAATCAACGACCCGCCGAACCCTAAGCCCACCAGCGGCGCCAAGGTTTCATGGAGACCGCCGCCCGGGTAGATTAGCGTCAGCGCGGTGTAGTAACCCGCCACCCCCAGCATGCCGAGGCCGACCACCAGCAGGCCGGTGATGGCACCCGCGCGAAAAGCAATAGTCAGCGCGTCGTTCAGCCCTTTGCGTGCGGCCTGGGCGGTGCGCACGTTGGCGCGCACGCTGATGTGCATGCCGATGTAGCCGGTGCCGCCGGAAAGCAACGCACCTATCAGGAAACCGAGCGCGGTCGCAAACCCCAACCCTACCCACAATACGATGAACAGCAGCACGCCTACTATGGCGATTGTGCGGTACTGACGGTTGAGATAGGCGGATGCCCCTTCCTGAATGGCTGTGGCGATTTCGCGCATACGTGGGGTGCCGGCCGGCTGCTCAAGCACCCACTTGATGGACAAGATGCCGTATGCGATCGCAGCAACGGCACTGATTAAGGCCAGTACAAGCGTTATCGTCATGCAGGTTCTCCCGTTTCGATTAGCTATGGTTCTTGGTCATGACCGAGCGATAGATGGATCGGTCTCTCGCTGTTTACGGTCTGAAACGTGTGCGCAACTTTTTCTTGACTGCTACGTTCTTGAGCTTCACGTATTGCGGCAGGCCGTTTCTGAACGGCGGAAAGTCTTCCCCTTTGATCAGCGGCTCGAGATAGGTACGGCACTTGCGCGTGATACCGAAACCGTCGGCGGTAATGTAGTCGCGCGGCATCTTTTTCTCCACGTTGGCCACGTCGGCCAGTTTCGCCATGCCGATCTTCCACTTGTACGGCTTGCTGGAAATACGCACGATGGTTGGCATTACTGCATTATGACCGTTTAGCGCGAACTGGACGGCCGCCTTACCGACAGCATAGGCCTGCTCGACATCGGTCTTGGAGGCGATATGGCGCGCTGAGCGTTGCAGGTAGTCGGCGACTGCCCAGTGATACTTGTAACTGAGCCTTTGTTTGACGAGCTCGGCGATAACGGGAGCGACACCACCGAGCTGTGCATGACCGAAGGCATCCCGCGTGCCGGCCTCCGCTACGAACTTGCCGTCCTGGTTCTTCAGGCCCTCGGACACGACGATGGCGCAGTAGCCGTGGCGTTTCACCGTGGCATCGACTCTGGTGAGGAAAGCCTGCTCATCGAAGGTGATCTCGGGAAACAGGATGATATGCGGCGCATCTCCGGGTCCATCGGCGGCGAGGCCACCGGATGCGGCGATCCAGCCGGCGTGGCGTCCCATCGCTTCCAGCACGAACACCTTGGTCGAGGTCCTCGCCATACTGGCAACATCAAAACCGGCCTCGCGGATCGATGTGGCAATATACTTGGCCACCGAGCCAAAACCGGGGCAGTTGTCGGTAATCGGTAAGTCGTTGTCCACCGTCTTCGGGATGCCTATGCAAACCACCGGGTAACCGAGCTTCTGGCCGATCTGGGATACTTTGTAAGCGGTGTCCTGAGAATCGCCGCCACCGTTATAGAAGAAATAACCGATATCGTGGGCCTGGAAGACCTCAATTAGACGCTCGTATTGAGCACGACCCTCTTCCAGCCCCTTAAGCTTGTAGCGTGCCGAGCCGAATGCGCCCCCGGGGGTATGGCGCAGTGCCCGGATCGCCGACGCCGACTCGCGGCTCGTATCGATCAAATCTTCCGTCAGCGCCCCGATAATGCCATCACGCCCGGCCAGAACCTTGGCGATCTTGTTTTTGTGGCGGCGCGCCGTTTCAATGACGCCACAAGCGCTCGCATTGATGACAGCCGTAACACCCCCGGATTGGGCGTATAGGGCGTTACGCGGCTTCATCCTCGCCATCAGACGTTTCTCCCGAGGTTAATCATTCAGCCCTCCGTGCAACTGCTGGACGTCACCGCGAACGTAAATCGAGCGTCGCTGTGTCCGCTATGTGATCGCGAATGAAGTCCGGTTGTCCGGTATCGGTTTATTTTGCTCAACCGGCGTACGGCAACGTGGCGAACGCTTACGCCTCAGCCGGCATGGTGGCGTAGATTAACCCAATTTGTCGCAGGTATCACCGTTGAGTGCAGAAACTTAGCAATGCAAAGCGACTATAATGGGGAAAAACCATTGACGGTCGATGGACAAGAAGGTAGTTTAGCGGCCGACCCTCCGAGGGGTTTGGACCTTCGAATACAGCGGATCCGAGTACATCTTAGCGAGAAAAGAACATGAGAATCGTGCTGTTGGGAGCCCCCGGTTCTGGTAAGGGAACACAGGCTAAGTTACTGACGGAAAAGTTTAAAATCCCACAGATCGCGACCGGAGATCTGTTGCGTCAGGAAGTCTCAGCGCGCAGCGAGCTCGGCAACAGAGCAAAAGCGGCAATGGATGCTGGCGAACTCGTTTCCGATCAGGTGGTGCTCGGGATTATACAAAGTCGTCTCACCAAGCCGGATGCGCGAACAGGTTTTGTTCTAGACGGTTTTCCCCGCAATATCCCGCAGGCGCAGGAGCTTGACGCGATGCTGGCGAGGCTGGGAAAGCCGCTACAGCTAGCCGTGCTGGTAGACGTCGACCGTGAGGTGTTGATGAAGCGCCTCACTGGACGGCGCGGATGTACGAGTTGCGGCGCGATTTACAACATCTACTTCTCGCCCCCGCGAGTTCCTGGCAAGTGTGATAAGTGTGGCAGCGTGTTGCAGCACCGCTCGGATGACAACGAAGACGCGGTGCGCAGGCGGCTGCAGGTATACGAAACACAGTCTGCCCCATTGGTGTCGTATTACAAAGCCCAGGGCAAGCTGCGCACCGTACGAGGGATCGGCAGCGTCAACGACATCTTTAAGAACATTTGCGACATCATCGAGGTACAAATCCGCCCGCTGGCAGCGGCAATGAGTCGTGCTGAGGCCGCGGCTGCGCAGGCGGCCCAGTTGGCCGCCCGTAAGGCCGCGAAGGAGAGTGCGAAAGTAGCGTCCGCGGCTGCCGCCGCCAAGAAAGCGGCCGCGAAGGTAATGAAAAAGGCGGCCAAGAAAGCCAAGAAGGCCGCCAAGAAAGCGGCCGCGAAGGTAATGAAAAAGGCGGCCAAGAAAGCCAAGAAGGCCGCAACCAAGAAGGCCAAGAAGAAGGTCGTCAAGAAAGCCGCCAAAAAGGCCACCAAAGCGAAGGCAAAGAAGGCCAAGAAGACTAAGTAGGCAACCCGCCCCACCAGTGCAGCCGGTCCCCCAGAGGTCTAGCTTGATTGCTGCGAAGGGTGATTTTTAATAACCTGAGGCCGTGCACCCGAGGTTGCCGCAGTGAAGCATTCCCGTCCCGCTGGCGAGCAGTTTCCGCGCACGCGCATGCGGCGCATGCGGCGTGATGAATTCAGCCGTCGCCTAATGCGCGAGAACTGTCTGACGGCGGATGATCTGATCCAGCCGGTGTTTGTAATCGAGGGCAAGAACAAGGCCGAGGCCGTTGAT
>QKEI01000176.1 GCA_003251795.1 Candidatus Muproteobacteria bacterium
GCTTTCGGCCACTTCCCGTCATTCGCATTGCGGCGATGACCACAATCTGTCCACAGAAAGTGAGAGCATCGGGTGCTACGGGAGTAACTCAACAGATCGATCTTGTTCTCGGCGAGCGTGGCTTGCGCACATCCGCGACTATTCCGGCGCCTGGCCCCTGAACGCCACTGCGCAATATCCGTTATACCTCCGAATCGTCCCCCACTCGTCCCCCCACTCGCCGGCGATGACCCCATTTTGGGTGAGTACGGAGTAATAGTAACCACCGTAACCTCCGCCATACACCTCCGTTGCCGTTCTTATCTGGCCGTCAGGGGTGAATTCTACGAACAGCAACCTACCCAAAGACCCCCCTGCTTGGACCTGGATGCTGCCCCACCTTCCGAGCATGTAGGCGCTACCCTGATCGTCGATGAGAAAAGTCAGCCTGATACGGTCCGTAAGCCAGTGAAAGCCTTCCTGGTCAATGTAGCTTGTATACTGGCAATCGAGTCTCAGTGTGATGATACCCGCCAGAGCGGGCACGGATAGGAGCAGGACAATCACCAGGGCAAGGAGTTTCTGCATCATGGTTGTGAGCATTCGTATACCCACGGCAGGCCTTACGCATTAAGTGTTACTCAGATGGCGTAACATGTCATTGACAGAGAACAAGGAAGGGCACTGGCTGAATGGCCGCTTAGGGTCGGAAGCGGCCTGATGGAGCCCCATCACCTGACCGGCGGCTCCGAGGCCGAAACCAGTCAGTCGCTTGTGGACCCGCCGCGTGCGTTGACAAATACTCCTTATCAGTTAGTTATTATTTGCTATGTCTCGGGTCTGAAAGACCTCCTTGAAAGGATCTCATAGACCATGCAGCTCAAAATCGACCATGTCACCATCGCCGGATCGCGGTTAGAGACGTTGCAGCGCGCGTTTGCCGAAGCGGGGCTCGCGACCGACTACGGTGGGCCACATTCTAATAATGTTAGTCATATGGCGTTGCTTGGCTTCGATGACGGTTCGTACATCGAGCTGATCTCTACGCTAGAACCCGGGCAACGCTCGCCTTGGTGGGATGCGCATATTAGAGACGACGGTGGCCCGTGCGCATGGGCGGTGGAGGTCGACGATGTCGCGGCTGAAACACGCCGCGTCGCCGGGCTCGGCATTTCGGTCGATGGTCCGACACATTACGCGCGCGAGCGCCCGGATGGCGTACGCATCGAGTGGGACCTAGCGATCCTCGGCGAGCAGGGCATGGGCGCGCTCTTGCCCTTTGTCATCAAAGACCAGACACCGCGCAAGCTGCGCGTATCGCCATCGGCCAGCGTGGCGGGAACCGCGTTGACAGGCGTGGCGCTGGTAATTATCGCGGTTCCGGCAATTGAGCCGGCAAGCGAGCTTTTCCAGCGTGTATATGGATTGCCGGTACCGGCAATCAGCGAATGGCACGAGCTCGGTGCCAGATTCGCGCGTTTCGAAGAACAACCGTTTGCACTCGCCGCCCCGCTCGACACCGGCAGCTGGTTGCGCAACCGTCTAGATCGCTTCGGCCCCTCACCGTGCGCTTACCTGATAGGCAGCACGGATATCGCCGCGACCGCAAAGCGGCTACCGGTAACAAACACCCGCGGTTGGTCTGGACAACGACTCGCCTGGTTCGCCCTGCAGACAGCGAGCCATCTGCGACTCGGTGTGATCAACGTCTGAGCACTTTAGACTCGTTTCAAAAAGCCCGAGCCGCTTGCCAGTTACCTCGAGCTGTGAAAGGATACGGCGCTTTTTTGCGCCACACCTTGGAGTACAGCGATGCGAAAATGGTTTTATCTTGTTTCCCTGGTCTCGACGGTTGCCCTACTCGCCCTCCAAGGCAACTTCGGGCTCGAGGCGAGCGCCAGTGCGCTCGGACGTTATCCGGAACGCGTTTATGTGCCGAGCACCATCGGCAATACGGTGCACGTGATCGATCCAAAGACCTTCAAGATCATCGACACCTTTCCGGTCGGCCGGCAACCGCACCACGTCACGCCATCGTGGGATCTGACCAGGCTTTACGTCAACAACACCTACGGCGACTCCTTGACCGTGATCGACCCGGCGAGCGGAAAGGTGATCGACGAGATCCCGGTGATCGATCCGTACAATCTCTACTTCACGCCGGACGGCAGCAAAGCCATCGTCGTGGCCGAGCGCTATAAACGCCTCGACTTCCGCGATCCCAAAACCTGGAAGCTCATTAAGAGCGTCAGCGTGCCCTGGCCAGGCGTCGACCACATGGCGTTCACGCGCGATCGTAACTACCTGGTGGCGAGCTGCGAGTGGTCCGGCCGTATCGCCAAGGTGGACCTCAACAAATTGGAGCTCGTGGCCGACATGAAGATCGGCGAGAAACCGATCGATGTATTGCGTCCGCCCAATCAGAACCTGATGTACGTCGCCGATCAGGGTGTGCACGGGGTGTTCGTCATCGATCCGGATAGCTGGAAACAACTCGAATTCATTCCCACGGGGCGTGGGGCGCACGGCATCCTGCTGAGTCACGACAAGAAGTCGCTCTACGTGAGCAACCGCCTGGAAGGTACGATCTCAGTGCTGGACCTGGCAACACGCAAAGTCGTTAAGACCTGGAAGACCGGGGCGAGCCCGGACATGGGTCAGCTCTCACCCGACGGCAAACAGTTTTGGATCTCGAGTCGCTACCACTCCGACATCCGCGTGATCGATACCGAGACCGGTAAGGTATTGGCCAAGATCGCTACCGACCCGGGCCCACACGGTCTAACGTACTTTCCGGCATCCGGCGCCGATCATTCCCTCGGTCATAACGGCGTCTATCTGGAGGACTAGCAACGGATGTCCCGTTTCCGCACGAGACATCGATGCTGTTATCAGTGTTGGATTCGCTTCAACTGAGCTTGTAACTCGTCAAGCAGCCGGTTACCGGGCGCACGCTTCAGGGCCTTGTCAACGACAGCCAGAGCCTCGCGCGTGCGCCCGACACTGTTCAGGGCCACGGCGTAAACATAGCTGTAGCGTGCCTCTCCCGGAGCGAGCTTGGCTGCTTTCTGCAGCGAGGCAAGCGCCGCCTGCATGTCCTTTTCCCGCACCTGCAGCAATCCAAGGCTGTGGTACAGAGCGGCGGCCTGCGGCAGGCGGGTAATGCCTGCACGCAGCACTTTTTCACCCTCCGGATCACGGCTCAGTCGGCGCAGCAGATCTGCGAAATTAACATAGGCCGGTACCCAGTTGGGATCCAGATTAAGCGCCTCTCGGTAGGCAGCTTCGGCGCTCTCCGGTTGACCCTGTGCTGTATAGAAGTTACCTAAGTTCACCTGCGCCGCCGCATCGTCCGCGTTCTGACGTTGCGCCGCCAAATATTCCCTGCTCGCCTGCTCGAAGTCGGCGCGCTCAGTCGCCGTGAGACGCTCCACGGGAACATCAGCAAGCGTGCTCGCCGCCAACGCGCGCACGATGCGGACCGGGTCGCGCAACAAAGGGTAGGCGAGTTGCCAGCGCGCCTGTAACGGCATACGCTCAATCGCCTCCAGCGCTGTCATACGTACAAACGGGTCCATGTCGCTGAGCGCACCGGTGAGCACGTCTAGCGTTTGCGGGCTCAACCAGTCGCGTAACGCCAAGGCCGCCGTCGCGCGGGCGATCGCCGGCTGTTCTTGATCGCGCAACAAGGTTAACAGACGACCCTCGGCGTCCGGCGCACCCGAGCGCGCCGCGTGCAGCGCTTCGGCGTATTGTTGATAGCCGACCGGCGCGTGACCGTACCATTCTCGCACCTTCGCCGCTGCCCATGCCGCCGGTCTGTCATTGTGGCAACCGCTGCAGGCGTTCGGGGTACCGAGCTCAACCGAGAGGTCGGGCCGCGGGATGCGAAAGCTGTGATCACGTCGCGGATCGACGACCATGTAGGTCTTCGCCGGCATATGGCAATCAACACAGTTCGCCCCCGCTGATTCGGCGCGGTGAAAGTGGTGTTTCGTTGTCTCGTATTCTTCCCCTCTTTGAGCGCAAGACTGTGCGGGTCGTGACAGTCACTACAGGTGACACCGGCCTTATACATCTTGCTCTGAAGGAATGATCCATACACATAGACCTCACCGTCGATCTGCCCATCGGCGCGATAAAGGCCTTCAACCAATAGCGACGGCAGGTAGCTCTCCATCAGCGCCTGCCCGGGCCGATCATCGTCGAACAACTGAGCGCGCCGTGAGTGGCACGGAGCGCAAACCTGGATCTCAGTCTCGGTGTGACGCGGGGGGCTACGCTTTGGTGTATCCGACTGCGGGTCGTGCACCCATCTGACATCCTTGCGCTCATCAAGCGCTACGATGAGTCCTTTGCTGCGGGCATTGATCTTGTTCCACCCTTCCTCGCGCCTCGCCCAGGTAACGTGGCGCGAGCCCGGTCCATGACACGCCTCGCAGGAGACGTTGATCTCCGACCAAGTCGTGTGATACTCGCGGTGAGTCGGGTCGTAATCTTTCCGAAGATTAGTCGAATGGCAGTCGGCGCACATGAAGTTCCAGTTCTGGCGCGGACCGGTCCAGTGGAGCTCATCCGTGTGCGTGATGCGCTCGCCTGGATAAAGATGGAACCAGCGCTGGCCACCCTGCTCTTTCGAGCGTGCGTCCCAGGCAATGCTGAGGGCCTGCAGGCGGCCTCTGGGAAACTCCACGAGATATTGTTGTAGCGGCGTTACCCCGAAGGTGTACTTAATTTCGAAATCCGCAAGCTTGCCGTCCGGTCCATCGGTACGGACAAAGAATTTGTCATCCCGCTTGAAAAAGGTCGAAGTAACGCCTGCGTAACGGAAGGTTACGTTGTCGAAGTTGCCGAGCACCGCATTCTTGTTCGCCTCCTGCATCGCAAGGTCATGGTGCGAGCCTCGCCACAATCGGTCTTGCTCGGCGTGGCATTCCACACAGGCTGCCCGGCCGACGTAGGTCGGTGCGGTCAGGACGACTTTATCCTCAACCAGCTGCATGATACGCGGCGACTCAATGGGGCGTTGCGCCCACCAGACACCAAAGCCGGTAAATGCGACAGCGAGCACCCCTGCTACCAGCCAATACCAACTGCGCAGGTACGTGGCTGGCGGCCTCGCGTCGGCAGGCGGAGACACGCTCTCGCGCTTGGTGCGATTTCTTGATCGCTTCTTGCGGCTCATTCCGAACGCGACCACGAGACCGTCAAAAAGCGGTCCGGTATCTTCGTGACTTCGAGTGGGCGAACCTTACCAAATAACCAAGATAGCTGAATGACTGCTTTTGCAGCAACGCGATAGTACCGCCCGTTGCAACCGGTTGTTAGCTGGGGCCGGGGTCAACGAGTCGTTACTTATCAGCTGCGCCTTTGGTTATTGCCTCCATTACACGGTCGAGGTTGAAGCTGCCGGGCTTCTGGCGCGGCGGAAACTCGCGGAAGCTCTGCAGCCATTTGCCGACATACGCCCCGGCGGGTGCGAACGCAAACATATGATCCACCCACCATCTGGAGTAACCAATGCTCTCATCAGCGGCGCGCTCGAACGGATCCATACGCAGATTGGCGAGCATCGGCGCACGCAGTACCTCGAATGGCGTTGTCCAGACGTCAATCCCATGGACGCCGCGACGTTGCCGTCGTCGGTCCAATAGAGGAACTCATGGCGTGGCCATGCGGCCTCCCCCTTGAGTGCCGGCAGCAGATTGTAGCCGTCGAGGTGGACCTTGTAGGTCCTGCCGCCAACTTTCTTGCCCTTCAGCAGCTCTTCCTTGACGTTGGAGTCGCCAACCGCCGCGAGCAACGTGGGTAGCATGTCTTCATGCGAGCCGATTTCATTGTTGATCGTTCCGGGCTTAATGACACCAGGCCAACGAATAGCGGTCGGCACGCGGAAGCCGCCCTCCCACTGAGTGGCCTTCTCGTTGCGGAACATCGTGGTGCCGCCGTCGGGCCAGGAGAATACCTCCGCACCGTTGTCGGTGGAGTACATAACGATAGTGTTGTCCTCCACGCCCAGTTCCTTGAGCTTGTCGAGCAACTGACCCACCATCGCATCGTGTTCGACCATGCCGTCGGCGTACACGCCGAGCCCGGTCTTGCCCCTGGACGCGGGCTTGAGGTGTGTCCAGATGTGCATACGGGTGCTGTTCCACCAGACGAAGAACGGCTTCTTGTCCTTGACCGCCTTGTCCATGAACTTAAGCGCCGCGGTGGTGACTTCCTCGTCCACTGTTTCCATGCGCTTCTTAGTGAGCGGGCCGGTGTCTTCAATCTTGCCGCCGGCGAAGCTGTGGATGACGCCGCGCGGGCCGAACTTCTTCTTGAACTCCGGGTTCTTCGGGTAGTCCGGATGCTCCGGCTCCTGCTCGGCGTTCAAGTGGTAAAGGTTGCCCAGGAACTCATCGAACCCGTGATTGGTCGGCAGCATCTCGTCGCGGTCGCCGAGGTGGTTCTTGCCGAACTGGCCGGTCGCGTATCCCTGCGCTTTGAGCAACCCGGCAATCGTTGGGTCCTCCTTCTTCATGCCTTCCGGCGCTCCGGGGAGACCGACCTTGGTCAAACCGGTGCGCATCGGCGACTGGCCGGTGATGAACGCGGCGCGACCAGCGGTGCAACTCTGCTGGCCATACCAGTCGGTGAACACAGCGCCTTCCTTAGCGATGCGATCTATGTTCGGCGTCTGATAGCCCATCATGCCCATATTGTAGGCGCTGACGTTGAACTGGCCGATGTCGTCACCCCAGATGACAAGGATGTTGGGCTTCTTCGCTTCGGCGTGGGCTGTAAGCGAGGACAGCAAAACTCCCGCAAGAATCAGTAATGCCAGGATCCGTTTCACAATTAATCTCTTTTTCAATGTTTGTTCGTTCAGAGTGATACTTCGTTTCGCTATTTATGGCGCATACCAAATCGGCCCTTCGACAAGCTCAGGGCAGGCGATTTCAAGGTGTGTACCATATAGGTGACGTGTAGGCACGCTCCTGCGTAATCATTGGGACGTCTTTCGACATCTTGATGCCAAAGCGTTTTGCGTCATAGGCCGTCCAGCGCGGTGTCGGAATTTCTATCACACGCGCATAGTAGAATGCGCGCTGCTTCGGATCGAAGTCCGGGTCCTTCCACACAGTGATCAACTCCGCCGCACCGATGCTGTTCGTCCAAGTGGCATTGGCGACGTCCACAGTATTGCCGACCGAGGCGAGCTCGCCCTTGGCGTCGAGTTTACGGTTGCCCGACCACACAACGTCGTACACCTTCTCGTTGGTCTTGCCGTCCTTGCTGAGCCAGCCTTTGACGATTTGGATACGGTCGAGATTGCCGCCGATAGGATCCTTCAGCGCTGCGACGAGGAAGCTTGGTGCCTTACCCTTCGGCGCGTTGCGCAGGTCCCCGCCCATCGGCACGCCCTTCTCGTAGCCGATCGTGGCCGGCGTGCGCGACTTCGCGTCCCTGGCTTCGAAGTCGAAGCCACCGAAGAAACGCACGAACATGCGCGGACCGGTCGTCGCGTAGGTTTCCTTACGCATCATCGCATCCCAGATCGCCTCGCGCGTGTTCTCTGTTGCCCAGACGCCCGCATAACCGGAGGACACCATGGACCAACCCTCGTACTTCTTGTCACCGACCTGGGCCATCGGGTGCTCCCAGCGCTTGGGACTCGGTTCCGCACCAGAGTGCTTGCCGAAGAAATTGTCCTCCTCGGCCGTAGCGAGCCCGGTGTGGCTGTCTGTCGAGCCGATCATGCCGAATTTATAAGGATTGATACCCAACTCCTGCTCCAGCTGCAGACCGATCCGCAAGGCCGAGCGTGCGTACTCGTACTGAAGCATGTCCTTCGTCTTCGCTACGCTGAGGTCGAGGTTGCCCTGGTCCCACGTTTCGTAATCGGCAAGCTCGTCATTCGGCGATAGGAATGGGTGCGTCTCGCCGTCTCCCTTGATCTGGGTGACCTCATACAGCGGCTCCCATTTGGCCCGGGTCTGCGCGTACGTCTGGTCCACGTTCCGTCCGGTAAAGGACTCGACGATCGGGAACATGATACCGTTGGATAGGTTTCCGTTGTGGGCGATGGCCAGTATCCGCCCGCCGGTTTTCTGCTCATAGGCCTGCATCCATTTCCACAGGTCACGCGGGTTGTCGCTACCCAGCGGTTTGAGCGTTGTGTACGGCTCGGTCATGCTCGCCTTGACGCCGTCATCACGGTAGATCAGGACGCGGTGCAGGTTGTTGCCACCGGTGTTGGAAGTCCACTCGTAGCCGATAAAAGCGCTGAACTTGCCGGGTTCATTGTACTGGTCGGCCGCCTTGATCGTCGTCTCCCAGGCGGAGCGATAGGCCTGACTTCCCGGCAGCGACGCCAGCGCCGGCGGAAACTTATTCTGGCTGAACGCGACGATAACCTCCACCGCGACCTTCACGCCTTCCTGTCCGCCCTTCTGGATCATCTCGTACCAGCGCTTACCTGTAGGGTCAACGAGCAGCGTGGCGTCGCCAGCGAACAGTCGGGGAAAGAAACCCATGTTGTCCGAGTGATCGGCAACTACGAGGAAATCCAGCGGCCGCGAGAGCTTCACGCGCAGACCGGTGGAGGAGACGAGCTCCTCGCCGCGGGCGAAGCGGTAAGCGTCGTCGGGACCGAGCCGAGCGCCAAAGGCACCGGCATCCATCGACATGCCCGTGTGCAGGTGCGTATCTCCCCAGAAGACCTGCGTGGGGAAATTGCGCCCTGCGTAGGGCGAATAGGGCCGCTGCGGCTTGAACGCATCTTCCAGCGTTTCCGCTGGCGGCATCGGGTCGTTGGCCAGAGCGCTACCGGCAATTATCGTTGCCCAAAAAACCGCTATGTGCACGCCCAATAACTTGCAGAGCTTCATGTTCAGCACGTCAATCCTCTCCTCTCGTTGCCCGATTAAAAAAATCCGCTTACGCGTTGAATCACCCAGAATGCGGCAATACCACCGACACCATAAGCCGCGGCGTGCCCTGTCCAGGTGATCGAACTCTCGAAAATGCGTTTGCCGATTTGCAAGACGGCCAGCACCACGCCGATGAACAAGAGTTGCCCCGCTTCCACACCGATGTTGAACATCAATAGCGCCACCGGAATATCCGTCTGCGGCAGTCCTACCTGGGACAAGGCGCCGGCAAAGCCAAAACCGTGCAACAAGCCGAACGCAAAAGCCACGATCCAGGGGTAGCGTTCGGTGAGTCTCGGCCGTGCGTCGTGCTTTTTCGCGAGCTCAGTGGCGAGAAAGAGAATGCTCAAGGCAATAACCGCCTCGACGGGGGCCTGCGGCATGTGCACAAAGCCGAGTGTCGCCACACCGAGAGTAATGCTGTGAGCCACGGTGAAGGCAGTGACCGTCTTCACGAGCAGCCAGCCGCTGCGGACAATCAATATCAAGCCTAGGACAAACAGCAAATGATCGATGCCGCCGAGAATATGCCCGGTACCCAGGACAAAGTAATCGCGCATCACCCGCCATGTCGACGGCGCGGCCTTTAAAGTAAAACCGGGCGCGTTGGGCCGAAGAATCTGCGAATGGATTGCGCCGTTGGCCAGTGCCACGCGCACGAGCACATCCGTCAGGGTGGCCGAGAGCCCTTCTATATATAAGGGACCACCCACCAGCCCGGCGGCAGTGCAATCCACCGTCCAGCGCTCGAGGGTCGAGCCGGGTAAAATGTAGGTTCCTTTGAGTCCGACTTGTATGCAGTGAGGCGGTAACTTCGGATAAAGCGCCAGCACACGGTCGCCGCGTGCCGGACGACGCCACATAATCTCGAACACGCCAGCCTCTCCCTCGCTCAGCTCGAGATACGCCGGCCGCGACTCGTGGGCCACACCCGCGAGCGGAAACCACGCGCTGATTGCCAACACACCAACAAGAAACCCCAACACTGGGGGCAACTTCTTATTTTTCATTCTTCAATGCCAGTCGTTCTTGATCTTCGGGTGGCGCGGCGATTACGATCTTGAAGCGCTCGCGCAGCCGTTGGTAGGCCAGCTCATTGGCTTCGCGCCGCTTATCGACCAAGAAGTCGCTCCTGACTTTCTCGCTTACGGCCGCGAAATCCAGTAACCGTGATTCAACGCGATCACTGACATAGATGAGATGTAACCCGTAGCCAGACGCGATGGGACCCTGCCATTCCCCCGGCTCGAGCTCGATCAGACGCTGCGCAAATGCTGGACCGAAATCCCGAGCGATGTCCGGTACACCTTTTTCTACATAGTCCTGCGCCAGCATGAACCGATCGCCCAGATCGCGCGCGCGCCGATGTGGCTGCTCGGTCGCTTGCAGTCGGGTCAGTACCGCCTCGGCGTCCGTTTGAGCGCTCGAGCCGCGTCGGTCGGGATTGAAATAGATGTGTGTGAAGCTCAGCCTAACGGGCTCACGATAGCGTTCCTGATTCGCCTCGAAATAGGCTCGAAGCTCTGTCTTATCAGGCTCGGTCGGCACTGCCGCGTCGGCTACGAGAAACTCCATCTTCTGCGCCATACGCCGACGCACGATGGTGTCGTCCTTGTCCAGACCCAGGGCGAGCGCCTCGCGATAGAGCACTTCCTCGCGGACGTGAGCCTCGATCAAACCCTGCAACTCGTCGGCAATCGGCGGGCGCTGCCACTGTTTCACCCACCGTGCACGCAGAAGTTCAATGTCGTTCGCCGATACCTCGATGCGTGCGTTGGACGAAGAGGCGTACGGATCGTTTAGATAGAGGTGGATGCCGAAGAGGAGCGCGCCAATGGCGAGAAAATGTACCAACGGTTCACGATACCACTTCACGACCATAACCTCTTGGTTAACCGAGAGTCGGGCGATTTCGAAGCGTGCGACCTTAACTGCATGCAGGATCGAATGCAAGACCGACGGAGGACTCTTACACGCAAATGGAACCGAGAAAGACTTATTCGGCTTAAGGTTTACTACGGAGCACGGTACGGCTACATCAAAACACTTACGCGGCCCCGGATGCCGGCGGTACACCCCTGGCGTCAGTAGCGGGTGTTTCGACTTGCTTGTTCTGGCTCTCGCGGTAAGCGATATAGGTGGCGGCCGCGAAGACGGTGACACCGCCGAGCCACACGCCCGCATCCGGCACTTCAGCAAATACCGCGTAGCCGATCATTGCGCCCCATACCAGTTTCATGAAATCGAGCGGCAACACTGCCGTAGTATCGGCCACGTGAAATGCCTGTGTCATGACTAGCTGCGCCA
This sequence comes from Candidatus Muproteobacteria bacterium, assembly GCA_003251795.1. Taxonomy (GTDB): domain Bacteria; phylum Pseudomonadota; class Gammaproteobacteria; order Acidiferrobacterales; family SPGG2; genus SZUA-472. The sequence continues at coordinate 11,205 of QKEI01000176.1, forward strand.
GCGTACCGGAAATCCCTACGAAGGCGAGCCAGAGTAGCTGCTCGCCGTTTGGCCATTGCCAGAAAAAGAGCGCCGGGATCAAGGACAGTGGTGACATTAGCAACACCATATAGGCCGTAATGGTCACGGAGGAGTCCGTACGCGAGAGCGTCTTAATAATAATGATGGCGCAAGACCAGATCGCCGCCGAGCCGAGCACCAGCAAGGAACCGAGATCGACCGACTTGAAGCCGGGTCGAATGATAATAAGTGCGCCGACAAAACCAACGACGAGAGCGCCCCAGCGCCATAACAATACTCTCTCCTTAAGAACCAAGATCGCCAATAAAGAAGCCCACAAGGGTGCCGTAAAGCCGAGCGCTTGCACCTGGGCAATGGGCGTCAAGCCGAGGGCCATAAAAAACATCAACATCGCGACCACGTTGATCAACGCACGCACCGCATGCAAGCCGAATCGCCGCGTACGTAGAGGCATTAGCCCCTGACGAATAAACCAGGGGGCGAGCGCTAGCAGACCAAAGAAGGTGCGAAAAAACGCGATCTCGAAAGGATGGAGATGCTCCCGCAGTGCCAGATATCGCACAGCGCCGTGCATGCTTGCAAAACAAATTGTTGAGGCGACCATGAACAGGATACCGAGCATGGGCGTAGGTATTGCGCCAAACATCTTGAAAAGAAAGCGAGAGATGCGGGGCAAACGAGGAGCTCCCGTGATGCGATTACTA
>QKEI01000255.1 GCA_003251795.1 Candidatus Muproteobacteria bacterium
GCCGTCCCCCGCGGCAGAGTCGCCCACACGCCGGAAGAGGCGCTCGCTGCGGCACGCGAGCTCGGCGGTCCAGTATGGGTGGTGAAGGCGCAGATTCACGCCGGGGGACGCGGTAAAGGTGGCGGCGTCAAAGTGGTCAAGTCGCTCGACGAAGTCAAGATGACCGCGCAACAGATGATCGGCATGAATCTAGTGACGCACCAGACCGGCCCCCAGGGCAAGACCGTCAAGCGTGTGTACATCGAGGACGGTTGCGACATCGCGCGCGAGCTCTATCTCGGCATGCTCATCGATCGTGCCAGCAGCCGCGTCACGGTCATTGCGTCGACCGAAGGCGGCATGGAGATCGAGGAAGTCGCCGCCAACACACCGGAGAAGATCCTTAAGGTCAGCATCGACCCCATTACCGGGCTCCAACCGTTTCACGCCCGTAAGCTCGCCTTCGGCCTGAAGCTCGAAGGCCGGCAGGTGACCGCGGCGGTTAAGTTCATGCGCGCGATGTACGACGCCTTTGTTGGTCTGGACGCTAGCCTGGTCGAGATCAACCCGCTGGTGGTCACTGGCGACGGCCAAGTCTTGGCGCTCGATGCGAAAATGAACTTCGATGACAATGCCCTGTTCCGGCACAAAGAAATCATGGCACTGCGCGACGAAGACGAGGAAGATCCTATTGAACTGGAAGCGTCGCGCCATGAGCTCAATTACATCAAACTCAACGGCACTATCGGCTGCATGGTCAACGGTGCCGGCCTGGCGATGGCGACCATGGACATCATCAAGTTGCACGGCGGCGAACCGGCTAACTTTCTCGATGTCGGCGGCGGCGCCTCGCGCGAGCAGGTGACAACCGCATTCAAGCTGATCCTTTCGGATGCGAACGTAAAGGGAATACTCGTTAATATCTTCGGTGGCATCATGCGTTGCGACATCATTGCTGCCGGCGTGGTCGCCGCGGCCAAAGAAGTCTCACTCGCTGTGCCGCTGGTTGTGCGTCTCGCCGGTACCAACGTCGAGCTCGGCAAGAAGATCCTCGCCGAATCGGAACTCGATATCGTCGCGGCCGACGATCTCGATGATGCCGCCGAAAAGGTGGTGAAGGCCGTGCGGGGGGCGAGCTGATGGCTGTCCTGGTAGACAAGAACACCAAGGTGATCACGCAGGGCTTCACCGGCGCGCAAGGCACGTTTCATTCCGAGCAGGCAATCGCTTACGGTACCAACATGGTCGGTGGCGTCACGCCTGGCAAAGGAGGGACCCGACACCTCGACTTACCGGTCTTCGATACGGTTACTGAGGCGGTCGCGATCACCGGTGCCGATGCCTCGGTCATCTACGTGCCACCGGCATTTGCGGCCGACGCCATCCTCGAGGCGATCGATGCACAAGTCCCATTGGTTGTATGCATTACCGAAGGCATCCCAGTGCTCGACATGGTTAGAGTCAAGCGCGTGCTTGCGGGCTCGAACACGCGCCTCATCGGTCCAAACTGTCCAGGCATCATCACACCGGATGCCTGTAAGATCGGCATTATGCCCGGTCATATCCATAAACGCGGTCGCGTCGGTGTCGTCTCGCGCTCCGGCACCTTGACCTATGAGGCCGTAGCCCAGACTACGGCCGTCGGTCTCGGACAATCGACCTGCATCGGCATTGGCGGCGACCCCGTCAACGGCACCAACTTCATCGATTGTCTTGAGCTGTTTCTCGCCGATGCCGAAACGGAAGCAATTGTCATGATCGGCGAGATCGGTGGTTCGGCCGAGGAAGAGGCGGCGGAGTTCGTCAGGCAGAGCAAGACCAAGAAACCGGTCGTCGGATTCATCGCCGGTGTTACTGCTCCTCCGGGGCGGCGTATGGGCCACGCCGGCGCCATCATTGCCGGTGGTAAAGGCGGCGCACAAGACAAGATCGAGGCCTTGAAGAGTGCGGGCATTCATGTGGCAGACTCCCCGGCCGCATTGGGTACCACTTTGTTAAAGGCTATGAGACACTGACGCGCCCGAACGCGACAGGTCGTAGCAACAGGTCGGGGAAATGCCGCACACGCCAAAGGTCCGCCACTACCGTCATCCAGGATCAAGCCGTCGACACGCCGCCTCACATCCCAAGGGACGGCAAGTCGACGCTCGCGCCCTAGAACAAGTGCAAACGCTGCTCGGTCAGCGCTCGCGGCAGCGCGACCTACTGATCGAGCACCTGCACCTAATTCAGGACCACTATGGCTATCTGTCAGCCGCTCACCTCGCCGCGCTCGCGCAAGAGATGCGCCTGCCGCTGGCCGAGGTCTATGAGGTCGCTACCTTCTACGCCCACTTCGATGTCGTTGTCGAGGATGAGGCAGCGCCACCCAAGCTCACCGTGCGCGTGTGCGACAGTCTCACCTGCGCGATGATGGGAGCGCAAAAGTTGCTCGCCGAGTTGCCGGCCAGGCTTGGCGCCGACGTGCGCGTCGTGCGTGCGCCATGCATGGGTCGCTGCGACACCGCACCGGTGGCCGAGATTGGGCACTGCCACGTCGATCAGGCCACCACCAGCAAAATCAGCGAAGCTGTTGAGGTCGGACGGGTGCACCCGCTACGCCGTTCTGCGGGAGTGTCGTGCGAGCAAGCGCAAGCTCGACGATGTACTGACGACTATGGAAAGCTCTGCGCTTCGCGGGCTTGGTGGCGCCGGCTTTCCCACCGGACGCAAGTGGCGCATCGTCCGCGGCTATCCCGGCCCGCGCCTCATGACAGTGAACGCCGATGAAGGCGAACCCGGAACCTTCAAGGACCGCTACTACCTCGAGCGTGAGCCACACCGTTTCCTCGAAGGCGCGTTGATCGCCGCCTGGGCGGTTGAAGCACAGGCGGTTTACATTTATTTGCGCGATGAATACCCCGCTATTCGCGAAATTCTGTCAAACGAAATCGCCAAGCTCGAAGCAGCCGGACTCGCGGCCGACACCGAAATCCATTTGCGGCGGGGTGCCGGTGCCTATATCTGCGGGGAAGAGTCGGCCATGATCGAGAGCATCGAAGGCAAACGCGGGCTGCCACGGCATCGGCCACCCTATGTGGCCGAAGTCGGGTTGTTCGGCCGCCCTACCCTCGTACAAAACGTGGAAACTCTTTACTGGGTACCCGGGATCATTGCCAAGGGCGCGCAGTGGTTCGCCTCTCAGGGACGAAACGGCGGAAAGGGGCTGCGTAGTTACTCGGTTTCCGGTCGGGTAAGACAGCCTGGCGTCAAGCTCGCCCCAGCGGGCATCACGGTGCGCGAGCTGATCGACGAATTTTGCGGCGGCATGCAGGACGGGCATACCTTCAAGGCTTACCTGCCTGGCGGCGCATCCGGCGGTATCTTACCTGCGAGTATGGGCAATCTGCCCTTGGAGTTTGGCAGCTTGGAAAAATACGGCTGCTTCGTCGGTTCGCATGCTGTGGTGATCTTGAGCGACAAGGACAATGCCAAGGACGCGGCGCTCAACCTCATGCGCTTCTTTGAGGATGAGAGCTGCGGTCAATGTACGCCGTGCCGTGTCGGCACCGAAAAGGCAGTCAAGCTAATGCAACAACCGAAGTGGGACGAAGGGTTGCTCGAACAACTGAGCCAAGCGATGAGTGACGCTTCGATCTGCGGTCTCGGACAGGCTGCCGCCAATCCACTACGCAGCGTGCTGAAGCATTTCCACGAGGACTTGTGATGAGTGAACCGATCCGCTTTACCCTCGATGGTCGCGAGGTCAAGGCGCAACCAGGGGAAACCATCTGGCAGGTTGCCAATCGGCTTGGCACCACGATTCCGCACTTGTGCTACGCCCACAAGCCGGGTTATCGCGCCGACGGCAACTGCCGCGCGTGCATGGTCGAGATCGAAGGCGAGCGTGTGCTCGCGGCCTCGTGTATCCGCAAACCCGCCGCGGGCATGAAGGTCACCAGCAGCAATGAGCGTGCTGTTGCTGCGCGCAAGCTGGTGATGGAGCTGCTGGTCGCGGATCAGCCGTCGCGCAGGGTGGCACACGACCCCAATTCCCATCTCTGGCAGTGGGCCGAGCGCATGGCTGTAAACGCCAGTCGTTTCCCAACTCGCGCCCAGCCGGCGCCTGATCCGTCGCACACTGCCATGCGCGTGCATCTCGATGCCTGCATCCATTGCAATTTGTGCGTGCGCGCCTGTCGTGAGGTGCAAGTCAACGATGTCATCGGCATGGCATATCGCGGTCATAGCGCCAAGATCGTGTTCGACTTTGACGATCCTATGGGTGAGAGCACCTGTGTCGCCTGTGGCGAGTGCGTGCAGGCGTGCCCCACCGGTGCATTGATGGAAGCGACCCTAGTCGATGACAAGGGGGTGGGCAAGACCGATCCACTCAAGGAGATCGAGAGTGTCTGCCCCTATTGCGGGGTGGGTTGTCAGATTACGTATCAGATCGAGGAGAACGAGATCGTCGCTGTGCAGGGACGCGACGGCCCCGCCAATCACAACCGGCTATGCGTCAAGGGCCGCTTTGGTTTCGACTACGTCAAGCACCCGCATCGCCTGCAGGTGCCGCTCATTCGCCGCGAGGACGCGCCCAAGGATGCGGATACAGAAATCGATCCGGCAAATCCGTACACGCATTTTCGCAAGGCCAGCTGGGAAGAAGCCCTCGACCTCGCTGCTGGCGGGCTCAAACGCATTCGCGATCGCGATGGTAGCCAGGCGCTGGCTGGTTTCGGCTCGGCCAAAGGCTCGAATGAGGAAGCCTATCTCGTACAAAAAATGGTGCGCGCCGGTTTCGGGACCAACAATGTCGATCATTGCACGCGCCTGTGCCACGCTTCATCGGTCGCCGCTTTGCTCGAAGGCATCGGTTCTGGCGCGGTCACCGCACCGTTCACCGCCTGCGCCGATGCCGATGTCATCATCGTTATCGGTGCCAATCCGACGGAGAATCATCCGGTGGCGGCCACCTTCTTCAAGCAGGCCGCGAAGCAAGGCAAGGCCCTGATCGTCATGGACCCGCGCGGACAGGCGTTGAAGCGCCACGCGAGCTACATGTTGCAGTTCAAGCCGGGTACCGACGTCGCCCTATTGAACGCGCTGCTCAACGTTATCATCAGCGAAAAGCTACACGACCAGAACTACATCAAGCAGCACACGGAAGGGTTCGAGAACCTAAAGCGCCACGTCAAGCAGTTTACACCCGAGGCGATGGCCTCCGTTTGCGGCATCGATGCCGATACTCTGCGCACGGTGGCACGTACCTACGCCAAAGCCAAGGCAGGCATCATCTTCTGGGGCATGGGCATCTCGCAACACGTGCACGGCACAGACAACGCGCGCTGCTTGATCGCGCTTACAATGGTTACCGGCCATGTCGGTCGCCCGGGCACGGGGCTCCACCCGCTGCGCGGGCAGAACAACGTGCAAGGTGCCTCCGATGCCGGGTTGATCCCGATGGTGTTTCCCGACTATCAGTCGGTCGAGGTCGAAAACATACGCAAGCGCTTCGAGGATGTCTGGGGCACAACCCTTGATCCTAAGCGCGGCCTGACGGTGGTCGAGATTATGGATGCGGTGCACGCTGATCAGATCAAGGGCATGTACGTTATGGGTGAGAACCCGGCGATGTCCGACCCCGACGCGCATCATGCGCGCGAAGCGCTCGCCAAGCTCGAGCACTTGGTGGTACAGGACATCTTCCTTACGGAAACCGCGTTTCATGCCGACGTCGTGTTGCCTGCGTCCGCCTGGCCCGAAAAAGACGGCACCGTCACCAACACTAATCGCCAGGTGCAGATGGGGCGCCAGGCACTGCAGCTGCCGGGCGAAGCGCGCCAGGATTGGTGGATCGTTCAGGAGATCGCCCGACGCATCGGCCTCGCTTGGAACTACAGCGGGCCAGCCGACGTATTCGCCGAGATGAAAAAGGTCATGCCGTCGCTCAACAACATTACCTGGGAGCGCCTGCTGCGCGAGAGCGCCGTTACCTATCCTTGCGACTCCCCCGATCGGCCCGGCCACGATATCGTCTTTGGCGATGGTTTCCCTACAGCCGACGGCCGCGCCAAGTTGGTGCCGGCCGACGTACTGCCGCCAGCGGAGCAACCCGATGCCGATTTTCCGATGATCCTAACCACCGGCCGCCAGCTCGAGCACTGGCACACAGGTGCGATTACGCGGCGCTCACGCGTGCTCGATGAGATCGAACCCGAGGCCGTTGCCTGCCTGTCAGCTCGCGATTTGCGGCGCCTGGGCGTGGCACCGGGTGACCCAGTGCGTGTCAGCACGCGGCGTGGCGCGATCGAGCTCAAGGCCCGCGTTGACGGCGCTGTTCCGGAGGGCTGCATATTCATCCCGTTCTGCTACGCCGAAGCGGCGGCGAACATGCTGACCAATCCCGCGCTCGATCCCTTCGGCAAGATCCCCGAGTTTAAGTTTTGCGCTGCGCGTGTAGAGAAGATAGCCGTGGCGTCTGCTGCCGCAGAGTGAGACTGCGGGGATACTAGGGAGGCGCGAGGAAACACGTCAATCCAGAACGGGAGGCGAGCGCAATCAACCTCCTTCGGGTGCTGACAGAAACATAACAACACGCCTGCAATGACCAAGCCGCTATTGCCTCTAATCGTCGAGCCCGATGAGCTCGAGAAGCATCTCGGTGCAGAGAACCTGCTGATCGTCGATGTCGGTCCGGCGGAACTTTACGAAGACGCGCACGTACCGGGCGCCGTGCATCTCGATCGCGCCAAGCTCGTCTCTGGTCGCAAACCTGCGGTCGGCGATATGCCGAGTGACGAGCAACTCTCTGAGGTGCTGTCCTCACTCGGCATTACTCCCGACACGCACGTGGTAGCCTACGATGACGAAGGCGGCGGCTGGGCTGGTAGGTTACTGTGGACGCTCGACGTGTTCGGTCATCCGCATTTCTCTTTGCTAAATGGCGGCATTTGCTCATGGCTGACGGAAGGCCACCCGACCAGCGAGGGCAATGTCGAGCGGCCACCGACCCGCTTCGCCTGCTCACGGCGTTATCAGGGCTATGTGGACAAGGACTACATTCTCAAACGACTGGGTGACCCTGGCGTTGCCATCATCGATGCGCGCAGCCCGGCGGAGTACAGCGGGCGCGACAAGCGTGCCGAAAAAGCGGGTCACATACCGGGCGCGGTCAATCTCAACTGGACCACCGCCATGGACCAGCCGCGCAAGCTGCGTTTGAAACAGGAGGAAGTGTTGCGACAGATGTTATCGGACCTGGGCGTAACGCCGGATAAAGAAGTAATCGTCTATTGTCAGACGCATCACCGTTCTTCCCACACCTATATCATGCTGAAAGCGCTCGGCTATCCCAACGTCAAGGCCTACCCCGGTTCGTGGGCGGAATGGGGTAACAGTCCCGAGACGCCAATCGAGTAGGAACCGACGATGCCTGCGCTGCGAAGCCTACTGTTCATTCCTGGCAACCGGCCGAACATGCTGGAAAAAGGACTTTCCGCAAAGGCCGATGTGCTCGTGCCCGATCTGGAGGACTCAGTGCCAGTCGATGAGAAGGCCAACGCACGCAAGGTCGCGGCTGGATTCCTGCCCAAGCTTGCGCAAGCAGGTCACACATTGATACCGCGCGTTAATTCTTTGGACACTGGATGGCTGGAGCAAGACCTCGCGGCGCTTGTGGGGCGCGATATTTACGGCGTCTCCGTCGGCAAAATTCAAGGTCCGGAAGACATCGCAACGATTTCCAAGATCTTGGACAACCTCGAAGAAAAAGCGGGACTCAAACAAGGCAGCGTGCAGCTTGTGCCGTGGATCGAGACGGCGCGGGCGATAGTAACGCTTTATGACATTTGTATCGCGTCACCGAGGATTATCGCTGTCGCTTTGGGTGCCGAGGACCTTACTACGGACATGGGTATCGAGCGCCGCGAAGACGATTCGGAGATCGAATACGCGAGCAACGTGCTGTGCGTGACCGCGCGGGCGGCCGATGTGCTCGCACTCGACACACCCTACTTTCAGTTCCGTGACGCCGAAGGCCTGCGCCGGGATGCACTGAAGGCAAAAGGCTGCGGTTTCAAAGGCAAGTTTGCCATCCACCCGGCGCAGATCGATATTATTAACGAGGTCTTCTCCCCCTCCGCCACCGAGATCGAGCATGCAAGACGGGTGGTTACAGCATTTGAGGAAGCTGAGCGCCGCGGGCGTGGCTCGACATCACTTGACGGCAAGGTGATCGACGTGCCGGTAGTAAAACGCGCGCGAGCGCTGCTCGAGCTCGCGGCCAAAGCCGCACCCTAGTACACCAAGTTACTCACTGCGCACGGGATTGCTCAGGCGGCCGATACCTTCGATCTCGACGGTAATCTCATCACCGGATTTGAGGAACACCGGCGGCTTGCGCGCGAAGCCGACGCCGGGCGGAGTCCCGGTCATGATAATCGTGCCCGGCAACAACGTGGTGCCCTCGCTCAGGAAACGAATCAGCTCGCGGATATCGAAGATCATGTCGGCCGTCGTCGAGCTTTGCATGACCCGCCCATTTAAGGTCGTGCTGATTTTCAAGTTATCCGGGTCGGGAATTTCCTCAGGTGTCACCAACCACGGGCCTAGCGGACAGAAACCGTCGAAGCTCTTGCCGCGACACCACTGACTGCCTCCCTTCTTGATTTGCCAGGAGCGACCACTCACGTCGTTACCACAGGTGTAACCCAGCACGTGGCTTAACGCGGCGCTGCGGGAGATGTTCTTTCCGGCCTTGCCGATCACCACCACGAGCTCGCCCTCATAATCGACTTCGGCGGGCTCGACCTTCGGCAGCACAATGGGATCGCCGGGATTATTCAGGGCATTCAACGACTTCATAAACAACACCGGATGCTCGGGAATCTCCAG
>QKEI01000068.1 GCA_003251795.1 Candidatus Muproteobacteria bacterium
CGTCAGCGGGTGTTGTTGGCGAGGCATGGTGCAGGATCATATACCAACCGGAATGGGTGTGACGGTAGGCATTGGTGGCGATCACGGCCTGACGGCGCTGCTGCCCGGGCAGCTCGATATACTCGTAGACGATATGCACCGCGACATTGTCATCCGCCGTTCGTAGCTGCCGGTCGATGGTGAATCTCATATTGGCGGATCTGGCGAAGATCGCCTTCCAACTCTGTTGGATCGCCTTGCGTCCAACCAACAGGGGACCGAGTGGATGCACACAGACAATTGTCTCGTCCTCTGCCCATATGGTCATCATCGTCTGCAGATCAGCGCGTTCAAACGCCGCGTAGAAGGCCGTCTCAGCATCCTCTGGTGTTGATAATAGAGGACCCTTTACTCCAACCATCTATTGAATCTCTCCAAGTCCTCTTCGCTCAGCAAGCCGGCAGACTGTTTCAGCCTCAGAATATTGAGAATGAAGTCGTAACGCGCACGCAGTAAATCGGTAGCGGAGATGAACAAGTCGCGCTGCGCATCCAATACCTCCAGGTTCGTGTTGATGCCGGCCTCGAACCCTTCGCGCTTGGCCTCAACTGCGCTTTCGGCTGCGATTACGGACTGTCGCAAGGCACGCACCCGGCTGGCGCCGCCGACGACGCCAAGAAAAGCGGCGCGTGTCGCGCGCTCGGTCGAACGCCGCAGCGTCTCTAGGTCCTGCTGGGCGGCACTGTAGCGATAGCCGGCCTCGCGCGCGGCCGCGCTAACGCGGCCTCCCTGATAGATCGGTACGTTGAGCTGTAGGCCGTATTCTGTCCTATCGGTCTGCACACTGTTACCGCTAACACTGCCCTGATCATCAGTGCTACGGGCGTTGCCCACGAAATCGAGCGTAGGCAGGTGGCCGGCGCGTTGCCGTTTGATCTCTTCCAAAGAGATCTGCGCTGTTTCCCTGGCGGCAATGATCGACGGATTCTGCGCCATCGCCGTCGCCACCCATTTTTCCACGTCCGGTGGGTCAGGTTCGATTAGCGGCGCGTCTTTCCTTAACGAGGCCACGCTGGTGATCAGCTTACCAGTGATCTCACTCAGTCCCTGGCGGGTATCGCGCAGCGTGTTTGATGCCTCTATTTCTCCCGCCACATCCAGTTCGTAACGCGCGCGCGCCTGATGCACGTCGGTTATCGTGGCCAGACCCACGTCCAGGCGCCCTTCTACCACCTCGAGCTGGCGGCCATTCGCTGCCTTCTGCGCGGCGTTCAGCTCGACATTGTCTTGTGCGGCCAGCACGGCAATATAGGTCTCGGCCACGCGCACAATCAGGTCGAGCTTGGCTGCGGCGTACTGCGCCTCCGCCCGGCGCACCTCGGCTCGCGCCTGGCGCAAGCCAGCGAACAGCGCGCTGTTATACAACGGCTGCGTGAGACTGAGGGAAAACTCGGTGCTGTTGAAATTCGCCGTTCCTGCCGGGACGTTTGCCGCGTCAGTCGAAACTTCAAGATCATTGCGGGTGGCACTGCCCTGGCCGCTGATATTTGGCAGCAGCGCGCCGCGCGCCTGCGGCAAGCGCTGCAAATCGGCGTGGTAGGTCGACTCCGCACTGCGGAAACGCGAATCGTTCTGCCGTGCCAGCAGATATACATCGACTACACTTTCCGCGCGTGCGGGCAATGCCAGCAGAGTCGAGGCAAGCAAGGCCCCGAGGCTCAGGGCCGAGGATTGACGGGAGAACGGCATGACTATGCTTTTATTCGAACGCTGCTATGGGATCAATACCGCGGCATGCGTGCATCGACTTCACGTGCCCATGCGTCGATGCCGCCTTGCAGGTTATAGACGCTCTCGTAGCCCCGTTGCACGAGGAAATTTGCCACTTGCTGGCTGCGATGACCATGATGGCAAATGACGACGATCTCATCGCTGATAGGCAGATCCTGCACACGCGCCGGAATCTCGCGCATGGGAATGTGCCTGGACCCCGGTAGCATGCAGATTTCCACCTCCCAGGGTTCCCGCACATCGAGCATCAGCACCTCCCCAGCGCCCTGGTCTTGCCAATCTCTTAGTTGTTGCGCACTAAGGTTTCTGACCATATGGCTTTTAGAAAACAAACCTGTCAGGTTGCAGCGCGTTAATCAATGGTGGCAAATCGGTCTCAAACAGCGACGCCTCGGTCCAACTGTCATCGTCGAGACGCTGTATGAGTTTCACCTCCATGATTGGTGAGCGGCCGACAATGGCGATCAGACGGCCGCCGACAGCCAGGCTGCGCTTAAAGCTATCCGGCAGCAGCGGCAACGACCCGGTGATTAGAATGACATCGTAGGGTGCGTGATGCTCCCAGCCGCGCGCGCCGTCGCCGCCCTCGACCGTTACATTGGCCATCTCGTGCGCGGCAAGCTTGTTGCGTGCCGCGATTTCCAGATCGGCGAGAATTTCAACCGAGTACACGTGCCGGCCGAGCGCCGCCAGCAACGAGCTCATATAGCCGGTGCCGGTGCCAATCTCGAGTATGTTGTCGCTTGCGCGGATAGCAAGCTCCTGCAGCAGCCGCGCTTCAAGCCTCGGCGCCATCATGACCTGGCCATGCCCGATCGGTATGTTCATGTCCACATAGGCCAGGCTGCGGAAACGCTGCGGCACATAATCCTCGCGTGGTGCGTGATCGATCAGGTTCAGCACGCGCTGATCGAGCACGTCCCACGGACGAATCTGTTGTTCGACCATGTTATGGCGCGCAATAGAGAAGTTGATCTCGCCCATAAACACAGACCGGCAAAGGGAATTTCGGGAGCGATAGGTTAAGCGCTTTGGCACAGGCGCGCAAGCACGGCGCCGGCTGTCCGCGGCGCAATCAGTAACTGCCGCCGGGCGCGGTGGCTGTCTCTGTTGCATTCATTGCATGAATGTTTTAGCTTGTGATCGCAGCTGGGGGTGTTCGCCTTGCACGTGTTGCAAGCGAACTGAGAAACAACCCTTTGAACCTGATCCGGATAATTCCGGCGTAGGGAAGCGTAATTGGCCGACCTTGACCCTTCCCCGCGCCATGATTAATGCCCACGAGGGTAAGGACATGAGCGCAAACTCCAAAGTAGTTCTGAGCAAGACGGCGACCGTTGACGCCGCGGCTGTCGAACCCTATCCCAACTCGCGCAAGGTGTATGTGCAGGGAAGCCGGACCGACATCCGGGTACCGATGCGCGCGATCTCACAAAGCGATACCCATAGTCACAGCGGTGTGGAAAAGAATCCGACGATTTTCGTGTATGACACGTCCGGTCCCTATACGGACCCGCAGGCGCAAATAGATATACGCCGAGGCCTGCCGACGCTGCGCGCAGCTTGGATCGAGGAGCGCGGCGACAGTGAGGCTTTGCCGAACGTCAGCTCCGAGTACGGCCGCGCGCGCTTGAGCGATACGGGCTTGGCAGGCGTGCGCTTTGCCCATGTGTGCAATCCGCGTCGCGCCAAGACCGGCATGAACGTGACCCAGATGCACTATGCGCGCAGAGGGCTGATCACGCCGGAAATGGAGTTCATCGCTGTCAGAGAAAACCAGCGCCTGCGGGAATACAACGAAGAGCTGCGACGTTGCCACCCCGGGGATGCCTTTGGCGCGACTGTGGTCGAGCCCATCACTCCCGAATTCGTGCGCTCGGAGGTCGCCCGAGGTCGTGCCATCATCCCGGCGAATATAAATCACCCGGAAACAGAACCGATGATTATCGGCCGCAATTTTCTCGTGAAGGTCAATGCCAATATCGGCAACTCCGCGGTTACCTCGAGTATCGAAGAAGAGGTTGAGAAGATGACGTGGGCGACCCGCTGGGGAGCGGATACGGTGATGGATCTCTCTACCGGCAAGCACATTCACGAGACGCGTGAATGGATTGTGCGCAACAGTCCGGTGCCGATCGGCACGGTGCCAATTTATCAGGCGTTAGAGAAGGTGGACGGCAAGGCCGAGGAGCTGACCTGGGAAATCTTCCGCGACACATTGATCGAGCAGGCGGAACAAGGCGTGGACTACTTCACCATCCATGCCGGTGTGCGTCTGCCCTATATCCCGCTGACCGCGAAACGCGTCACCGGTATCGTGTCGCGTGGCGGCTCGATCATGGCGAAATGGTGTCTGGCACACCACCAGGACAGCTTTCTCTATGCTCACTTCGAGGAGATGTGTGAGATCATGAAGGCCTACGATGTCGCCTTTTCCCTCGGCGACGGACTGCGCCCGGGATCGATCGCGGATGCCAACGATGAGGCGCAGTTTGCCGAGCTCAAGACCCTCGGCGAGCTTACCCGTCTGGCTTGGCAACACGATGTACAGGTGATGATCGAGGGTCCGGGTCACATACCCATGCAACTCGTCAAGGTCAATGTCGATAAGGAACTCGAGGATTGTTACGAGGCGCCGTTTTACACCTTAGGACCGCTAGTCACCGACATCGCGCCAGGCTACGACCACATAACCTCGGCGATCGGTGCAGCAATGATTGGCTGGTTCGGCACCGCCATGTTGTGCTACGTCACACCCAAAGAGCACCTCGGTTTACCGAATAAGAAAGACGTCAAGGACGGCATCATTACCTACAAGATCGCGGCGCACGCGGCGGATTTGGCTAAGGGTCACCCAGCAGCGCAGGTGCGTGATAACGCGCTCTCGAAAGCGCGCTTCGAGTTCCGCTGGAGCGATCAGTTCAATTTGTCACTCGATCCAGACACTGCGCGCGAGTTTCACGATCAAACCCTGCCCAAGGAAGGCCACAAGGTTGCTCACTTCTGCTCGATGTGTGGTCCGCACTTTTGCTCTATGAAGATCACGCAGGACGTACGCGATTATGCGCGGCAGAAAGGCATCGCCGACGTACAGCTGGCGATGAGCGAGGGCCTGCGGGAAAAAGCCAGAGAGTTCAAACAGCAGGGCAACGAGGTCTATCCCCGGGCGTAAAAAGGCGCGGCTGTAGCGGGCGGCGATCAATAGAAAGGCCGTTCGCCCGGTGGGCGCCGACGAAACCGCTTGTAACACCATTGATATTGCTGCGGCAGCGAGCGCACTTGGCGTTCGATTTCTTGGTTTATCACGGTCGCCGCCGCTTGTAGGTCGCTGCTTTCGATGCTCTGCGGTGCTCTGGTGAACACCACGCGGTAACCGCGACCGCGCGGCAGCCGTTCAGCCCAAGTGAATACCACGGGTGCCCCGGTCTGCCGGGCAAGCTTCACCAACAGCACCATGGTCTTCGCGGCGATGCCGAAGAACGGCGCATAGACCACGTTGTGATCCTCGTTTGGCACTTGATCCGGCAGAATACCCACGAGCTCACCTCGCCGCAGGGCGCGATAGAGCGCACGAATGCCACTGATATTGGTCGGCATCAGCCGCGCCCCCAAACGTTCCCGCGCGTCGCGCATGAGCTCATCGAGCTCGGCGACTCGTGGAGGTCGGTATAGCGCGGTGAAGGGATGCAGCGAAGGGGAATACAGGCCAACCATCTCCCAGGCGCCGAGATGCGGTATGGCCAGGATTACGCCTTTCCCTTCCGCCAAGGCAGTCCGCAGCTGTTGTTCGCCGATCACGTGCTTGACCAGCTGGCGAATCTTTGCCGGGTCCTTGGTCCAAAGCGCGGCGGTTTCCAGTAGGCTCTTGCCGAACTCGACGAGCGTTTCGCGCAGCAGGCGCCGGCGCGCACGCGGGTTCATTTCGGGAAAACACAGTGCCAGATTTGTCTTTGCGACGTGCCGGCGTCTGTTGGGAATTAGGAAGAAACCCCAGCCGATCGTAGCGCCGACCGCGTGTAGCATAGGCAGCGGTAAGCTCGACAAGGCAGTGAGCAATGTGCGCAAGACCAGCGCTTTCACGGGCAAAAACCTGCCCGACGTTGGTGACGTGTCACTCTTTGTTTCCGTGGTCACGCCCCTGGCGTTCGGCTAACACGACGGCATGATTTGTTGGAACGACCGGATCGCTGGAAACTCGCTTGATACTTTCGCCGGTAGGCGCGAATCCGGTTTGCTGATTGTTAGAAGCCATTCGATACCGTATTCGCGCGCGGCCCTGAGCACAGGCACACTATCATCGATCAGCAACGTACCGGCGCAATCAAACGGTTCCATTGCCTGCATCGTCTGCCAAAATATGAGTTGCTCTTTCGGTGCGCCCATTTGATGGGCGCTGATGAGACTGTCAAAGTGGCTGGCGAGACCAGTGCGTTGCATCTTTAGCTGCAGCACTTTCTGGTGGGCATTTGTGACCAATACGGTGCGTTTGCCAAGCGCCCGCACGGCAGTGAGGAAGTCGATGACGTACGGGTGGATACTGATCAGATGATCCAATTCTTGCTTGAGTACCGGGATATCGAGGCCAAGCTCGCGCGTCCAGAAATCCACGCAATACCACTCGAGCCTTCCCTCCATTTCCCGGTAGCGCTCGAGCAATGCCGTTCGGGCTTCATCCAGTCCGCTTATGGTGCTCGGCGTAGCGTAGTGGCACGTGTTCGAGCCAGAAGTGATTGTCGTAATGTAGGTCGAGTAACGTGCCGTCCATATCGAGCAACACGGTGTTGATCTGCCGCCACTGCAGCATAGCTCAGCCTCCGTGCACCCAGGAATGCGCCTCGCCGGGGTCTTCGAAGAACTGCACCTCAGCATCAGTGAAGGCAGTACCGAGCCAACCTGCCCATGAGATCCACTGGTTACCGGTGACCACGCCGATCCGTTCGAAGTCATGCGCATGGGCGCGGGTAAACTTGATATCCTCCCAGGCCACGTCGACGGTGAATCGGGCCATATTTGTCAGGTCGATGATGAGCTTGATCTT
>QKEI01000067.1 GCA_003251795.1 Candidatus Muproteobacteria bacterium
CGCGTTAGTCTCGAAGACGGAATCAAGCGTTACGCCGACTGGCTCAAACAACGAGCGCGCTAATCAATCGTCATACTCGTCGTGCAGCCGCAACCAGGCCATCGTGTACGGCAGCTGGGCTTCATCGCGCCCCTTCGGTACCAGGTCCAGATAGTGGTAGGCACCGTTTAGCATGTCCAGACCACGCGCATAACACGAATAGGTGTGGAAAACGCTTCCGTCATCGTCCTTGCAAAACACGCTGATGCCGGGGGCCTCCTCACTTGGGAAACCGCTATTGGTGTAGTTGTAATAGACCTCGCCCTTTTCCATCTGCTCGGGCGCAAAGGACACATGATAGTCTTCATTGAAATCGCAGGCGAAGGACGACACCCATTTGAAGCTCCAGCCCATGCGTTGCTTGAACGCCTGCAGCTGAGATAGCGGCGCCTTCGACACGGCGACCATAGTCACATCGCGGTGATTCAGATGAACGACGATCCCATTGAAGTTGTCCGCCCAGAAAGAGCAGCTCTTACATCCCTCGTTCCAACTCGGACCGTACATGAAATGATAAACAATGAGTTGGCTCCTACCATCGAACAGCTGCGATAGGCTTTCCTGACCAGCGGGTCCATCGAAAACGTATTGTTTCTCTACCCGCTCCCAGGGAAGATCGCGTCGCTGCTGACTCAGTTGGTCACGCGTGCGCGTAAACTCCTTCTCTTTGCGCAAAAGCTCCCTGCGCGCGGCGAGCCATTCGTCTTGCGACACTACCTTGTGGTTTTGCACTTCACGCATCCTCTCCTGTAAGGACTAAGATGTCTCGGCGTTGGATCAGGGTTCGCTTGCGAGTGTGGCCTCCAGCTTCTGGAGACAACCCTGCCAACCGTCCTGGTGCTGGTCTTTCGCCTCCACCGTGGCAAAGCGCTCGTGTGTCAACGTGAGCTCGGTGGTGCGTTCGCCAAGCGCACGAAACTCGATAGTCAGTAGCGTCTGCTCTTGCGAACCCTCCCACTGCCACGTCTGTACCAATCGTTCGTTCGGTACAACCTGCTGGTAGATCCCGTAGGTGGTATAACTTTCGCCGTCCGGTTCTTGCATGGTGATCCGATAGCTGCCGCCCTCGCGTACGTCGGCCTGTGCCTGCGGCACCGTCATATCGCCCGGCGCAAACCAGCGCATGATCAAAGCGGGCGTGGTCCAAGCGCGGTACACCTGCTCTACCGGAGCCTGGAGGGTACGTTTCAAGACCAGTCGTGTATCGGCTTTGTTCATATGCGGCCTCATGCGTTTTCGTTAATCAGCTCCGCCAACTTCTGCAATCGCTCGCTCCAGAAGCGCTCGTAGAAGGCGAGCCACGCCTGTGCCCGCAAGAGACCCTTAGGCTCGAGGCGACAATAATGCGCACGTCCCCTGACTACGCGCGCCATCAGGCCAGCTTGCTCGAGCAATTTGAGGTGCTTGGACACGGCAGCCAGCGACATGTCGAAGGGCGCTGCCAGCTCACCGACTGTGCGTTCGCCGCGCGTCAGCGAGCGTAGGATCGCCCGTCGCGTCGGGTCCGACAACGCATGGAACACATCATTCAGCCGCGCTTCTCGATCCTTAACCATATGGTTAAGTATACTTCGGCGAGAAATTTAGTCAACCTTTTGGTTAACTATTTGAGGCGCCCGTGATGGTATTAGCGAGTAGCACGCCGCCCGATCGCTTGCAGTATGCCGTGTAACAAGGCGAGCGGTGTCGGCGGGCATCCAGGGATGACTGCGTCAACAGGGATCACGTTGGCTACAGCGCCGCAGGAGGCGTAGCTGATGCCGAACTCACCGCCGCAGGCACCGCACTCGCCTACGGCAATGACTAGCTTCGGCGACGGTGTGGCTTCGTAGGTACGCCGCAAGGCCGCTTCCATATGGCGCGATACTGGTCCGGTGACTAACAGCATATCGGCATGGCGCGGGCTTGCAACGAAGTGCACACCAAAGCGTTCAATCCCGTAGTAGGGATTGTTAAGCGCGTGGATCTCAAGCTCGCAGCCGTTACACGAGCCCGCGTCCACTTGTCGGATCGCCAGACTGCCGCCGAAGCGTTCACCCACGCGTGCTTGCAGCTGCGCACCGATTTGCGTGAGCGCCGCCTCGTCATCCGGCTCCAGCGACTCGCTGATGACCCCCAGGTGTCGAACCTTGCCTAGTATGCGTAACATGACGATTGCGTATTACAAATCATGACCGGAGTAGGAACCGTTAACGGACTTGTTGCACACCGGGAAATCGGGAACGATGTTGTCGCGCATGAGCTTTTCCAGCGCTGGCCAATTGAGCCAGCTCGGATCGCGCGGATAGAAACGTGTGATCTTGCCGGCGCTATCGAAGCGCACATAAGTCAGGATCTCGCCGCGCCAACCTTCGACCAACCCGATGCCTTCCAGCTCGCTCGCTGGCGGTTGCCAGGGATTCGCGATCGATCCATCCGGTAATGCCAGCAGCAGCCTTTCGATCAACTCGAAAGCAAAGAGCGTCTCCGCGCCACGCACTTTCACGCGCGCGGCTACGTCGCCATAATGATAAACTGGTACAGCTACCTCAAGCCGATCGTAGGGTGGGTACGGCACATCCCGTCGCACGTCGAAGTCGATGCCGCTGGCGCGCCCCACATAGCCGAGTGTGCCGAGTTCCGCTGCCAGCACGGGATCAAGATAGCCGGTGGTCTCGAGCCGGTCCTCGATCGAGGCGTTGTCCTCAGCAATTGCAATGAGCTGTTCAACTTCTGGTCGCAAGGCGCGTATTTGCTCGCGCATGGCATCGATGCCCGCGGGATCCAGATCCACCGCTACGCCACCCGGTATTATTCGATCCATCATGAAACGATGACCCAACAACGCATGACTCAAGCGCGTCCAATCCTCACGCAAACGGGCAAACTGATAGAAACCGAAGGTGAACGCCACGTCGTTCAGCACGGCGCCGATGTCACCGAGGTGATTGGCCACGCGCTCGCGCTCGCACATGATCGCGCGCACATAGTGTGCACGCTCCGGCACATCCAACGAGCTTGCCCGTTCCATCGCCATGCACGCGGCCCAGGTATGCGCCACCGTGCAATCACCGGAAATGCGCCCGGCAAGCCGCGCGAGTGCAGCCGCATCGCGGCCTTCGGCGATCTTTTCGATGCCCTTGTGCACATACCCGAGGTGCTCCTCGAGGTTGAGCACCAGCTCGCCCACCGCCTGAAAGCGGAAATGACCGGGCTCGATAATACCCGCGTGCACCGGCCCCACTGGGATTTCATAGACACCACTGCCGTGCGCCTGCAGGAAAGGGTAGCTGTCATCTGGTGGCGTTTGCAGCGGCGGCGCGCCGGCCGCCGCGAATTCCTTGCGTAGCGGATACGCGTGTTCAGCCCAGGCTTGGTGGCGGGTCCAACGTCGCGCGTCGGGGTGTTCGCTGAAGTGCACACCAACTAAGTCACGTGTGTGCCGCTCCGAGCGACTGGCGGCCGCATAATAGGGCGTGTGCGAAGGCAGTGTCACCGCCGTGTGGTCTAGGCGGGCGCGGGCGATCATGTAAGCGCCCTTTTTCTCGAGACAGGCGTTAACCAGGATTTCCTCGGCGCGGTCCTCGCCCCAGCCGGCTACCCAGCGACAGCCGAGTTCCTTAGCCACGCGCGCCAGCTTGCCCCAGTCGGCGGCGCTCACATGCAATAGCTGCGCCGGTGCGAGACCAGGCATCGACTCGGCTGAGGTGCTCTGTACGCTCGACGCCAATTGCTCGCGCCAGTCCGATGCGCTCATTGCGGCGCGCTACCGGCTATCAGAATGGTCGCCTCGCTGAACCAAGATGAAAGAAATACGGGTATCGCCAGTCCTAGCCATAACACCAATAACAAATGCACCATAACTGGCAACATGTTTGCCCGTACGGCTACCTGCCCGGCGGGCGGCTCGCCGTAGACCATCGGTTGCAGATGCCGAAACAGACCCGCGAAGGCAATGACCAGGCCAACGAGCAATGGCACTGTCAGCCAGGGCCATGCCTTCATAGTTGCTGTCAATACCAGGAATTCACTCGTGAATACGCCAAACGGCGGAAAGCCGGCGATAGCGATGGTTCCAATCAACAATCCCCAGCCGACGACCGGTTGTGTGCGGATAAGGCCGCGAATTCTTTCAATGCTCTGCGTGCCAGCAATCTGGGCCGCATGGCCAACGGTAACAAAGATCGCCGACTTCGTAAGCGAGTGTACTGTCATGTGCAGCAAAGCAGCGAAGGTAGCGAGCGCTCCACCCATGCCGAAGGC
This sequence comes from Candidatus Muproteobacteria bacterium, assembly GCA_003251795.1. Lineage (GTDB taxonomy): Bacteria > Pseudomonadota > Gammaproteobacteria > Acidiferrobacterales > SPGG2 > SZUA-472. The sequence goes on from QKEI01000067.1 coordinate 4,282, forward strand.
AAAGGTCATGAGTCCCATGTGCTCGATCGACGAGTAGCTGAACATGCGCTTGATGTCGCGACTGCGGTGCAAGAAAAGCCCGGCAACCGTAAACGACAGAAATCCAAATGCCATCATCAGGTGTCCGGCAAGATCGGAATCCAGCGAGCCGTCCACCAGCATCTTCATGCGCACCAACGCATAAAGTGCGACATTCAACAACAAACCTGAGAGGATGGCCGACATTGGTGTCGGGCCCTCTGAGTGCGCGTCTGGCAACCAGTTGTGCAAAGGCACCAGACCCACCTTGGTACCGTAACCAACAAGCAGAAATACGAAGGCGATAGTCAACACCGTCGGCTCTAGTCGCGCGGCGGAGTCGTAAAGCACGTCCCACAGGAGCGCCTCGTCCGTACTGCTAATCACGCGCGCGGCTGCGAAGTACACCAATATGGTTCCAAACAGTGCCTGGGCAATACCGACGCCGCACAGAATGAAGTACTTCCACGCCGCCTCAACGGCCTCAGGCGTGCGGTACAGGCTAACCAGCAACACCGTCGCCAGTGTCGCCCCCTCCATCGCCACCCACAGGATGCCGATGTTGTTGGTGGTGAGCGCGGCATACATGGTGAACATGAAGCCCTGGTACATGGCGTGATATAGACGCATGCGCCGCGCGCTGAGCTGGCGCCGCTCTACCTCATGCAACATGTAGGGTCGCGAGAAGATGGCGGTGGTAAATCCGACGAACGCGGTCAGCACCACCAGGTAAACATTGAAGGCATCGATGTGCAGCATCTTGCCACTGGAAAGCAGCGGGCCATGCTCGAGCACACCATAGGCAAGGGCAAGTGCTGCGGCCAGGGCAGCGCCAGTAAAGCCGATGTTCAACCAGCCTGCATAACGTTGCTGACCGATCAATGCGAGCACCACCACACCGGTGAGTGGGACCAGTAACACCAGCCAGAGCGCAATCATTGCCGTGGCTCCGCTTCCGATAGTGCCTCGTCGACCTCGCGCAGCCGGTTTAAGCGGTTGACGTCGAGTGAGTCGATCGACTCACGCATCTGGAAGAAAAACACCCCGAACAGCACGACAGCAACAAGCACGTCGAAGGCGATACCGAGCTCCACTACCATCGGCATGCCGTAGGTAGCGACCACGGCGGCAAAGAACAATCCGTTCTCGATCGACATGAAGCCGATGACCTGCGCCACCGCCTTGTTGCGCGAGATCATGAGCAGCATACCGAGCAATACTACCGCCTGGCTGACAGCAATGGTGTTACGCGTGGTCAGCTCCGACAGTTGCACAATCGGCAGCGTCACATAGTAGCTGAATACCACTAAGCCGGCGCCGCCGAGCAGCACCAGTACCGGATGCTTTATGGATTCGCTCTCGTGATGGATACGCAGGCGCACCGCCAGCCGGTGCAGGATCCATGGGATCAGCAATGCCTTAAGCCCAAAGCCGAGGCCGGCGGAGAGATAAAGATGCGGGTGCTTACTGACAAAGGCGACCAGTGCGGTGGCCACTGCCAACAGCGCACCCTGCCAGGCGAACGCGTGAATCAAGGGCACGATACGAACCTGCGCCAGCATCACGAACGAGGTGAACAGTACGAGCGCGGCGAAGAGCAACATCGCTTGATCGAAGAGGTCGAGCTGTGCCAAGCCCATACGCCTAGTGGCCTCCGCTTTCCAGGATCACGTGGGTGAGCATGCCGAGCAGGCTCAACAGGAAGGCGAACCCTAGATATTGTGGCACGCGAAACAGACGCATCTTCGCCATCACCGTCTCCCATAGCACCAGCACTATTCCCAGTAACATCAGCTTCAGAGCGATGGCGAGAACGCCCAACGCCAGCGTCGTCGGTGTGGTAGTGGAAGCGATGCCCCACGGGGCAAAGATATTCGCAATCAGTACAAAATAGACCATGAGCTTGATCATCGACGCCCATTCCAGTAGCGCCAAATAGCGCCCGCTGTACTCCAGGATCATGGCCTCGTGCACCATCGTCAGCTCAAGGTGGGTCGCCGGGTTATCGATGGGAATGCGTCCGGTCTCCGCCACTGCCACCATCATCAGGCCGACTAGCGCAAACAAGAACGATGGCCGGATTACCAGTCCGCCATGCAAGGTAAAGCTGACCGCCTCGGAAAGATTGGTCGTCGACGCCGACATGGCCAAGGTAAACACCGTCATCAACAACACCGGCTCAGCGAGCGCGCCGATCATCATCTCGCGCGACGAGCCCATACCACCGAAGGCGGTGCCGATATCCATGCCGGCGAGCGCGAGAAAAAAGCGCCCGAGACCGAGGAATCCGACCAGTACGATCACATCGGCAATGGCGCTGGTAGGCAACCGCAAGGCAATCAACGGCACGACGGCGGCGGCTAGCACTGTCGTCGTGAAGACCACGTAAGGGGTGGCGCGAAAGATCCATGAGGCATCGTACGCGAGCACGACCCCTTTACGCAGCAGCTTCGTTAGATCGCGGTAAGGCTGAAACAGCGACGGAGCGGCACGGTTCTGCGCCCGGCACTTGACCCGTTTTATCCAGCCTGCGAATAGCGGCGCCGTCGCAACAAAGAGCAGGCACTGCACCGCCGCCATAGCCCAGCCGATCATGTGACCACCCATAACAACAGCAGTAACGTCAAAAACGAGTACACCAGATAAGCGTGGATGCTGCCGGTCTGGATCCGTCCTACGCGACGTGCCGCCGTTATCACCAGCCGCCCGATCGGCTCATAGATGCGCAGCCAAGAACGATCATGAATGTGCAATTGGTGACGTATGCTCGCGACCTGCGCCGGCTGCACGCTGTCGGCGCTCTCCTCGATGCGTTCCTCCACGTCCCACACTGGGGCAAATATGCGACGAATCGGCATGGAGAAGGCGGTGGCGGTGTACTGCATGCGCGGGTTGACCTCGCCGAAGCCGCATTCCCACGGATAGGCGCGCCGCCGTGGAAGCGCACGCCAGCGCACGAACAAGAACACCAGTGCCGTCGCGACCAAGGCGAGCGCCACGAGCGGGGCGGAGTAGGAGGCGATCTCAGGCGAGATCGGCGTCAGCCACAACCAGCCTTCGGTGGTCGCGCTCGGCGGTCCCTGCCCGACGAGCATCAACGGAATGGAACCCAACGCGCCGATCACTGTGGTTGGGAAAACCCCGAACAACACGCAAAGCAGGGCCAGCGCTGCCATCGCCGCGCGCATGCCGATCTCCACTTCGCGCGCACGCTTGGTATGTCGGCTGCGCGCCTGCCCGAGGAAGGCGACGCCGTAGACCTTGACGAAACACGCCGCCGCCAACGCCGCCGACAGCGCCAATACCGCCGCCGTCACAGGCAAAATACTGCGCAGCACGCCGCTCGCTAGCACTGGCGCCTGCAGCGTCGCCTGGAACGTTAACCATTCAGAGACGAAGCCGTTCAGCGGCGGTAGACCGGAGATCGCCAAGCAACCGACCAAGAAGTACAACGCAGTATGTGGCATACGTCGGATTAGGCCACCCATATTATTAAGATCCGCCTCGTGACTCGAGTGCAGCACCGCCCCCGCACCGAGAAACAGCAGACCCTTGAACAGGGCGTGGTTGAGGGTGTGATACAACGCCGCCAACATCGCCAGGATGCCCGCCACTTGATGATCATTAGCAAGAAAAATAATGGATAACCCCAGACCCATGAGAATGATGCCGATGTTCTCCACCGAGTGGTAGGCGAGCAAGCGCTTGAGATCGTGTTGCATCAACGCATATAACACCCCAAGCAGAGCGGAGGCCGCACCGATTACTAACACCGTCATACCCCATTGCCACTGCAGCTCGCCCAGTAGATCGAAGCAGAAACGCACGAGCCCGTAAATCGCGACCTTCAACATGACCCCGCTCATGAGAGCGGAGATGTGTGACGGCGCCACCGGATGCGCCTCTGGCAACCAGACGTGTAACGGCACCATGCCGGCCTTCATGCCGTAGCCGAAAAATGCCAACGCAAAGGCAATCGATGCCCAGGTGGGCGAGAGCGTCGCTGCGCGCATCGCTTCGAAGGTGAAACCGTTGCCCTTGGCGGCTAGTACGCCGAAGCCGAGCAGAATCGCGAGCGCTCCGACGTGTGCCATCAACAAGTAGAGCAGGGCCGCGCGGCGGTTGGCGGCATGCTGATGCTGATACGCGACCAGAAAGTAACTCGCGACCGACATTAGTTCCCAGGCCACCATGAACACGAAGGCATCCGCCGCCAGCAACACGAGGTACATGCCGGCGACGAACAATCCCGTGGCCGTACCCAACGCCACTAGCGATTCGCGTCGACGGCGATGCAGGTAGCCGCGCATGTAACCGGGCCCGTAAAGACTAACGGCCCCGACCAGCAGGCCGACGATGATGAGAAAAAAACCGGAGAGCGGGTCGAATGCCAGTTGCCAGCCGAGCCACGGTAGTCCGAGCGCAAGCTCGGCGCTATGCCGCCCCCCGCTCAGCAAGACCCAGGCGCCGCCGAGCACGGCACAGATACCGGAGGCACCGAGCAGCGCGAAACTGCCATAGCGCAATAACCCCGGGTAGCGCTCGGCCCCCAAGGAAAGCGCGGCCGACGCCAACGCGCCGAGCAGCGCCAAGTAGGCAAGGACAAGGGGTGACAACGCTTATGTAATCCGAAACCGAGGTGACAGATAATCCTACGCCAAAAGGCGTGTTGTCGCTACCGCGGGTTGGGTGCTTCCTGCATCGCCCCGGCCGGACTTAGGCTCACACGCAACCGCAAAGTTGCTATAAAGTAGCAACCATCCTCGCTCACATCACTGCTCGGCGGCAGAGGCGCGACGCTCGGAAGGAGACTTTGTGGCGGCAAATTTATCCCTGACCCTGGCGTGTGGTGACTATGAGATCGTACGCCCACTCAAAGAAGGGCTGGTGCGAGCTGATGGCATCGATCTCGAGTTGCACACTGACATGGACTCACACACGCGCCATCGTCGCATGATTCGCGAGCGGGCGTTTGACGTCTGCGAGTTGTCGCTGTCTTCCTACTTGATGGCCAAGGACAGAGACCAGGCATTGGCTGCCATCCCGGTGTTCTTGCATCGCCGATTCCGCCACGGCTTCATCTTCGTTAATGCCGACAAGGGTATCCACCACGCGGCCGATCTGGCCGGGCGCAAGGTGGGAACCAACAGCTTTCAGGCAACGGCCAACGTGTGGATGCGGGGAATCCTCGAGCATGAACACCAGCTGCCACACAAGAAGCTGCAGTGGTTGGTTGAACAGGACGAGGCGGTCGCATTTACGCCGCCCGCGGATCTTGACTGGACGCGCACGTCGCCGGGAAAGACCCTGGCCTCGCTACTTGTCGAAGGCGAGCTCGACGCCGTAATGCACACGGACGTCATTGCGCCTGTGCGCGAGCACGATCCGCGGGTCAAACGGCTTTTCACCAACTACAAAGATTTGGAGATCAATTATTACCGGCGCACCGGTATCTTTCCGATCATGCACATCACGGCCATTAAGCGCGAAATCGTCGATCAGTATCCCTGGGTAGCGGCGAGCCTGCAGCGTGCCTTCGAGGGCGCCAAGCAGCGGGCCTATGAACGCCTGCAGAACCCCCGCATCGTGCCGCTTGCCTGGTATCAGGTGGCTCTCGAGGAGCAGCAGGCGCTGCTTGGCGAGGACCCGTGGGCCTACGGCCTCAACGAAAACAACCGGCACAACCTGCAGACTCTAATCAGTTACTCGCACGAACAAGGACTTATCGACACTCGGTTTACGGCCGATGAGCTGTTTGTCGAGACAGCCATTTAGGAGGACCAGAAGGATTTGCAGCCTTTGGGTCCGCCGAAACTGGAGGCAACTATGAAGCCATCTCAGGACACACAGTCCCAACTACAAGATTCGATTCGGCAACGTTTCGGCCTGACCCTCGCGGAAGTTGCCGGTTTGCCCCATACGGATGAGCTCGTCCGTTTGTTACAGCACCGCTCGCACCGAGCGTACACAGATCGCCGCGTAGACGATGCACTATTGCAGTTGCTCTACGCCTGTGCGTTGTCGGCGCCGACTAAAAGCGATCTGCAGCAAGCGGATATCGTGCGTGTGGCGGATCCGTCGAAACGTCAGGTTATCGCCGACCTCATCGATGACATGCCATGGGTGCGCGCGGCGCCAGTGTTTCTGGTTTTCTGCGGCAATAACCGGCGCATCCGTCAGGTGAGCACGCTGCGGGGCAAATCCTTTGCTAACGACCACCTCGATGCCTTCTTCAACGCCACGGTCGATGCCGCCATCGTGTTGAGCACGTTCATCCATGCTGCCAGCGCCGTCGGTCTCGGCTGTTGCCCCATCAGCGCCATCCGCGACCATGCCGATGTCGTCAGCCAGCTACTGGAGTTACCGCAATGGGTGTTTCCGATCGCCGGTTTGTGCGTGGGTTACCCGGCCGAGCCCGGCCATATCAGCCCGCGCCTGCCACTGAACGTAACCGTGCACACGGATCGCTTCGACGAGGGTGAGCTAGAGCGGAGTATCGATGATTACGACCATCGACGTCACGGCCAGCGACCGTATACCAGGCAACGTGACATCGAACGCTTTGGCGCCGCAGAATTCTACGGCTGGTCCGAGGACAAGGCGCGACAGTACGCGCACCCGCAGCGCGACCGGTTTGGACGCTATGTTCGCGCCCAAGGTTTCAATCTCGATTAGTCGGATAGTAGTCGGTTAACCACGCTGGTCAGGCGTTCCACTTCTTCAACGACAATCGCCAGAAACTGGCGCTGCTGCGCGCGCTCCATGTCAGGCTCTTGCAACAGGATGCTAGAGAATGCGCGTATCGCTGTGAGTGGCGTGCGCAGCTCATGATTCAGACTAGCAACAAGGTCTTCGATCTGCCTTCGTGTGCTTTCGTCCTTGCAGCTTGCTTCTGAAGCAGGGCCCTTGTGGCGTACGCCAGCGGCCGTGGTATCAGCAAACATCATGGCAGGATCTCCGATCGAGCCGACTCGCTAGCCGCCTACGCCGCCCGCCTCACGTTATCGTTGCTGACGGCCTTCTGGTTCACCACTAAGGTCAATGCCTTTGCTCGTCGCTGTGACTGCCCTGCCTCGGGTGCGCGGAACACGCCGTCCACCATTGCATGTATTTGACTGCGGCTCAGACCGATATCCTTCAGCATGTGATCATCGAGCGCCATCAATGTGCGTAGACCCGCTCGACGCTGGTGCTCGCGCGCAAGCCAGCTATTGGCTCGCCGGCCGAGCTCGATACTGGTCCTGAGACCGGAGCGCAGTAGCCAAGCTACGGCCTTCGTTCCGGCAATAAACATGGCGGCAACCGCCTGGGCACGCAGCAGGCGTCCCTTGGCGATGTACTGTTCAAGGTCGGTATGCAGGGCCACAGATGTGGTCTCGTTTGTGAAATGGCGTTGTCTTTGCTGGTATGTCATGTTAGATTTCCTCATTATTCGCGAGTTGGTAAACTACATGTAATGACAGCATTTATAGACGCAATACGCTGAGTTTACAAACGATGTTTCATCGATATCGAGTTAGATATTCTAAATTATGGAACGCCGCCTACCCCCATTGAATGCGCTGCGTGCGTTCGAAGCCGCCGCACGCCATCTCAGCCTCACCAAGGCCGCAGCGGAGTTGCACGTCACCCCAGGGGCAATCAGCCAGCAGGTGAAGACGCTGGAGGATTATCTTGGCGTGCAGCTCTTTCGGCGTCTTAACAAGGCGCTGCTACTCACCGAGGCGGGCCAGGCGTCGTTACCGGCTTTGCGAGACGCGTTCGACCGATTGGCGCAAGCGGTCGAGACCTTGCGCGCGCGTGATGCCGAGCAGCCACTCACTGTCAGCGTCGCGCCCTCGTTCGGCGCTAAATGGCTCGTGCCGCGACTCGATCGTTTCCGCGAAGCGCACCCTGGGATCAATGTGCGTATCGACGCCTCCAACCGACTAGTAGATCTAGTGCGGGAAGGCGTAGACATTGGTATTCGCTACGGCATGGGGAACTACCCCGGAATGCGCGTCGATCCGTTGTTGTCCGAGGAAGTGTTCCCTGTATGCGCTCCGCGCCTGCTGAAGGGACCGCATCCCTTGGCCGTGCCGGCTGATTTGCGCTGGCACACGCTGTTGCACATAGATTGGGTATCCGGGTTCGAAACCTGGCCCGACTGGCGCATGTGGTTACTCAGTGCCGGCGTATCGGACATCGATCCGATGCACGGACCTCGATTCAGTCACGCCAGCATGGCCATTCAAGCTGCGATCGAGGGTCACGGGGTCACGCTGGGCGGTAGCGTGCTAGTCGAAGACGATCTCGCCACCGGTCGTCTCGTCAAACCGTTTCAGTTAAGTTGTCCGGTTGCCTTCGGTTATTACCTGGCGTCGCCTGCCGCGACGGCAAATCATCCACACGTCGTCGCGTTCCGAGAGTGGATAGTTACAGAAGCTGCCAACAAGAGCGCGGCGCTTGAGACGACAGCAGGCTAAGTCGGGTAAGCCTGTCACTTGCCGATCGCACCGGTAGCGAAATAACGCTCGGCGTTGCCATGGGCTATCTTCTCCGCGATATTGCCGGGCAATTGCTGTAGCCACCGCCGATGCTCCTGTGCCAACTGCACATAGCTCTGCCACCGGCTCGCGCGCGACGTATCGATACCGACCATGAAGCGCTCCGGATAACGCAGAAACAACGCACGCCATTGCGGATTCAGGTGTCCCTCCGGGGCGATATCGCGTTGGCGCACCGAGAGCTCGGCCATCAATGTAGGGAAACGCTCAAGCATCGTGGTGATTGTGTGCACGGAAGTATCCATACCCGCGTGCGCCCACAATATCTTGGCCTTGGGGTTGAGCGCATAGAGGCCACGCACTGTAGCCGCGTCGCAGTGAGCGTACAGCACGATGTCGCGTTCTGCTGCAAGCTCGACCAGTTGTTTGATTTGCGCTGTCCCAAATTGTCCGTCGCTTAGGTGAAACTCGCCGATACCCCGATAAAGGCCGCGTTGCAATCGCTGCGCGACATAAGCCACGACCTCAGGGTTGGCAAACCAGTTGCGACGATCGGCAGGACTGCGATAGGGCCGCGAGAAAGGGATCACCCGCTCAGGTGCCTCTTGGTAGAGCTTGAGCGTACCGTCATCTGGCGTGCTCGAGACGAGCGCACCACTCACGCCCGCTTCCCGCCATAGGGTCAAGACTGTCGACGGCGGGAACTGCTGCCAATCTACCCTGTTGTAGTGGATGTGCGCGTCGAACAGCGGCAATGCGCCATCAGCGGCCGCCACACCTACCAAGAGCACGGTGCAGAACGCAGCGAGGACTGCCATCCGTAGGTTGTGGCCCGTATCGTCGATATCCATTTTCCGCGTCCGTGCCGTCATTCGTGTAATCCGCGCAGGAAGGCCAATACATCCGGCAACACGCGATCAACAGCGGTGATTTCTTGAAAATGATCCAACCCTGCAATGACGCGCAACTGCATGCCCGCAGTCTCGATTTCCGTACGCTGACTCTCCAACACGCCCGCCACGAGCGTATCCGCCGACCCCGCATAGACGTAGGTCGGACAGCGCAGATCGGCCGGCATGACCGTGGGCCACCGCGCCATCGCTTGATAAAGCGCCAACGCCAGTGGAAGGTCGACCGCCTCGATGAATTTTCGCTCCACCGAGGCAAGATCCCATTCGGCGAGGAGTCCCGTTTCTTTGGCATTGATGGCAGCTTCGAGACCGGGAATATTCTTGCTGGCATATTCCTTGATGGCTTTGCCAAAGAAACTGCCTGCGATCGTCGCGCCCAGGACGTGCTGAGAATGCGCCGCCACTTGCACTGCGACCGCTGCGCCGATAGAGAAGCCCCAGAGCAAAAAGTCGCGGGCCCGGCACATGCGAACAACGTGGTCGATGTCACTCAGTATATTGCCGATCGCATACGCGTCCGACGCAACGAATCGGTCGCTTTCACCGTGACCGCGTAGATCAATGGTAATGACAGTAAACTCTCGACTTAGGCGCTCTACGTAACCGAGGCTGTGCCAAACGCGCCGATCTTGCACGAAACCGCCGTGGAGTAACACTAACGCCGTGCCGCTCCCGCTTACGTCATAAGCGATTCTGCTGCCGTCTATCGACTCTATGTACTGTGTAGCCATTGCGAAGCATCTAGATTATCGTCGGGGCCGACAGGGAACGCCTTGGCCACCATGATGGTACGCCCGGTCACAATCAAACCAAAACGTTATGAACACACATAGAAAACATGCACATCATGGAAGCGTCCTGAAGACCTCCGCCCACGCCACGGTACATTGCTTGCTAGGATGCGTTATCGGCGAGGTTGCCGGTCTGATCATCGGCACCCTTCTCGCTTTGGGGGTCGCACTGACGATGGCATTGGCGGTGATCTTGGCCTACGTGAGCGGACTCACACTCGCCATCGTTTCGGTAATGCGAGGACAGGAACTATCGTTCGCGGCGGCGTTACGCGTGGTGTGGTTGGCCGAAGCGATTTCGATCGGTGTGATGGAGCTCGTCATGAACTGGATCGACTATCTCGTCGGTGGTATCCAAGCGGGGTCTGTGCTCAACCCGATCTTCTGGTTCGGATTGCTCGCGTCCGTGCCGCCGGCGTTTCTCGCCGCCTGGCCAGTTAACTATTGGCTATTGCGCAAAGAACTGCGCGCGCCTCATTGAACCCGGGCGCTGCGCGAATAATGTCGGCCGACGGTTACAACTTGTAGATGGGTCGCTCACCACCTTGCGTGTAATACGGCATCATCTGTGGCACCAACTTTTCCAGCTTCTGTAGGCGGTTCTCCGGATTCGGGTGGGTGCTGAGAAATTCAGGCGGATTCTTGCCGCGCGAAAGCTTCTCCATCTTTTGCCACAGGCTCACTGCCGCGTGTGGATCGTAACCGGCTTTGGCGGCGAGCTCGATGCCAATGCGATCTGCCTCGGCTTCCGCCTGCCGGCTGTTCGGCAACTGGATGGCTAACGCGGCGGCGAGCGTCGCACCCGTCATAGCGGCGCCCGAGTGTTTCGAGGCTGCCCCGACGGCGGCGATACCGACACTTGTCGCTATCGCTATGGACATTTGTTCAGCCGTGTGGTTGGCCAACGCATGAGAGATCTCGTGGCCGATCACCTGGGCAAGCTCATCATCTGTCGGTTTGAGCTGCTGCACCAGGCCGGTGTAGAGCGCCATGCGCCCCCCGGCCATACACCACGCATTGACCACCTTGGGGTCATCGATGATTTTCATGCTCCATTCCCACTTTTGCGTCTCCGGGCGCATCCTGATTGCCTGCGCGATCAGCCTGCCGGTGATACCGTCAACCCGCGCCTTCAACACTGGATCGTTGTCCACCTTGCCCGCTTTCTCGAGCGGTTTCAGTGTTTCTACGTAGGCCTGCTTCGACGCCGAGATCGCCTCCTTCTCTGAAACCAGCATCAACTGTTTGCGACCCGTTGGCGTAGTCGCGCACGCCACTAACGCAGCTAGCATTATCACTGTAGCGACAGTACGTAGTTTCATGAGCATTGCTGAAAAATTAGACCGCCACACGAGCCTCCTGTTCGCTTAGCGGTGATTAGCAGGCTGAAACCCGAGGGTATGTTAGCCGCACAAGTGACACGTAGCATAGGCGATGGCTTTGCTGGCGATAACCAGATCATCGAGCTTCACGCGTTCGTCAGCGGTCGGCCACTCCTGATAGATACGGATATCACCCGGGCCGTACTGAATCGAGGGGATGCCAGCTGCATGCATGATGTTGCCGTCGCCGACGTTGCCGATGCGTAATACACCGCCGATTTCAGGTTCTTGACCGGAGGCGAGCCGGTGACCCTCGGCCAGGGCATCAACCAGCGGGTGATCCCGTGGCACCTCCGTCGGCTCTTGTAACCACCCGTCATTCTCGAACACCGGTACCGTAAGCTCATAGTCGAACGCCGGGAAATCTTGCCTGCACCCCTCGAGCAATCGGGTGAGGTCCTGGCGCACGCTTTCCACAGTCATGCCAGGAACCGTGCGGATCTGGAAGAACATCTCGCACTCGCGCGTTGTCAGTGTCGTTACGTTGGGATAGTAGTAGTGCTCCTTATATATCGCGTCATACATGATCTTGGGGAAACCGGGCAGATCCGCGTGCGGAGTAAACGTGAGCCAACCTCCCGGTGCGACGGCATCGAGACTTGGCCCCATGCGCCGCATGATCTCCCCTTGCTGTTCGATCGGATTGAAGTAGCGCGCCTTGGCCTGGGCGCTATAGCGGAAAAAAAGATCCGGTGATTTGGTTTTGATCTTGCCACGAATCATGCCGACAACGACGCTAGCAATGGTGTTGGCGGAGTGTTCGAGATTGATGCCGAGATCAGCCCGCACGCCATGCTTGAGCAATGCCCGGGTGCCGGCACCACCGAGCTTGTGTGCCACCACCGGACATACCAGCACGTCGCCGCGCAGGCGTGTGCCGGATTTGACGATGGCCTCTATTGCGCACACGGCCCCAACGATGCCGCCCTTGTCGTCGTGCGCCCCCATGCCCCAAACCCATCCGTCTTCGAACTTCGCGCCATAGGGATCAACCGACCAACCGCTCATCTCCACGCCCGGGTCCATGTGTGCATTCAACATTAGGCTGGCGGCACCGCCTGTGCCTAGTAGCCGCCCGATCGGCTGACGCGTATTAGGCTTGGAACGATCGTAGGGATGCTCGACGTCCAACATTTCCACTGACATACCCAGCCCGGCCATGTAGTCGGCTAAGTAGTCGGCGATCTTATGTTCCTTGAATGTCGAACTGGGGATACGTATCAGGGCCTGCTCGAGTGCCAGCACGCGATCGGTGTCTACATGATCAAGCACTGCGCGATAATGATCGGCGACCATTGCCGTCCTCCTGCAAACTCACCAGTTGTAGTTTTAATGCGCTTCTTTATAAGCACCGGCAAAGGTGAGCACGCACATCGTACCGTAGGTCGCGTGCGCCCCGCAGCCTACACCGATGACATGGAACAATGGGTTAAACGTAGTGCGTCGATGATCACGGCCCGGGATACCGTCGTCAATGATGAGCCACATTACGATCTCTCTTGCGTCGCCTTCGCCGTAATAGATATTCTCACCGACCGCCTCGCGCCAACGGCCGTATCGGTTAATACGTTCTGTCGGCCAACTGCCCCGCAGCCCTCGGTGCCCGAGTGCACCTGCTGGACCCATCTCATTCGCATGGTCCTTGGCGCCGCGGGACATGCCAATTGAGGGCGCCAGTGTCTGCCGCGCGCGGATGCTGCGCAAGTAGTCGATCACCTCGTCCACGGCCCCTACGCCTTCCTCAGTGAGGATCGTCGGCTTACCCGGGCGTTCGATACGCTGCCCCTTATAGAATGCCTTCCACTGTTCCAGCAGCGCCGCGTACTGCTGCGGGTCGCTCCGGGCCAGATTTACTTCGCGCACGACCTCACGTTCCAAGGCGGAGAGTTGTCCGCTCACTGGCGACCCGCTGGTCACGACCCCGGGCACGGCCAGCACTACCAGCCATATAAATAGCCGGAGCGTGCCCATTTTCCTTAGCGTTTGGACGTATTCGAGCCTCATTACTCGCGCCATGAATCCAAGTCTAGGCGGCAACCAATGATACGCGACACCGCATGGCAACAACCCACTGAAACAGACATACGGTACGGCTCAGGCCGATACAAGGCCTCTCTCGAGGACACTGCCTGCATTGAGGGGGAAGAGCGATACAACTACCGGCGAGCCTTTGCGATCCGTGCGTCTTTGCGGTAGCTTTTGATCGGCGGTGAGAGCCGCCCCTTACACGGAGGAGATGACGCGATGCTGTTTCCCACCATGCTCGTTGGCAGCTACCCCCAGCCCGAGTGGCTGATCGACCGAAAGAAGCTCGCAGGTCGTTTTCCACCGCGTGTGCGCGCGAAGGAATTGTGGCGCCTGTCCGAACCTTGGCTCGAGCAAGCGCAGAACGACGCCACGCTATTGGCGATCCGTGCGCAGGAGGACGCCGGGCTCGACATTATCACTGACGGCGAGATTCGACGGGAAAGCTATTCCAACCGTTTCGCCACCGCGCTCGAGGGAGTCGACATCGACAACCCTGGCACGGCGCTCGATCGCTCTGGCCATCCCAACCCCGTGCCGCGGATCGTCGGCAAGATTCGCCGTAAACATTCGGTCGAAATCGAGGACGTCAAATTTCTGCGCGCACACACTTCAAAACCCATCAAAATGACAGTGCCAGGTCCTTTCACCATGTCGCAACAAGCGCAGAACGACTACTACCCGAGCGAGGAGGCGGCGGCCATGGACTACGCAGCCGCCGTGAACGAGGAGATTCGTGATCTGCTCGCCGCCGGAGCCGACATTGTCCAGATCGACGAGCCGTACATGCAGGCGCGACCGGAAAAGGCTCGGCAATATGGGCTGAACGCATTGAACCGTGCATTAGAGGGCGCCAACGGGACTACTGCCGTGCATATCTGTTTCGGCTACGCCGCCATCATCCATGAGCGCCCGTCCGCCTATTCTTTCCTACCTGAGCTTGCCGGCTGCCCATGTCAGCAAGTGTCAGTGGAGACCGCTCAGCCAAAACTGGACTGTAACGTGCTCGCGAAACTCGATGGCAAGAAAATCATGGTCGGCTGTCTCGACCTGTCTGACATGAACGTCGAGACGCCGGAAACAATTGTTGCCCGGATAAAACGGGCGCTGCCGTACGTGAAGGCCGAGAATGTGATCCTTGCACCCGACTGCGGGATGAAATACCTGCCGCGCGAGGTGGCGTTTGGCAAAATGCGCTCGATGGTGCAAGCAGCGAAGCTTCTGCGCGCCGAGTTCGGTGCGGGCTGATCCGCAGCGCCTAGACCTAGTCCCGACTTACAGACCATCACGCTGACCGCGACCCTTGAGCTACGGGAAAATTGACGTCAGCGAAGCACAGCCTTGTCGCCGTGCCGACGCGACGAAAATTTGCTATAGCTATCTTATTGTCCTGGTGTTGATGTCGTAGACGATGGATTGGTTTGGACGATTGCAACGCTGGCAGAAGATTTGTATAGGGCTCTCTCTTGTCGGTCTGCTAGCGGCGATGGCACTAGCGTTCGTCAACTTCCCAGCGAGCAACCCGAAGCTGGCGAAACAGCTCGCCGCGCCCGAATGTCAGCCGGTGCGCAGCTTGCCGTCGGATCAGGTCAGCCCGCATGCATTGGCCAAAGAGCTGTACGCGCTCTATATGCAATGCGACGAACTGTTCTGGCAGCGGGCACGACAGCCGCAATCAGCGCTAACGCTCGAGGAGTACGAGAATCATCTCAAAGGTGAACGCCAGAGCTTGCTAGTGCGTGCCTTGCTCTTCTGGCTTGCCGGCGTTGCCGTGCTGTTCCTTGCATCCTTTCTGATCATTCGCGCGTCTGCCTGGCTGAAGCCCGGTTCCGATACTCACACTGACACGGGGTAATCCCTTCTCCCCCGTGCGTGGCGCCGAAAACGCTTGGCAAATTCCAAGCCTGTCCCCTAGCTATCGCTTTGCGGGTCATAGGGCGCGACGCTTTCTTGCTCGTTCGGGTCGTTGCGGGCAACGATGGCGCGGGCCGGTTCAGTATTGCTTAGATTGAACGCCTGGTGCGGAACGTCTGGCGCGATAAACAGGAAATCACCCGCCTCGTTGATGACAGACTCTCGCAGCCCGGGACCATATCGCGTCTCGACACGCCCCTCGAGTATGTAAAGAGCCGTCTCGTAGCCAACGTGACGATGGGGTTCGGCTGCAGCGCCGGGCGGGATGACCACCATATGCATGCAGATCCCTTTCGCCCCCGCGGTAGCCGCCGAGATGCCGATAAAGTACGGGAAACGCTGGCGCGTCATGACACCCTTCTCCGGGCGCACAGTAACTACGTCGCTGGAAGGGCTCTCGTCTCGCCCACTATTCATTCGATCACCTTTTACTGGCATGGCAGGCCCCTCTTGTTGATAAAGCTGATGGCTAGCCTTCAGCTAGGTATCTTCCGGCAGCGTCATCCTAGCACTTTAGTCGAGCGCTGAAATCCCGAACGCGGCTTTATACTGAAACCAAATGAACGGTGGCGTGCTGAGCTAGCGCTGCTCTTCAGGTCGGTTCCATGTTCGACGGTTAATGGCATAACCCGTGACCTTGCCGATAAACGGCATCAATAGCATGCGCGGGAGATTCTCGCATTGGGCAACATCGCGGAAGGTGCGAATACCGATGGTCATCCCCTCATGCCCTGCCCGCGGTTGATCGCGGTAGGTCCCACACAGTCTGTCCCACCAGGGCAAGTTGAAACCAAAATTGCTGTTGGTCTCATCATCCTCGATAGAGTGATGCACGCGATGCATTTCCGGTGTCACGACGAACCAACGCAGTGCCCGATCAAGCGCTGGTGGGATGCGCACATTGCTATGGTTGAACATGGACGTAGCGTTTAGCAATACCTCAAACAGAACAACTGCGAGAACGGGTGCGCCAAGCACGATGATCACGGCGAACTTGATCAACATGGACAGGATGATTTCGATCGGATGGAACCGGGCCCCAGTGGTCACATCGAAATCGAGGTCGGCATGATGCATGCGGTGCAAGCGCCACAACGTCGGCACGGCATGGAACATGATGTGTTGCAAGTAGATGGCAAAATCCAACGCGATGACCGAGACGACTACGGCAAACGCAAACGATATGTCGAAGTAATTGAGCAATCCCCAGGCTTGATCGCGCACGAACAGCGCCACTCCGGCCGCGGCGGCACCGAATAACAGTCGCAATAGTACGGTGTTGAGGAGCACGACTCCGAGATTGCTTGTCCAACGCAGCGCTTTCGATACAGTTAGCGTGCGGCGCGGCGCCACCCATTCCCACAGGGCCATGATCGCGAAAACTCCAAAGAAGAAACCGAGCCGGATGGTGATTTCGTGGCTTATGACGAACGCGTTCATACTCGTGGCCCTGTTCCGTTCCTTACTAACCAGTCCTAGGCGAACGTTTCACGGTCTTGGGTTGAAATCAACGATGCGGCCGTCTTTCACCATCCACGCACCGAAGGTGCCCGGGGATTGGCCGTCTTTATCAAACGTTTTCTCGCCGCTAGCGCCGACGTAGCCGTTGGCCGCGGCGATCAACGCCGTACGTACCGCCGCCGGATCGCCCGACTCGGCGCGCGCTAGCGTTCTGGCAGCCAGCATAACCATGTCGTAGTTGAATGCACCGAAAAAGGGCAAGGGCTCGCCCGGGTAGCGCCGTTTGAAAGCTGCCCGGTAGGCCCGGAACTGCGGTGTGTTGTGCGGCACCTTCGGATAAGTACCAATTACGCCTTCGGCGGCCGCGCCCGCTGCGTTCACCAGTTCAGGCGATCTAGCAGCCGAGGCGAGCAGCCAACGAGGCTTAAACCCAACGCGACTCGCTTGTCGCAACAAGGCTGCTGTTTCCTCCACATGACTCAGCACCACCACCGCCCGCGCGCTGGCTGCTGCGAGTCGATGGACAGCATCGGCAAAATCCGTCTGCCCCGGTCGGTGAGGGAAGTTATCGACAAAACTTCCGCCGGCGGCCACAAAATCCGTCTTGAAATCCTCCGCTAGCTCCCTGCCCCAGGCGCTGTCGATATAGGTGAGTGCAATCCGACCGTGGCCTCGATCGATGGTCATTCGCGCCAGCGCCTTGGCCTGCAAACGATCAGATGGGTTGAGGCGAAACACATAGTCGCCGCAGCGGGCGATAGAATTAGCGGCGCTCTCAGCGGAGATCAGGACGGTTCGGTGTGTCTGCGCTATTCTGCAAACAGCAAGAAAGTTGCCACTGGCCGCTGGGCCGAAGATGATGGGCAACCGATTGACCTCGATTAGCTTGGTGATAGCCGCGACCGACCCTTCTGCCGTTGAGCCGTTGTCTGCGAACTCGATGCGCATGGCCTTACCCTTAACCCCGCCGGTGGCATTTACCTCATCGAGCGCGACGAACATCGCCTTCTGCAAATTGACCCCGTACACCGAGAGTTTACCGCTGAGCGGCGTAACCGCGCCGACCACAAACTCGTCGCCCGCCATGACAGCGGCGGACCCGTCAAGCGCAATAACAATAATCAAATAAGTAAGGGCGCGTGGCAACGAGATCCCTATTGACTGTGGCTGACAGGCGGTAACTGGAGCGACAGTCTATCATAGCCAACACACCACGGATCTTCGTGCCGAGCAAAGCGTTCTTTCGCTAGCCCACTTAGAAACAGAGGTCAGCTTGGAGTGCTCTCGAAGCGGTGGAGCGGAGCCTGAGAATGCGAGAAAATGATTTGGTCATGTTCGCATCTCCCGATCCGGGTGCGACCATAGCCGCATGAAGCCGCAGCGAATTGTTTAAGACACATAGGAAACGACCGATGCCAACGCAGGGTGCACAAAGCGAAGGACGCCGCGTGACAGCCGTAATCAGCGTGGTTGCGATAACGCTGATGGCAGGTGCATTGGGTTTCACTGTCGCCGTGCAGGCAGCGTTTGGCAACAAATTCGAAAGATTGGAACTTCACATGACTACGCAGCAGGTGGAAAAGGTGCTCGGTAAACCGGACACGGAAGCACGTCACGGCGACTATCTGATCTGGAGCTATCTCAAGCGCCTCATCTCCGGCTATGGTGATCATCGCGCGGACTACTACGTTGTATTTAGAGCAGAAAAAGT
>QKEI01000211.1 GCA_003251795.1 Candidatus Muproteobacteria bacterium
TAGGTTGCTTCGAGAGAGAAGACACGTGTACTTCCCGTCAAGATCAAGCCAGTGACTGGTATGGCCTGACACCAGGCCATTGAGCAGGGGTGTCATTCATCGAGCGAGAAAAAGGAGGACATTTCGATGTCAGCACAACCGGGCAGTAGTGGTATGAGTTTTCTTGAGGACATCAAGCAAAGCGCGGGGATAGTCAGGGTCGTCGGTGTGATCTTGCTCATTGTGGGGGTGCTGGCACTGGCTTCACCGCTGGCGACGGGACTGTCGATCGCCATCGCCGTCGGGGTGCTTCTGCTCATTGGCGGGATCGGCCAGTTGGTGTTTGCGTTCCGCGCTGGCGGCTTTGGCAAGGCGCCCCTCACCTTATTAATGGGCGCACTCACCAGCGTGATCGGGCTCATCATGCTGATCAATCCCGGCGCTGCCCTCGGGGCCTTAACACTAGTCCTCATGGCCTACTTCATCGTCAGCGGCATCATGGAGGTCTTCTGGGCCATTCAGATCAAACCGGTCAGGGGTTGGGGCTGGACTTTGACCGATGGCCTTGTCTCGCTGCTGCTCGGGCTCATGATCTGGGGACAGTTTCCCTTCTCTGGCGCCTGGGCGGTCGGTGTGCTCGTCGGTATCAAGCTGATCTTCAGCGGCTGGATGCTGTTCATGTTGGGGATGGCGGTACGAAACGCGGCCAAGGGGGCTGATGCCACGGTATGAGTCCGCAGGGACTAGGCCCAGCGATGGCTAATTCGGAGCTCAACCGAGTGAAGGAACCGGTGCTCTCAGCTCAACCAGCCGCGCTTGTAGAAAAACCAGAGCAGTCCCCCGCCAAGTAAGGTCATGCCCGCCAAGGCAACGGGATAGCCGTACGCATAGTGCAACTCCGGCATCTTGTCGAAGTTCATGCCCCAGATACCGGCGAGCAGCGTCAGCGGCAGGAAGACAGCGGAGAGGACGGTCAACACTGCCAGGCGGCCGTTGAGCTTGTCCTGCTGGTGCACTTCGTAGCGTTGTCGCAGATCGACGACGCGTGTGTTCAACCTCTCCGCGATGCGGTCGTTGTAACGGGCGGTGGCTGTCAGTAGCCGCAGATAGTCGCCCAGTGCAGCCAGGTCCAAGACCTCGCTCTTGATGTTGCCGAGCACGTCAAAGCAGACGACCTGTTCACTGGTGACGGCGTCGAGATCCAACACCGCTTCTTTTTGGTCCAGGATCTCATCAAACGCTACGCTATCGGGATCTCGGTCCATGCGAGTGTCGATGGCGTTGACCTTGCCCGCGATGACCTCGGCGACGTGAGCACTCTGGGAGGCTTGTCCAAACAAAAGAGCGTAGACCAGCACTGGGATCGTACTTGCCGCCAGACCCATCTGCCCAAGGGCGGCCGGAGCATTGTCCAGATTGGGGATGGGCGCTTCATGGAGCGTGATGAGTAAGTTGTCCAGACACAGAAACGCCAGAAACCCGCGCTGCGAATAGGCTTCTCCAGCAAACACCGAAAACTCCAAAAACACCTCATCGCGCAAAGGCACCACGCGCGTATGCTGACCAAGCTCGCGGCAGCAGTGCAGCACCAATGGGCTCAGGTTGAGAGGGCTTAGCCAGCGGACCTGCTCTTCAGGTGTTGGGTTCTCGATGTCGATCCAGTAGCGGCCTTCACCGCCTCGCCATCGTTCGAGGCACGTGCTGGCGTCATCGCGTTGTAGCGCACCGTTATCTTTCATACGAAAACATTTAATTTTCATCGCACTGACTCCAGGGGGCGGGTGTGGAATTGCCGAGTTTTCAACTTTTTCGCCTGGATATCCAGCGCGGGGTTGTTCCCGTGCCAGACAGCTGTTCTCCGAGACCTAGTCGCAGGGCGGCCAGCCGAAGCCCCATCGCCAAGGCAGCCCGGTGCAGGGAGCGCCTCCAAGGCGCACGGCCCTGTACATGGCATCCGCGATATTCCGATAAAGCCGAGAAATCTGGTCAGGGCTGAGGTCGTATTCGGTGACTAGCACCGGCATCCGCTTTTCACCCGTCTCGGTCACGCATTGACGCAATTGCTCATCAGCACGAACGCGCGCCTCAAGACTGGCTCGGGCATCGGCGTCACTCGGCCCCCCCGCATGGTAGGCTCGATCATGCGCGATGCAACAACTTTCCCACGGCGGGCGATCGCCGTGACGCTTGGCAAATTCCGGAAGCGCCGATGAGAGAAGTTCCCAACCCGCCGACAGACCGCCGCTGCACCCGTCACTCGCGAAGGGAGCAAGGGTGACGCCTTCTGACTTCCGCACTTTGAGCAGACGCTCATGTCGTGCGATTTCGATCTTGTATTCCAGACTATCAAGAGCGATGGGTTCGGTCGCATCCCCAGCCCATGCCGTGGATAGGATGAATAAGAATACTGCAGTCAGGTAGCGGTGCGATTTGCCGGTCGGCATAAGGATAAACGCTCAAGAGGATGTATCAATCGCCATAGAAAATTCTATCCATATGCGCTTCACCGAACCAGCGGCATCGAACTTCGAGCCCGGCGATTCATCAGAATTATGTGACAGTGATATGATCCGGGCGACCAGGTGTGCCAAAAGCGATGGCATCACTGAACAGTAGAACGCCATAAAGGGAACAGTCATTGATTCACCTGCCGCGTAGCGTCTTCGGTGCAGTGCTCATCGGCGTTAGCGTGCTGGCGTTTGCCGCACCGCTGGTGGCCGGAACCTGGTCCCTGCAATTCCTCGGTCTTTTCCCGCTCACGGTCGGATTGACCGAGCTGTATACGGCCATGACCGATCCTCAGCTTCGGACGCACCCGGCCTCCTACGTAACAAGCTTTGTGGCGATTGCCACGGCGTTGCTGCTGTATCTGAGTCCGTCCCTGGTCGTCACCGGCGTTGTCGTCTTGCTACTCGCGCTTCTAATAATCGACGGTACTATGAAGATGGGTCAAGCCGTGCTCCGCCCCGACCCACGAACACCTCGAATGGTAATCGCTGTGAACGGAGCATCGAGCCTGTTCCTCGCCCTCATCGGTTGGGTGTTGTGGCGAACGATTAGCGTCGATACCGCAATTGGTGTTGCCGTCGCCGGCTATACAGCGGCAGCAGGCTGGCGGATGCTCGTTTCTCCGCGCTCCCAAGCTGAGGAAGCCGACACTTCAGAGGCAGCCAACGCCCACCCGGATCCGAAGCTGGGACTCGGCGAACAGAAGCTCTTTAGTGAAATAAGGGCGCGCCGTTCGGCCAGTGCTTCTGACGTGCGGCAGGCAGAAATACAGTGGCTCCTCGTCATCGGCCTTGTCTTGTTTGTGACCCACGTCGTTCGCATGCAATCGTACGACACTTGGCTCGGTCTGATTTCGCCATTCGTAGCGACGGCGGGGGACGCCGTCATGGCCATTGTCCTTGGCGTTTTTCTCATGCTGCCGCTGCGGATCGGCTGGCGCCGACTGACTCGTCCCCTAGAGAGAAGAGCTTGGAGGCTGCGGCTTTCGGGCGACGACGCGAAAATGCAAGTATTGCCGCGTCGTCTCGTGCACGCGTGGACCGACATCCGCTTCGCTTTTTCAGCCTCGCTTCGAACCGCGCGCACATCGCTTGCATCGGCAGCCGCATTCGCGCTGCGCCTCGGGTTGCCTCTCGCCGTCTTATTCGTCGCTATCAATCCGATATGGGGCTTCAATTGGTACTTCAATACGGAAAGCTGGGCGAGTGGCTTCTACCAGAAGATCACTGAACTGCGCGTCGATAAATGGCGCGCTAGCATGGTCGATGCGGTTGCCGCCGCTTACGGTGAGAGTGACGACTTGTTTCGAGTGACACCCGCGGGGATCGACGATCAGGACTTCAGTTTCATCGTTATCGGTGATACCGGCGAAGGTGACGAATCTCAATATTCGCTCATCGAGCGCTACCTCGAGCTCGGTCGGCGCCAAGACGTCAAATTCCTGATCATTTCATCGGATGTGATCTACCCTGCCGGCGCGATGGCGGATTACGAGCGCAACTTCTATTTACCGTTCAAAGGATTCACAAAGCCCATCTACGCTATCCCCGGCAACCACGATTGGTTCGACGCGCTCGAAGGGTTCAACGCTAACTTCTTGGAACCGAAGGCTGCCCGCATTGCGCTCTCGGCCCGCGCCCAGGCCGACCTCAACTTGACCGGCACCAACAAGAGCAGAATCGACTGGCTCTTGCAGCGAGCGCAGCAATTGCGCGAGCTCTACGGTATCCAAAACGCTCTGCAGCGAGGCCCGTTCTTCGAGCTGCAGACCAAAGACTTTGCCTTGATCGCAATCGACACGGGCATTTTGCGGACGGTGGATGACCGACAGCTCGCTTGGATCGCAGACGCGCTCAAGCGCTCACGGGGCAAGTTCACCATTGCGGTCATCGGCCATCCGAGATACGCCGGAGGTCAGGACACGACCAAAGGCGAAGGTGCCAGCGCGCTGTCTGGGCCGTCTTCCGCCGCATCGCTTCTCACCTGCTATGAGATGCTTGAGCGCGCCGGCGTGCGCGTGATGATGGCGGGCGATACTCACACGTTCGAGTACTACTTATTACAGAACAAAAGCCCCGTCCATCACTTCGTCATTGGCGGCGGGGGGGCCTATCTCAGCCTTGGCGGCGCGCTTGCCTGGCCCGACGTCGTGCCAACGAAGACCTGGGCCTTCTATCCGGGCCCCGATGCAGTTCGCGCCAAGCTCGACGCGGAGACGCCGGCGTGGAAACAACCGTTCTGGTTGTGGATCAAGCGTTTCGGCGCCTGGCCGTTGTCGATCGAGACACTATCGAGCATGTTCGACTTCAATGCCGCTCCTTTCTTCCAGAGCTTTATGGAAGTCCGCGTCGAGCGCTCGAAGAACAGGGTCGTCTTTGCTCTGCACGGTGCAAGTGGTCCGATCCGCTGGCGCAATTTGCACACCGCGTCTGGAGTTGCGCTGAGCGAAACGCCTGATGATCCTGTCGAATTCGTCGTGTCGATGAAAATGCCTTGATCGTCACGATTCGCAGTCAGGCGCCCGCGAAGAGCATGCCGCCGTTGACGTGTCCATCAGGTCGATATTTCGTCGGCTTGAATGTCTCCTTTGGGTCCGAGAGCGGACGTCGAGGATTTCAGGTACGGACCGGCAGCTAACGACCCAAAGCGGACATTTGATGGGACGCCGGTCCGACGGTCCCCGTGCAGGAGATGTTTTCGGCCTATCACGCCTCTGACCGCTGGCAGCCTCCACGGTAAGTCACTGTTCGCGGGTCAAAATCGCCAAATAGAGATGATCTCATCTGTGTTCTAAGCTGGACATTAGTACCTCTATTCTCGTTATCTCAAAAGCGTGGGAGAGGAATCCAATGGACGCAATCATTGAGCTTGAGAAACGCGTTATCAAGAACCCGAAGAAGGCGAAGCCGGAAGACTTGGATATCCTGGCGCGCCACTACTGGGACTTGGCAACGGGCACAGATGACTTTCGCGAAAAACGAAAGCACCTCAAGAGGTCCAGCTTTTTCGCCGGCTTGGCATTCACCGCTGGCGCGGATGCCGTGGAGCAGCTTAAGCTTTATCGGAGCATTGTCCAACTCACGGCCGAGGTGCACGCCTTCCCGGCGGATGAGCGGCGCAAACTCTCCAAGATAATAGCCAAGTGGCTTGAAAAAACCGGCGCGGACCAACAAGAGATCCTCAAAAGAGCCAAGGGAAAGATCATAGTGGAGGGTGGATCGATCGCCTTGGGAGACCGTGCGCGTGTCAGCCCGTCGGGTGAAAGCATTTATACCTCTGATAAGGAGATGGTGGAATGGGTAAACCGCGGGGAGCGTTTGACCTTTGCAACGGGCGGAGACGGCGTGTACAAAGCCGAGCTGCGCTTGATCGATGCAGCCGAGCCCATGTTGACGGCGAAGGAATACAAGAAGCTCAGAACGTCAACACCAACCGTGGTCATCGATGTGAGCTCGGGTGCCTTGGGTATGGCGGACCTCGCTTATTTCTTTGATGAACCCTGGGATAAGAAAAAGGTCGAAGGCACGGTTTGCCTGGATGTACCCCCCGGCCGCTACAAGGCGTGCGCTTACGGTTTCTCTACCCCTGCTGGTTACGAGTCCGTGATTGCCGTTGTCACCGCCACATCAGATGAGGCCTGCAACGAAACAAAAACCCTAGACAGCCTTTTTGGATAGTGGGAAATGGGGGTCAATTCTTGTTCCTGACAAATCCCGCGTTACGAAACCGGATTTGTGACCAAGCACTTCGGGTAACGCAGAAAAGAGGCCAATTAAAATAGGGCTCGAAGGCCCTCCCGTCCCTCCCGCCACCTAATCCTGATTATTGTACGATCTTCTCGCAGTCGTACCTGTGATTTTTATCTTGTCCTAACCACGCATCCGTGGTTGAAGCCACGAAAGTTACTGGGTCGGCCCCTTGCACAAGACGCTCCATGCAGTAATGCAGTACACGTGAGAGCTATCTTTCCCTAAACGACCACTAAGCGCGGCAAACGTCTTGGGGTCAGCGTCCGGTAACAGCGAGTCTAAGAAATAAACATGCGTTGCATCTCTCGACCACTCCGATTCGATCGGAGCAAAGGTATCCGCTTGTGTACCCTCGATGGGTAGAATTTCAAACGTACGCGGGTCTGCGTTGGGAATCACACCGGCAGGATCAAAGGGCAACGTGAGCCACACCGTATCAGAATCTTTGGCGTAATTCTGGTTGATTACAACTAACGATTTAGGATCAAGTTCATCCACCGCAAACCCTCGTACAAAAACATGAGCGCTGTCGGTGGCATACCAATCGTCATAACCCTCAATAAGTGTGAACGTTTTGGGGTCGGCCGCTTTCAAAATATCTCCGCCGTTGTAGATATGTCGCGAATCTTTTGCATAACCAGAGTCACCCAACACCGCAAAGGTTGTTGTACTCACATCCTCTAATATTTTGTCCCACCAGTAGAAATGGTTTTTATCCTTAAAGTACCCGCCGCCGAGTACAACAAACGTTGCTGGGTCTGCTTGCTGGCACGTCACACAGGTGGGGTCATAGAATTTATAGCTCATCCCGTACACATGATTCTTATCCTTAAAGACATTCGGATAGACATTTACGAAGGTCGCCGCATCGGCACCTGGCAATACGGCAACGGGTCGTTCATTGAGAAGAGTAACGCCATTATAAAAATAGACACGTGAGCGATCCTTTGCGTAGTAGGCGTTATCAAAATCAGCAATAGCTGTAAAGGTTTCAGGATCGGCCCCGCTGATACGAGTGCCTCCGTGATACACGAAATTCTTGTCCTTCGCAAAAACCACATAATTTGAGTCATTGGGAAAAGGCAATAC
>QKEI01000102.1 GCA_003251795.1 Candidatus Muproteobacteria bacterium
GCGCCACGTGAGCGCTTGCATCCGGTTGGTGGGACACAGATCACAAACTACCTGAATGTCTCCTTTGAGAGCGTGAACCAGTCTATCCCAGCTATTTTGGCGGCTGTCTCTTTAGAACCGGCCGCAAACGACCCTTAGCGGCCGTTGAGCGTATGTGCCAATCGCGCCCAATAGCGTGTGAGCCCGCCAGTGATCATCCTAAGACTTAAGCGTCCCACCTGTCGAGAGCGTATTACTGCCGAGGTCTTGGCGTTTCCTGTCTCAGCGGGATCGAAGGATCTCTTGCTCCCTGCATCATAGAGCCGGTGAAACTCGACGCGATTCGTTTCATAGAGCAAGGCCATGTCCGCCTCACCGCACTCGCGCAAGGTGCCCGCAACGATTCTGTCCGCCTCTCCTTCCAATTGACGCTCGAGAGTGTCTTTGTCCCCATCCGCCGCCGCTCTTATCTGCTCCTCAAGCGCCGCAAGCACCGGGGAGCTCAGGACGCGGTGATCGGCGAGAGACAAAATACACCAAACGATGTGGTACAAGCAGTGCTCTTCCGGCACCACACCGGTTTCTCGGATGTCGCGCCATAAGCGTAATGCGGCTCGAATGAGTTCAGGCGAGGGTAGGTCTTCGCCCAGCTTGAGGCGATCTGGGATGTCGGGGTGTTGATCTTGTGCAGTCCCTGGAGGGACGATATCTACCAACACCGGAATCGAATCGGCATCGGTGGCGCTTGGTATGGAAGCGAGTGGCCGCTCCATGACGCAATGATCGCCATAAACCCTATTAGGTGTAAAGGCCTCCGGACGAGATACGGACCACAGCGTACCAGGATAGGCCATAACTACAGTAGCGCGCTGGACCGCCAAGTCCAGCGTAAGCGACGCACTTGTGGCACAGCCGGCCATCATCTAGTTGATTCATCAACGACCACACCAGATTGCAGATCCGGTGAGGCGACGTGAGCTTAGTGATCGAATCCGCTGAATGTCTGCTTTCGGCCTCTAAGCTGCCGGTCAGGTTATAGAGTTCTGTCAGGCAGCTAATGACCCTAAGCGGCCATTCACGCGCCGTCACTCCATCAATGGAGATGTATCCCACCATCGATGATAAGGACTTGACCGGTGATGCTTTCAGCGCGGCAGAATTGAACGACTTGGTCAGCTACGTCCTGGATTGACGTATTTCGTTTGAGCAGCGCGTGCTCACGCATGGCATCCACGCGTTCGCGGGGCACCCGCGCCGCCATCCGAGTGCCCTCCATGAGGCCGGGCGCTACGCAATTGACGGTGACATCGGGTGCGAGCGCAACGGCAAGACAGCGGGTCAGATGGATCACGCCTGCCTTGCTTACCGCTTGGGCGATGCTGCTACCTGCCGGCATCAAGCCAATCATCGCCCCCACATTCACGATCCGCCCAGCGCCCTGTTTGCGCAGATGCGGAGTAGCCGCCCGAGCCAGGAGAAACGGCCCGCGAAGGTTCGTACTCAGCAGTTGATCCCATATCTCAGGCGTCAGCGCCGCGAGATCAGGAAACGGCACCGGTATGTTCGTGGCGGCGTTATTGATAAGTATATCGAGCCGGCCTAGCTGATCGATCGTATCTTCGATGGCGGCCTCGACAGAGGCCGGGTTTGCTTGATCCAGATGCACCAAGGCCGCACGTCTGCCCAAAGCTTTTACGTCATCGCATGCCGAAACAGCGCTGTCCTTGTTGCCGAGATAGCTGATGCACACGTTGACACCGTTCTTGGCAAGCGCTTTTGTTGTTGCAAGCCCCAGGCCACTGCCGCCGCCAGTCACGAGCGCAACGCGATCCGTCAAGTCCATCTTCGCCTCCTCTTAGACTGGTCTGTTGAGTGATGATTACCGTTGCGTTTTCTTGCCGGAAATTAGCGCAATTTGCTGATCGAGGCTACGTTAGCATGAGGTGGTCTCAATTGTGGGCGCTAACGTTGCGATTAGATGACCGCTTGTGGCCGTTAGCGGCCTGTCACAACGCACATTTTCTGTCCGATTGACTGACCGCTCCCGGGCCGAAAGCGGACGTTTAGCCTGCACCTTCGGACCGCGCTTCCGATGTGCAGGCGAGTACAGGACGTACGAAGGTAGGGCAATGTAGGCGACTCACACGGATGTAGGAGGTAGGGTAACGCAGGGAGCAGTTACCGAAGCGATTGCCGAGATGCACGAGTCCACCGGGTTCAGGAAGAACAGGAGTGGGGGCGAAAGGCGCTTCTGAGAAAACAGTTACCTCCTGGATATTCCGTTGCTTACGCGCTTACGCCATTGTCGGTTTCTCGATACGGGCGTTAACTCTTGATCTGAATCAAAGTATGGGATTGCCGGAGCGGGAAAATTATTCATGAGCAGAAGCCACTAGCGTGTAGCAGATCCATATTTGGAGCGTACGGGTCACGTCTCACTTTTTCCCGATAACAGCAGAACCAAACCGACGAAGAACTGATCACGGTATTTTACCGGCATGATCTCGACACGCAGCTCGCTGACTTGAGTGGGACCGAGCAGCGCAAGCGTCAAGATTGTGGAGTGTACTGTCAGGCTTGCGATCGAGTAAGACGGCTCGTCTGAAAGAAGGAGCAAAGTCATGAATATGCAAACCGCAAGACTACAGCGCGCCGATGTGTGGGTCGCTGGTCTAATGCTGGTAGTCACGGCCCTCTTCAACGGCGGCGCGTCCGCGCAGGAAGTGCTGCCGGTTCCACCGGCGCCCTTCAAGGGACAGATCGGATTGAGCGCGAAAGAGTCCAAACCCGATTTCCCGAAGCCAGTACAGGCACCGAAGGGCGCACCCAACATCATGTTAGTGCTCCTGGACGACGTTGGCTTCGGGGCAGCAAGCACGTTCGGTGGGCCGATTAACACACCAACGCTGGATCGGCTGGCGAAGAGCGGGCTGCGCTACACGCAATTTCACACCACGGCGATGTGCTCGCCCAGCCGTGCCGCGCTGTTGACCGGACGCAATCACCACTCCGTGCACACCGGCATAATCATGGAACAGGCCACTGGCTTTCCCGGCTACGACAGCCTGATGGGCAAGGACACTGCCACCATCGCGGAACTCCTCAAGCAAAAAGGCTGGAACACTGGCTGGTTCGGCAAGAACCACAACGTGCCCGACTGGCAGAGCAGCCAAGCCGGACCTTTTGATCTCTGGCCGATGGGTCTGGGTTTCGAGAAGTTCTACGGCTTCCTCGGCGGAGAGACGAATCAGTGGCGTCCAGCGGTTTTTGACGGCACCAAGCCCATCGAGCCCTACCTCGGCAACCCCGACTACAACTTCGACTACGACATTGCAGATCGGGCTATCCAGTGGATCCGCAGCCTGAAGGCAGTCGCGCCCGATCGACCGTTCTTCCTCTACTACGCGCCGGGGGCGACGCATTCCCCACTCCAACCGAAAAAGGAGTGGATTGCGAAGTACAACGGCAAGTTCGATCAGGGCTGGGACAAGGTACGCGAGGAGACGCTCTCACGGCAGGAGAGATTGGGCCTTGTACCTGCCGACACGCAGTTGACCCCGCGCCCCCAGGGGATACCTGCCTGGGACTCGCTCAACACCGAGCAGAAAAAGCTTACAGCCTACATGATGCAGATCTATGCCGGCTATCTCGAACAGACGGATTACAACGTCGGCCGGGTGCTGGACGCGATCACGCAACTGGGCGAACTCGACAATACTCTGGTCATCTACATCGTCGGCGATAACGGCGCCAGCGCCGAGGGGTTGATGTTGGGCTCACTCAATGAAATCGCCAACGTCAATATGTTCCCGCAAGATTACAAGGAGGTTATCAAACACAAGGACGACCTAGGCACTTGGAAGACGCACAACCACTATCCGGTCGGTTGGGCGCACGCGATGGACACACCCTTCCAGTGGACCAAGCAGGTCGCCTCGCACTACGGTGGTACGCGCAACGCCATGGTCATCTCCTGGCCAGCGCGCATCAAGGACAAGGGCGGGATTCGCTCACAATGGCACCACGTGATCGATATCGTGCCGACAATTCTCGACGTATTTGGTCTGCAGCAACCGTCGTCCGTCAACGGCGTCGCGCAGAAACCGATCCAAGGCGTGAGCATGGCCTACAGCTTCGACGATGCCAAAGCGCCGTCGACGCGCCGCACGCAATACTTCGAGATGATGGGCTACCGCGGGATTTACCATGATGGCTGGGTAGCCTGCACGACCCCTGTGAGGAAACCCTGGGATCCTGTAGAACCCAAGGTGGATGTCATCAGCGGTTACAAGTGGGAGCTCTATCACGTCGCGAAGGACTTCAGTGAGGCTGTCAACCTGGCCGACAAGTATCCCGACAAGCTTCGCGAACTCCAGTTGCTGTTCTATGCGGAAGCCGCCCGATACAACGTGTTGCCCCTGGACGATAGCACGGTCAAGCGGATGGATGTCTCCATCCGTCCCAGCCTGACACGGGGGCATCGCGAGTTCAGCTACTACGGAACCGTGTCGCGTATCCCCGAGGGGGCAGCGCCCGACGTGAAGAATAAATCCTTTCGCATCACCGCTAATGTGGTCCTCTCCAAAGGCAGCGAACAAGGCATCATAGTGACACAGGGTGGTTTGTCGGCCGGCTACGCACTGTTGTTCAGGGACGGTAGACCGATTTTCCATTACAACACGGCGGACGTCGCGCACTACGACATCGCGGCCAAAGATCCCCTGACGCCCGGCAAGCACACCGTGGTGTTCGAGTTCACGTACGACGGCGGCGGCATCGGCAAAGGCGGCACGGGGACGATCCGCGTGGACGGCAAGCAGGTCGCCCAAGGGCGGATCGATAGGACGGTACCCGTTCGATTCTCGTTCGATGAAACCTTCGACATTGGTGAAGACACTGGTACTCCCGTGAGCGAGGATTATGACGTGCCGTTCAAGTTCACCGGCCAGATCGAGAAGGTGGTTGTTCGCCTCAGCGACGCCAAGCTCACCGCTGCCGACAAAGAAGCGCTGAGGCAGGCCAAAGTCAGGCGTCAGAGCTACGAGTAGGCGTACCTGACGTAGTGACCGCGCGAAGCGGGATCAGCTACGAGCACGGGCCCGAAGGTCTTGACGGTTACGCGCAGATCAAATTCGTCAGCACTTCAATCCGTCGGAGTGACCCTGCGGGGAGTTGGCTAGTCTGCGTGGGATGACGAATGTCCGGAATTGGCCGTTCTCGGCCTGTCACTACACTGGCTCTCCAGTGTGCTGACTGACCGCTTCTAGGCCGTTTTCAGCCGTTCGGTGCAGCCGGTCGACGGAGAGTGCTTGAGCCCCTATATTGCTTTAAACACCTTCGCAATGGTTTCGCCGTAAACCGACAAGTCCCAGGCGCAGGTGTAGCCGAAGGGTGTCAGCCATACTGCATAACCGGCCGTATGCAGGCGCGTGCCGAGCTCTTTGAGGAAAGCGTGCGCGAACTCGGGCGTGGCCTTGCTGGTCGAGAGATGCGTGAAAGAATGCAGCGCCACGTTCTTTAGCTGGCGTTTGTTAGCCAACCACTTGATGTTCTTCAGCGCTGTGCTCAACACCTTGTCGCGGCGGGCTTCGTCTTCGGCCTCCGCGTGCACGAAAATCACCGCGACATCGTCGAGCGCCTCGTCTACGTCCTGATCCGGCGCCTCGGCCACCGTCTTGAGAAACGAGCGGTAGTGAAAGCGCTCGGCCTGAAACATCAACAACTTCATCGTGAATCAATAGTCGTGAACCGTGAATCGTAAGTCTGTTTGATCACCGCTAACGACCCACTACTTACCACTCACGACTCACGCGTCGTCTAAAACGATAACTACGCGGCGATTGTGCTTACCTTTCTTCTCGATCTTGGCGACGCGTACTCGGCCGATCTCGCCGGTGGAAGCCAAATGCGTGCCGCCGCACGGTTGTAGATCGACGCCCTCGATCTCCACCAAGCGCACGCGACCCTGGCCGCTCGGCGGTTTGACCGACATGGTGCGCACAAGATCCGGGCTGGCCGCCATCTCCTCGTCGGTAATCCAGCGAAAACGCACCGGGTGATTTTCTTCGATCAAACGATTGAGCTCAGCCGTCACTTGATCTTTATCGAGTGTCGGATCGGGCAGATCGAAGTCAAGCCGTCCGCGACCTTCGCCCACGGATCCGCCGGTGACCCCGCCGGGAACCACCGCGCATAGCACATGCAGACACGTATGCATGCGCATCAAACGATAGCGCCGTTGCCAGTCGATCTCGGCCATCACTTTATCGCCTACGCTCAACGACGGCGCACCCTCCGCTGGTACGTGCAGAATCTGTCCAGGCTGCTCGCCCTTGCGCGTATCGGCTATCGGCACCTCCGTGCCATCGGCACGACGCAGCATGCCCCCATCGCCCGGCTGGCCGCCGCCCATCGGATAAAACAC
>QKEI01000002.1 GCA_003251795.1 Candidatus Muproteobacteria bacterium
TGTGTGCATGCCGGCGCCAACGTGCTCAATGATGTGTTTGACGAACTTAGCGGCAGCGACGGCGCCAATGCGGATCGCATTCACCCCTACACTGGCGGCTCGCGCTTTATCCAAAACGGCATCATGAGCGTAGGCGAGATGGCGCGCTGGGGCAGTGCGCTGCTCGGCGTCGGTATGGTGCTTGGCGCCGCGCTGGTCGCGCTCAAAGGCGTGGCGGTGCTCTATTTTGGCCTGACAGGGGTGGCGCTGGCGACGCTTTACTCCATGCCGCCGGTGCAGCTAAGCGCACGCGGTTTGGGTGAAGCGGCCGTTGGCGTGGCTTTTGGAATGTTGCCAGTGGCTGGGGCGGCATGGTTGCAAAGCGGCCTGATCGATCGGCCGACGCTGCTCATCTCCTTGCCGATTGCGTTGTGGGTCGCCAATATCTTGCTAATCAACGAAGTGCCGGATATCGTGGCCGATGCACGCGCTAGCAAGCGTACGCTTGCCGTGCGTTTCGGGCACCGCGGCACGCGAGTATTGTATTTCGTACTGCAGCTCGTGGCGGTACTTGCCATTGGCGTAGCAATCGGCCAAGGTCTGTTGCCGTGGGGTGCGCTTGTTCTACCTGCATTGTTGCTGTTGGCCGCTGGCCGTGCCGCGTGGGCGATCGGTCGCGATGTCGAGCATCTCAGACAGGGCATCGAGCTGACACTCGCTGTTCACGCGATTGGCAGTCTATGGCTCATCATCTGCATTGCGTATAGCGCTTCTTGAAAGCGACAAGCTCGAGCGCTCAGGGATTCATTTCTTTCGCTTACGGCGGCGGGTGTCGCGGGGTTCCTGCGGTTCGTCTTCGTCCATCAGAATCCTGTGCGCAGGGCCTTCGAGATCGTCGAACTGACCGGAGCGGACGGCCCACAGCAGCGCCCAAATAATGAGCGCCAGCAGTACCAGGGCCAACGGGATCAGCAGGTAGAGACTTTCCATTCTTAGCCAGACGGGCGTACCAGTGCCGGTTTCGTTCTAGCGACCACGCGTTCGCTACGCTTATCGGCGAGACGCAGGGCGTTAGCGACCACCAGTAGCGAGCTTACCGACATCCCCAATGCTGCCAACCATGGCGCGACAAAACCCAGCGCCGCCGCCGGCAGCGCAATGAGATTGTAGGCGAGCGCCCAAGCGAAGTTCTGGCGGATGACGTGTAGCATCTTGCATGCTGCGTCGATGCCGTTCGCCAGTTGCCGCAGATTTCCTGAAAGCAGAATGATGTCAGCCGCAGCGGCGGTGATTGCCGTTTCTCCGCCGATCGCGATTGCTACCTGCGCCTGTGCCAGCACCGGCGCATCGTTCACACCGTCACCGATCATGGCGACGATCGCGCCTTCTTTTTGCAGCGTCCGCACTCTCTCGAGCTTATCTTTGGGTGTGAGCTCGAAAGCAAGCTGTTCGATGCCCACTTGGACGGCGATCGAGTGCGCCGCCGCCTCATGGTCGCCGGTGAGCAGCGATACCGATCGCCCGGATGCCTTTAGCTGTGCAACGAGCTCGCGCGCGCCGGCGCGCAGTTCATCTGCCAGCACGAACGCCGCCAAAAGCGTCTCATCCGAAGCCAACACTACAATACTGTGAGCGCCATGCTGTAAGCCGGCAAGCTTGTGCTCGGGCAATCGTGCGCCGGTATGCGTGTACACGAAACAAGGCGAGCCGATGAAACAGCGATGCCCATTGATGTTGCCGCTGACACCACCGCCTGGCACAGCGTGGGGAGAGGAGACGGTCAAACTAGCGCTGTTGTGTGCGGCGTTTACCAAGGCCTTGGCAAAGGGATGTTCGGAATGACGCTCGAGGCTAGCGGCAATTTGCAGGCACTGATCGCGAGTAAGGTTGGCGAAGACCTCGGTCTCAAGCAAACGTACCTTTCCCTTCGTGAGCGTACCGGTCTTGTCGAATACGAAATGGGTCGCGCGTGCTAACGTCTCGAGCGCGTGGCCGCGTGTAACCAGTAGTCCCCGCCGCATGAGTCGGCTGACCGTAACAGTCACCGCGGTCGGTGTGGCGAGCGACAACGCGCACGGACAAGTAACGACGAGCAGGGCGATGGTGATGGGCAGGGCGAGGTGCGGGTTAGCGTACCACCAGTAAAGGGCCAATAATGCGGTCAGTGTCAACACGGCGCCGATAAACCACGCCGCAACGCGATCCGCGATTTGTGCGATCTGCGGTTTTTCGCTTTGTGCCCGCTCGAGCAGCCGCGCGATACCGGCCAGCCGGGTCTGCACCCCTACGTGCTCGATCTCCATCACTAGCGGGCTCTCTATATTAATGCTGCCACCAATTAGCGTTTCCCCCGGCGACTTGCCGATTGGTGCAGACTCGCCGGTCAGCAACGATTCGTCGACGCTGGAGTCACCTTGCTGCACGCGCCCGTCAGCCGGGACGGTGTCACCGGGACGGATCAGCACGCGATCACCGGGGCGCAACAGGCCGACGGGAATCACAGTTTGCTCGTTTCTTTCCGGGTCAATCCGCACAGTGGTGGCAGGCGAACGCTGTGCCAAGGCATCGGCAACCTCGACGGCGCGTTTACGTGCCGTTAACTCAAAATAGCGAGCGCTCAGCAGGAAAAATACGAACATGACCACCGAATCGTAGTACACCTCGCCGGTATCGGTTGCGGTTGCCCAGGCGCTCGCGACAAAGGCAATGCTGATCGCCAGCGCCACGGGTACATCCATGCCCGGTCGGCGATTCTTCAAGTCGCGCCAGGCTGAAGTAAAGAACGGCTGCGCACAATAGCCTATGATCGGCAGCGTGAGCGCGAGACTCAACCAGCGAAACAACTGGCGAAATTCGGCTTCGATGCCCCACCACGCACCGCCATAAAGTGCTACCGAGAGGATCATCACCTGCATGCCAAGCGCCCCGGCCACGCCCAGGCGGCGCAACTGGTCGCGCCGCACTCGTATCAATACTTGTTCCTGGCGGCGCGGGTCGTAGGGGCGCGCACGGTAGCCGATATCGGCAATGGCATTGAGTATCCCGCTCAGATGAATGCGATTGTCGTCCCAGCGGACATGGGCGCGGTGGGTGGTGTAGTTGACCTGTACTTCCAGCACACCCGGTAGCGCGGCGATACGACGCTCGTTGAGCCACACACAAGCGGCACAGACAATCCCTTCGAGCAGCAGCGAAACCTCACGCGAGCCGTCAACGCCCAGGCGCACGAACTCCCGTTGTAGCTCTGGATGGTCGTAGAGTGCTATCTCGCGCTCGGCATCACGATCGAGGCGCGCCGCCTTGGGCGATAAGGCTGTGCGATGGCGATAGAAATCCTCAAGCCCGCCAGCGCAAATCGCTTGTGCTATCGCCGCGCAACCGTGGCAACACATGGGACGCGCTTCGCCTTTGATGACAACCTTGATCGTCTTGCTGCCGGGCAGCGGTTGTCCGCAGTGATAACACGCGACCTCATGGGTCGTCGTGGGTTGGGAGGATGTCAGCGGCGCCTGTTGCATCGGAACTTGCAGTTGCATCGATGGCTGTACGTGGCCTGCTCGCGAGATGCCTAGGAAAGGAAATGCCGGGGAGGCGCTCGCTGGCACAATTTTTACCAATTCGCTCAGGAATTTACGCGTGTCGATACACGTACGATGCAGATGGTATCATCGCCTCCTGGGCGAACTAACACGCTACGGGAGGAGACAAAGCAATGCAACACGTCTGGGGTTTGCTGTCCCATCCTGCGGATGAGTGGAAGGTCATACGCAAGGAAGGATGCCCAATCGGCGGCTGTTATGTTCTGCATATCATGCTATTGGCTGCCATACCCCCGGTGTGCGGCTACTTTGGCACCACTCGTATCGGCTGGCAAATAGGTGCGCGTGAGGCGGTCAAGTTGACACACGAAAGCGCCTTGACCATCGCCATACTCTATTATCTCGTGCTGCTTGCGGGGGTTCTGACGGTGGGCGCCCTGATCCACTGGATGGGACAAACCTACGGCTCGAAGAAGCCCCTTTCACAGAGCATGGCGCTTGCCGGCTATACGGCCACACCGCTGTTTCTTGTTGGCATCATGCAGCTCTATCCCCAGCTGTGGCTCAACCTCATCATCGGTCTGCCGGCTCTGGCCTACACAATCTTTCTCCTTTTCTCGGGGGTGCCGGTGATGATGGGGATTTCAAAGGAGCGCGGTTTTCTGTTCTCCAGCGCCGTTCTCGCGGTGGGGTTGGTCATGCTAGTGGGGTTGCTTGCGGCGACCGTGATTCTGTGGGCATTCGGCGTGGGACCGGCCTTTGTCAGTTAGCAACCCGTGCTGCTTTAGGCACACGTAAGTCGTACGAAGAGTGATCTTGGTCAATGAGCCACTGCCGATGCCCCGTATGATGCGGCGCGGCACGTGGCAGGGAGTAGTGGTGCTTAGTTACGAACCGATGGTCGAGCAACGTCGGCCCGAGAAACGCTGAGAGAAAGCTATGGCTATGGAGCAGACTTATAACTATAGAGTCGTGCGCCAGTTCGCGGTGGTGACCATTATTTGGGGCATCGTCGGCATGCTGGTGGGCGTGTGGATAGCGGCGCAACTCGCGTGGCCGGTGCTCAACTTTGATATTCCGTGGTTGACGTTCAGCCGATTGCGTGCCTTGCACACGAATGCTGTTATCTTTGCCTTCGGCGGCTCGGCGCTTTTCGCCACATCATATTATGTTGTGCAACGCACCTGTCACGTGCGTCTGTTCAGCGATGGTCTCGCCGCCTTTACCTTTTGGGGCTGGCAGCTCGTTATTGTCGCGGCCGCTATTACGCTGCCACTCGGTATTACCACCACCAAGGAATATGCGGAGCTCGAATGGCCGATCGACGTGCTGATCACGGTCGTGTGGGTGGCCTATGCCATCGTCTTTTTCGGTACCATCGCTAAACGCAAGGTCAGCCATATTTACGTCGCTAACTGGTTTTTCGGTGGTTTCATTCTCACCATTGCTGTGCTGCACGTGTTCAACAGCCTGGCGTACCCGGTAACCTTCTTTAAGTCCTATTCCATCTATGCCGGTGTGCAAGACGCCATGATGGAATGGTGGTACGGGCACAACGCGGTAGGCTTTTTCCTCACCGCCGGCTTTCTCGGCATTATGTACTACTTCATACCCAAGCAGGCCAACCGGCCAGTCTACTCCTATCGCCTGTCGGTCGTGCATTTCTGGTCATTGATCTTCGCCTACATCTGGGCCGGACCACACCACCTGCACTACACCGCGCTTCCCGATTGGACACAATCACTCGGCATGGTGTTCTCACTTATCCTGCTAGCACCAAGCTGGGGCGGCATGATTAATGGCATCATGACGCTCTCCGGTGCCTGGCAAAAGCTGCGGACGGATCCGATTCTCAAGTTCCTTATCGTATCGGTATCCTTTTACGGCATGTCGACATTCGAAGGGCCGATGATGTCGATCAAGACGGTCAACGCGCTTTCGCACTATACCGACTGGACCATCGGTCATGTGCACTCGGGGGCGCTCGGCTGGGTGGCAATGGTATCGATTGGTGCCATGTATTACTTGATCCCGCGCCTATTCGGGCGTCAACTCCATAGCATCAGGCTGGCCGAGATCCATTTCTGGGTGTCTACCATCGGCATCGTGCTGTACATATCGGCGATGTGGATATCGGGCGTAATGCAGGGCCTGATGTGGCGCGCCGTTAACGCTGACGGGACGCTTACCTACAGCTTTGTCGAGAGCGTAGAGGCGATGCACCCCTTCTACATCGTGCGCCTGCTCGGCGGCGTGTTTTTCCTCGCGGGCATGGTGATCATGGCCTACAACCTGTGGATTACCATCGCCGGCGCCAAGCCTATCGAGGCCCGCATTCCGGCGCCGGCGCACTGAGGGAACGGGTATGGCGAGCATGCAGGACAAGGTGGAAACGAATCTCGGCCTGCTGATCCTTCTGGTGCTGTTAGTGGTCAGCGTGGGTGGCATAGTGGAGATCGTGCCGTTGTTCTTTCAGAAGTCCACCACCGAGCCGGTTGCTGGACTCAAACCTTACACGGCATTGCAACTCGCCGGGCGCGATCTCTACATCCGAGAGTCATGTATGGTGTGTCACTCACAGATGATCCGGCCGTTTCGCGCCGAGACCGAACGTTATGGCCATTACTCGGTAGCCGGCGAGTTTGTCTACGACCGCCCGTTCCAATGGGGCTCTAAGCGTACCGGCCCCGATCTCGCGCGGGTAGGAGGCCGTTACAGCGACCAGTGGCACCGCGTGCATTTGACAAATCCACGTGACGTTGTGCCAGAGTCGATCATGCCTGGGTATCCATGGTTGGCGGAGAACAAGCTCGATGCGAGCGACATCCGCAGGAAGATGCGCGTATTGCGTCGCCTTGGCCACCCCTACAGCGACGAGGAGATCGAGAACGCTCCTAAGGAGCTTGAGGGCAAAACCGAGATGGATGCAATCATCGCCTATCTGCAAGTGTTAGGCACGGCCATCAAGACAAGGCGTTAGCTATGAATATCGGCATAATCCATTCCGTGTGGACACTACTGCTGATAATAATCTTCCTTGCTATCGTGGTATGGGCGTGGAGCGGCAAGCGCAAGCGCAGTTTTGACGAAGCGGCACGTATGCCGCTTGAGGAAGAAAACGACCAGTCGTCATAGGGTCAGGGGAGCGGGTAGATGGCAGACTTTACGAGCGCGTTCTGGAATTGGTTCATCATCATTTTGGTGATTGCCGGAATTGTTGCATTGTTTGCCTTCAACATCGTCTGGTCGGAGCCCAAATGGGCATCGAGCAAGAAACCGCAGACGATGGGGCACGTTTGGGACGGCGACTTGCAAGAGCTCAACAATCCGCTGCCGCGTTGGTGGTTAAACCTGTTCTATATCACGCTCATTTTCAGCGTCATCTATCTGGTGCTTTATCCTGGTCTTGGAAAATTTTCCGGTGTGCTCGGCTGGAGCGAGGTCAAGCAGTACGACCAACAGGTCACGGCGGCCAATGAGCAATATGGGCCGCTTTATGAAAAATATTTTCGCGAGCATATCCCAGCATTGGCGCGCGACCGGCAGGCGATGAAGACGGGTGAGCGTCTGTTCGTAACCTATTGCAGTAT
This sequence comes from Candidatus Muproteobacteria bacterium, assembly GCA_003251795.1. Classification (GTDB taxonomy): domain Bacteria; phylum Pseudomonadota; class Gammaproteobacteria; order Acidiferrobacterales; family SPGG2; genus SZUA-472. The sequence goes on from QKEI01000002.1 coordinate 7,109, forward strand.
CTGCCACGGTTCGGACGCGCGCGGTGCGCCGGGTTTCCCCAATTTGCATGACGGTGAGTGGCTGCACGGAGGCAAGCCCGAGCAGATCGAAAAGACGATTCTCGACGGCAGGGCAGCGGCTATGCCGCCATGGGGGCCAACCCTGGGTCGTGAGGGGGTGTTCAATGTGGCCGAGTATGTGCTCAGCCTCGACGGGCGTCGCGTAAACGAGACTGCGGCACGCGCCGGTGAAGCTACATTCAAGAAGATCTGTGCAAGCTGCCACGGGCAAGACGGTAAGGGCAACCAAGCGCTCGGTGCTCCTGATTTGACCAATGATATTTGGCTCTACGGCGGTTCCCAGCAGACGGTGATCAAGTCGATCACTGAGGGTCGCCAGGGACGCATGCCGGCCTTCAAGGAATTTCTCGGTGAGGCCAAGGTGCATTTGCTGGCAGCCTATGTTTATAGCCTCTCACAGCAGGGGCAGCAGTGAACGTTCCGGACAAGCAAAGACAAGCAATCGCTGAACAAGAAAAGCCAGAAAAGACACGTAGCACACAAGAAGGCACGAGCGACGAGGCGGTCGCCCAGGCGCTCTACGCCAAGCGTGAGCAGATCTACCCGCGCGAGGTACACGGGCTGTTTGCTACCTGGCGTGCCATCATGGTCGCTCTCACCCTCGGCATCTATTACATCCTGCCGTGGATTAACTGGGGGTCAGGGCGCCAAGCATTTCTGATTGACCTGCCGGGGCGCAAATTCAATCTTTTCTATTGGACCTTTTGGCCACAAGATCTGTTCTATCTCACTGCACTCCTCGTCATCTCTGCGTTATCGCTTTTTCTCTTCACCGCCGTCGCTGGCCGTCTATGGTGCGGCTACACCTGTCCCCAAACCGTATGGACTGAAGTGTTTCTCTGGATCGAGCGCAAGATCGAGGGTGATCGACCCAGACAAATGAAGCTCGCCTCGCAGCCATGGGGGGTTGAGAAGATTCTGAAGAAAGGAAGCAAGCACCTGGTGTGGATCCTGTTCTCCGCCTGGACCGGGTTCACGTTTGTCGGCTATTTCACCCCGATCCGCGAGCTATCGTATTCGTTTGTGAGTTTTTCGCTGGGCCCTTGGGAGACCTTCTGGATCGCCTTTTACGGTTTCGCCACTTACGGTAACGCCGGTTGGTTACGCGAGCAGGTCTGCATCTACATGTGCCCCTATGCGCGTTTTCAGAGCGCCATGTTCGATCGCGATACCCTGGTCATCTCTTATGACCCCAAACGCGGTGAGCCACGCGGATCGCGCAGGCGCAGCGATTCATACAAGGCGATGGGGTTAGGCGACTGCATTGACTGCACGCTTTGCGTGCAGGTGTGCCCCACGGGCATCGATATTCGCAACGGCCTGCAATATCAGTGCATTGCCTGTGGCGCCTGTATCGATGCCTGTGACGCGGTGATGGACAAAATGAATTATCCGAAAGGCCTGATTCGCTACACCACAGAGAACGAGCTGGAGGGGGCACCGAGACATGTTCTGCGCCCGCGCGTGGTGGTCTATACGCTACTGCTTGCAGGTATCGCTGTGGCATTGGTAACGGCCGTGCTGTTGCGCACGCCATTGGAGCTCCACATTATCCGCGACCGCAACGTACTCTACCGCCCGACAGATGAGGGATTGGTCGAAAATGTTTATATCCTTAAGATCATAAACATGGATAATGAACCTCATATCTACACCGTTCGTGCCGAGGGCATCGAGGGTTTGCGGCTTAAGACTGAGCTCGATGAGGTCGCGCTGGTTGCCGGCGAGGTGCGCGAGTTTCCGGTGCACGTGGAGGTGGACCCGTGCAAGCTCACGCAGCAAAGCACGCCGATCATATTCGAGGTGCAGGCGGTCGATGAGAGCGGCTTGTCGGACCGTGAGGCCGCCCGCTTTCTAGGTCCCGAGGGTTGTTGAATGATTGAGCATGGCGAAAGATCGGTCTGGTACCGCGAGCCATATGTATGGTTGTTGATTGCCATCCCGGCCTGTGCCGTGGTTGCGGGGTTCGTGACATTGGCATTGGCCATCGCCACCGATGACGGTCTGGTCGTTGATGATTACTACTGGCAGGGAAAGCAGATCAACCGTGTGTTATCGCGCGATCGCGCCGCGGCAACGCAGGCCATAAGCGCGGATCTCTCCTTCGACTATGCTCATGGTATCGTGCAGGCGCAACTATACGCACGCGAGACCGGGAGTTTGCCCACCAGAGTGCACTTCGCACTCCTGCACGCCACGCGGGCTGGTTTTGATCGCAAGCTTGAGCTAGACCGCACACCGCGGGGCGATTATTACAGTAGCTTACCGGCACTTGCCCCGGGGCATTGGTATTTGCAGCTCGAGGCCGAGGGTTGGCGCCTGTTTGGCTCGATGCGCGTTCCAGAAGAAACAACCGTGCACATCGCCCCGGACCCGAGTGTCAAATGACATGGGAACTTGAAACACCTGTTACACTGTTCGTGGCCTTCGTAACGGGATTGCTGGGCTCGTTACATTGTGCGGGCATGTGTGGCGGTATCGTTGGTGCACTGACCCTGCGCGTGCCTAACGGTATGCAACGTTCCGTGCCACAGTTACTGCCTTGCTTGCTGTCTTACAACGTCGGACGCATCGTCAGCTACGGCGTGGCGGGGGCCGTGGCCGGCGTGTTGGGGGCACAGGCTTTTGTCATGGTCTCGCTCGACCATGCCCAGTTGTTGGGTCGATGGATCTCGGCACTTTTCATGATCGCTCTGGGTTTGTATATCGCCGGCTGGTCGTATGCACTGCTTCGGCTGGAACAGATCGGCGCTCATGTATGGCGGCTGATCGAACCATTCGGGCGCCGCTACCTGCCTGTCAGAGGGCCGCGACAGGCGTTGATCGTAGGCCTAATTTGGGGGTGGCTGCCCTGTGGTCTGGTGTATGCTGTGCTTGCCTGGGCGCTCGTGGCAGGGAGTGCAGTGAAGGGCGCGGCTTTGATGCTCGTCTTTGGGGCGGGTACTCTACCGATGTTGCTCGTAATGGGTGTGGGTGCGAAATGGCTGGGCGAGATGCTGCGAAGCGTGTTATTTCGACGCGCTATTGGGACTACCATAGTAGTTTTTGGCGTGTTCGCGTTGTTTGCGCCGCACGGACACCAGCATACTGCTAACACTGCCGCAGAGATTACGGGTAGCATGGGCACACTTACATCGCTTGTCTTGCGGCACGACGCTTCGCACGACCCGCCTGCGCTCTCAGGGGATCCTCATGGCAATTAGACAGATCATTGATTTCGTTGCCATCAAGGCCGCGTGCGAGAATTGTCGGTTGGCGGCGTTGTGCCTGCCTGCCGGCCTCGAGGCGCCAGACCTCAAACGGTTGGAGCAACTCGTCCGGCGCCCGCATCCATTACGGCGCGGCGCGGCGCTGTTCCGTGCAAGTGACCGCATGCACGCCATATACGCCGTACGCGCTGGCTCTTTCAGAACGTACTATCTGGCGGAGGATGGGCGCGAAAAGGTGCTCGGATTTTACCTGCCTGGCGAGCTCCTCGGGTTCGATGGCCTCGGCAGCGGGCAGCATCGTTGCACGGCCGATGCGCTCGAGACGGCAAGCGTATGCGAGCTGCCGCTCGCGCAGCTGCAGGAACTGGCTGACCGGCTGCCAAGCCTCAATCATCAGCTCTATCGGTTAATGAGTCAGGAAATCGCCCATGATCAGGAAATGCTGTTGCTATTGAGTGACAAGAACGCGCAAGAGCGGCTGGCGACATTCCTGCTGAATTTGGCACAGCGCTTCGGTAAGCGCGGTTTTTCAGCCGGAGAATTCCATTTGAGCATGTCTCGCCAGAACATTGCCAACTACCTGGGGCTCACGCTGGAGACGGTGAGTCGTACGTTTAGCCAGTTCCAGAGGGAAGGGTTGTTGAGCGTGGAGCGTCGTCATGTTCGTCTACTGGACAAGCGGCGTTTGTCGGTCATGGCAGGGCCAGGGCGTCCCGCGTCCTCCTCGACGGCAACTTAGACGCCAGTCTTATTGGTGACCCTCAGCGCCTCTTTGACTCAGATCAAAGACGCCACGTCCAGTGGTGTTTAAATGAATAGCAGTCGGTTCTTGGGCGGCTATCAGCCAGGAGCAGCTAAGATGAAATTCGTGCTGGTGTGCGCCATTTTCTGGGGTATGTTGCTGACGCAACCTGTGCTCGCACAGTCGAGCCCGTTGCGCGGCATGGAGTTGTATGAAAATCACTGTACGGCCTGCCATACCAGCCAGGCCCACATTCGTGAGAAACATAAGGCCAAGTCACTTGCACAGATCGAATCGTGGATCCGGCACTGGGTGAAGGAGCTCAAGCTTCCCTGGACCGACGAGGAAGTGAAAGAGGTCCTCACCTATCTTAACCTGCGCTATTACAAGTACTAGAGTATTCTGCGGGGACGTATTGCCTGTCTACAAGGCACGGTGCCCAACTTGTTTGGGGTGGTCACCGTTGTCTGCTCGTTTGTTGCGATACGCTGCCAGGAGATACTTCTCTGCTTCGACTATGAAGAACACCGTGGATGCGACCAACACGATCGACAGCCAATGGGCAGCAGACAGACTCTGCGATTCGAACAGGTACTGCATGAACGGTGCGTAGGTATAGAGCAGTTGAAAACCAATAACCAACGCGATGGCGAGTAACACATAGCGATTCCCGAACAGCCCTTCACGATTCAATACTGGCGCTTGTATGTAACGCGTGTTCAATAAGTAGAACGCCTCGAACAGCACTAACGTGTTAACCGCAACAGTGCGCGCGTATTCGAGGGCGTCTCCGTGCTCGCGGTGCCACAAGAATAATCCAAACACCCCAGCCACCAGAATCACCGACACGAGGACAATTCGCCACACCATGAACCCCGACAGAATCGACTCACGCGGATCCTTCGGTGGACGTTTCATGACGTGTGTCTCACACGGTTCGAAGGCCAGTGACAGCGCCAGCGTAACTGCGGTGATCATGTTGATCCAAAGGATCTGCACCGGCGTGATGGGCAACATGCGACCCAGTACGATCGCCGCGATCAAAGCCAACGCTTCGCCGCCGTTGGTAGGCAGTATGAAAAGGATGGATTTCTTAATGTTGTCATCAACGGTGCGACCTTCCTCGACGGCGTGCACGATCGATGCAAAGTTATCGTCGGCAAGTACCATTTCGGCGGCTTCTTTCGATACCTCGGTGCCTTTTATGCCCATGGCAACACCCACATCGGCTCGTTTCAGGGCAGGCGCATCGTTGACGCCGTCTCCAGTCATGGCGACGACGTGACCGTTAGCCTGCAGTGCCTTTACCAGGCGTAGCTTGTGCTCCGGGCTCGCACGGGCAAAGATATCGGTCTCTTCCACGAGTTGCTGTAGTGTCCCATCCGATAGACCTTCCAGATCGCCACCGCCGACTGCGGCCTTGCCGAAACTGATACCCATCTGTTCGGCAATGGCACGGGCTGTAACGGCATGGTCCCCCGTGATCATCTTCACCTTGATGCCAGCTGACTGACAGACGCTTACTGCCTCGATCGCTTCCTGTCGCGGCGGGTCAATGAGACCCACGATCCCGAGCAGCGTGAACCCCGTTTCAACGTCGGCGAAACGCAGCTCACGATGGTCATTGGCAGCCGATTTAAAGGCGAGCGCCAATAAGCGTTGTCCGCGCGCGGCGATCAGATGTTGACAGTCTTGCCAATAGGGAAGATTCAGCGAGCGGTCACCCGTTCGTGTAAGCTGGCGGGTACACATCTGTAGAACCCGTTCAGGTGCACCCTTGAGAAAGATGTAACCCTGTCCCGAATGGTCGTGATGCAATGTCGCCATGAAACGGTGCTCAGATTCGAAGGGGATGACATCCGTCTGGGGCCATTGTTGGCGAACCAACTTCGTCTCTAATCCCGTCTTTAGTCCAAGCACCACTAGCGCCCCTTCGGTCGGATCACCACGCAGGCACCATTGGTTGTCGACTTCGCTGACATCGGCCTCATTACAGAGAATGGCCGCGCGCGCCATCTCTTGTAGGATATTGTTGCCATCAGTCGTTGTTAGGGCGCGCCCATCGATGGAAAAGCCGCCATGAGGATCGTAGCCCACGCCGCTCACATCAATCGTGCTATCAGCTGTTACGACGGTTCGCACGGTCATCTCGTTGCGCGTAAGCGTACCGGTCTTGTCGGAGCAGATAACCGTTATCGAGCCAAGTGCCTCGACTGCCGGCAGCCGGCGAATGATCGCCCGGCGTCGCGCCATGCGCTGTACGCCGATGGCGAGCGTGATGGTCACGATCGCCGGCAGGCCTTCAGGAATAGCTGCTACGCTGAGGCCAACGGCAGCGAGAAACATGTCAGTGGCCGAGTAACCTTGAACGATTACGCCGAAAACGAATGTGGTGCAAGCGATTATTCCAATCGCGGCGGTTAACCAGGTCCCGAAACGTGCCATCTGCCGCAGCAGCGGTGTGGTCAGTGTGGTGATGCGACGGAGCATCGCGCTGATACGGCCGATCTCCGTGTTGTCGCCGGTCGCCACAACAATGCCCGATGCCTGGCCATAGGTGACCAGGGTGCCGGCGTAAGCCATACAGCTGCGATCGGCGATATTGGCGGTTGCTGTCACCGGTGTGGTCGATTTCTCAACAGGCACCGACTCGCCCGTCAGCACAGCTTCATCGACCCGCAACTCCTTGGTTCGAAAGATCCTGAGATCCGCCGGCACTTTGTCGCCGGGGCGCAATATGACCACGTCTCCCGGGACCAGCTCATCGGCCAATAACAGCAAATATTGTCCGTCGCGATTGACAGACGCTTGCTGCGAGAGCATGTTGCGGATGGCATCCAGCGCCCGCTCGGCCTTGCCTTCCTGCATGAAACCGATGAGGGCGTTAATGACTACGACACCGAGAATCACACCCGTATCCACCCAGTGTGCAAGTACCGTTGTAACCACGGCGGCAATCAGCAATACATAGATCAACACATTGTGGAACTGGTAGAGAAATCGCACGAGTGGCCCCTGTTTCTTTGGTGGGCGCAAGCGGTTGGGACCGTATATGCGCAGCCGCCGCGCGGCTTCCGTCTGCGACAACCCTTGGTCCTGGGTCGCTAGCTCGTGGAAAACAGATTCGCACTCCGCAGCATGCCACATGGTAGTATGTCTAGGAGTCGGTGTTCGATCGCGTAATGCCATTGCAAGGCGACGTATGGTTATGCGAAGGGAGTCGTGCAGCTTAGCTATCTGCGCGTCTGCAAACGACTACAGGAAGACCTTACACAGTCACGACGTGGCAGATGTTGATCTGCGTCAAAGCCCCGCTGACCGGGCAAGCCGTGCTCAAAGCTGCCATATGCGTCATCGGCAATGTCACAGCCCCGTGTGCGTCGGTCTGTTTTGGGCCGAAAAAATAACAACTTATGGGTCTGGTGACAAGGTCAAGCGCCGCGCGCGACTGTCACATGCCTTAACCGATGAGCTATAGTTAGAAGCGACAACGGAGGGAGAACAGTAAAACTATGGCAAACGGCGAACGCGCGGCAATGGCGCAAATGCCGGGCGGCGGCGATCCGCTAAAGATGCTCGGCCAGGTACTGATGCTGGCAGTGCGCCACAGAGCCTCGGACGTGCACCTACGAGCCCGTAACCACCCGATCCTGCGTATCGATGGTGTGCTGCGTGCGGTACGTGAGATACCGGCGTTTCCGCCAGACACGCTCGAGCGCGTCGGCCGTACCATGATGTCGGCGCGGCACACCGCCGAATTCGAAAAGAACCATCAGGTCGATCTCTCATTCGGTTTCAAAGATATCGGGCGCGTACGTGCCAATGTGTTCAAGCAACGCGGTAGCGTCGGCATGGTCTTGCGTGTGATTAGTACCGACATCCCACGACCGGCAGAACTGAAATTACCCGATATTGTGGTGAATTTCACCAAGAAAGAGCGCGGATTAGTTTTGGTGACCGGTGCAACAGGCTCGGGTAAATCGACGACGTTGGCATCATTGGTCAATGAGATCAATCTGTCGAAGACCAAACATATCGTTACCATCGAAGACCCGATCGAATTTCTCTTCACCGAACGCCGATCCATTATCACGCAGCGCGAGATCGGTATGGATACTAACAGCTTCGCCGATGCCATGCGCGCGGCCATGCGCGAAGACCCCGATGTTATCCTGTTGGGGGAAATGCGCGATCCTGAAACTATCGAAACGGCGCTGACGGCAGCTGAGACGGGCCACTTGGTGATGTCCACCATGCACGCGCCAGCGGTGGCCGAAGGTATACCCCGTATCATCACCTCGTTTCCGCCGGAGGCACAGGCCAGCATCCGCGGCAAGCTCGCCCAGAATCTCTACGGTGTCGTCGCTCAGCGGCTGCTGCCGCAGAAGAGCGGTCAGGGTCGTATTGTCGCCTGCGAGGTGATGACGGCGTCGGCGCTCATCCGTGAGCTCATATTGGATCCGCTCAAGGTCAAAGATATCGCCGACGTAATCAAGAAGGGCACGCTTGCAGAAGGCATGCTCGGGTTTGATGCGTGTCTGTTCGACCTCTATAAGCGCGGCGAGATTACGGACGAGACCGCCCTGCAGCACGCCACTAGTGCGACCGACCTCAAGCTTAAGCTAGAAGGTTTCTAGTTCCTGCCGGGTTAACTGGAGGCGGCCATCGTAACGGCCGACTTCCGCGGTTGCGTAGCATCCACTGCGTTAGTGCTGTTGCAGTGTGTCGCACCGTCAAAAGCCGGAGAAAACGCGCACTTCATCACGTATACTAATCCATTCCATGGTGGGCGAAAAAACCAACGGATTGGCGTTATTCATCGTCCTGTTCTTGCGCGTCCGAACATTCCATATCGAGGCCCGTCCGGAGAAATTCGAGAGCGCTGCAAGATATCGGCCATCGGGACTCCAAAAGACTTCGTCCATCCATTCCTTTACGGAGAATGATACGTTCTTCTCTCCTGTTTCCGCGTCCCATATATCCAATGTTCGCCATCCCAAGACAGCGAGCTCTCTTCCACCGGGACTCCAGTCAATGGAGTGGGTACCGTCCTTTATATCTATCCTGCGTTCATCTCCACTCTCGATTTCGCGCAGCCAACTGCTCGAACGAAAGCCATGCCATGCCAACCTTTTTCCATCGGGGCTAAATTTCACTTTTACCCAGCCGCTTACTGCCACTTCGATCTTAGTTTTCTCCTCGTGAGAATCTACATCCAAGATGCGGATGGTTTTGTCCCAAACTCCGGCAGCAATGCGCCGTCCGTTTGGGCTCCAGGAAATTGACGAAACCATCCTATTGATAGTTGTGAACAAATGTTCAGTGCGGCCGGTGTGTGCGTCAAGAATTTGAACTCTGCCGTCTATCCAGCCCGCGAGGGCAAGCCGCGTTCCGTCTGGACTGAAAACTGCTGTGATGTTGTTTGGACCAAACTGCGGATGGGGTGCAGGTCGCAGTGGCGGGTTTGCCACTATGAGTAGAATTTCCTTGCCATTAACGTCAAGAAGTTCAATGGTTTTGTCTGTAATGGCGAGGAGTCGCTGACCATCTGGACTCCATTGGACTTCGAGAATAAAGGGCGTACCGGTGCGGCGAACGGTCATAAGTTCACCCGTTCGTACATTCTTGATTCTTAGATTTCCATCATAGCCACCATACAGAATGCGATCCCCTTTTGGACTCCAGGATAGCGACTTCAGCTGATCATGATCTTGCGCCCCGCTGCTGAACGAGCCGGCCCCAAAGAGAGATGACGTTATCGCTATTGAGATAGCAAACTTTACTGCGCCATCTTTCCAAAATAGCATTGAGTGTTGTATCAGGATATTAGACTGTAAGGGCCGAGGCGCGCAGTCTGCTCATAGGATATCGCTAGCGTAGTCTGCCAGACGCGAGCGTTCGCCGCGACGCAGCGTGACGTGACCGCTATGGCGCCAATCCTTGAAGCGATCCACGGCATAGGTCAAGCCCGACGTGGTCTCCGTCAGATAGGGCGTATCGATCTGGGCGATGTTGCCCAGGCAGACGATCTTGCTACCTGGTCCGGCGCGCGTTACCAGCGTCTTCATCTGATGTGGGCTTAGGTTCTGCGCCTCGTCGATAATAATAAATTTTTTCAGAAACGTGCGCCCGCGCATGAAGTTCAGTGACTTGATGCGAATACGACTGCGAATAAAGTCGTGGGTTGCTGCCCGTCCCCAGGCGCCATGATCACGGCTGCCGGTTTCATGGAGCACGTCAAGATTGTCTTGAAGCGCGCCCATCCACGGTTCCATCTTTTCTTCTTCCGTGCCGGGCAAGAAGCCAATATCATCGCCCACCGGAACGGTTGCCCGGGTCATCACGATTTCGTTATAACGCTTTTCTTCCAGGGTCTGAGCAAGTCCGGCAGCCAGCGTGAGTAGGGTCTTGCCTGTGCCTGCCTGCCCAAGCAGCGTGACGAAATCGATATCTGGGTCCATCAGGAGATTGAGCGCGAAGCCTTGTTCGCGATTGCGAGCGTGAATGCCCCAGACCTGGTGCTCCTCTCTGGTGTAATCTGTGATCGGTTCGAGTGTGGCGCTGCCGTCTTCGTGTTGGCGGACGATGAAGGCGAGGGCCGACTCGTCCTCGCTATATAGGAACTGATTCGCATACCAACCGTACGCCCGCGGATTGCGCACGTGATAGCGACCGGCGCCCCGCTTGCCGGGTTCGCGTTCGATGTCCCTTCCGGGTGTTTGTGGAAAGTGCTCGGGTAGACTCGCCGTGCCGACATACAGCAGATTGGCGTCGTCCAACACCTGATCATTGGTGTAATCCTCGGCGCGTATGCCGAGCGCGTGCGCCTTGATTCTGAGGTTAATGTCCTTCGATACCAGCGTGACCTCGCTATCCGCATGACGCTTGCCAAGATCGAGGGTAATACCCAAGAGTGCGTTATCCGGACTAGTGCCTGACAGGCCATTCGGTAGCTCGCTCCTAACGGCATCAGAATAAAAGTGCAGGCGCCCAGCGTTTGCCCCGGCTACAGCAGAAGGTAACTGCACGCCAGCGGAGATATCGCCGTTGACGTGCTCGACCAGATCATCGATGAAGCGACTAACCTGGCGCACGTTGCGCGCTGCTTCCGACATGCCAACCTTGGCATGATCGAGTTCTTCCAGCACGACGATCGGTAAATATATGTCGTGCTCCTGAAAGCGCAGCAGCGCCGTCGGATCGTGGATCAGGACATTGGTGTCCAATACGAAAACTTTCTTGCGTGTGCTCATTTGTCAGTAAGCATGCTGGCTAGTCCGCCTCGCGCTCGATGCTACAACAATGCGGCGCGCGCGTATCCTGTGCTGTTTCCTCGGGAGCCAGGACAGCTCCGGTGACTGGGTTTGGTCGAAAGGTGGTGCAACCTTTCAACCCCTTATCAAAGGCGAGCTCGTAGAGTGAGCGAAATTCATCGAACGGATAATGTTCCGGAATGTTGATGGTCTTGGAGATCGCGCTGTCCACAAACGGTTGCAACGCTGCCTGCATGTCCAGGTGGGCGAGCGGTGGGAGCGCGGTCGCTTCGACGAACTGGCGGGGCAGGGCGCCATGTCCGCCCTGTTGCTGCCACAGTGCGTAGGCGTGGTCGGTGAGTGTGTACACGGCGTAACTTCCGTCAGCCTCGAGCACTCGCCGCGAGTAGCAATAGTCATATACGGGTTCGATGCCGCTAGAAACATTATTCGCCAACAGGCTAATTGTACCGGTAGGCGCGATGGCAGTGAGGTGGCTGTTGCGGATGCCGTTTTCCGCAATACCTTGGCGAATCTCCTGCGGAAGCATGCGGATGAACTCTGCGCGCCCGTACGCCTCCTTGTTGAACCAGGGGAAGGGTCCCTTTTCAGCGCCAAGCTCTACTGAGGTTGCGTAAGCGGTGTGGCAGATGAGTTGCATCACGCGCGCCGCCAAATCACGAGCCGCCTGCTCGCCGTAGTGCAGTCCCAGCATGATCAGCGCATCTCCGAGCCCGGTCAGCCCCAAACCGATGTGGCGCGAGCCGTGCGCTTGTTCGGCCTGGCGTGGCAGAGGAAATTGCGATAGATCAATCACATTGTCCATCATGCGCGTGGCGATGGTCGCGGTCGCGCGTATCCCATCGAAATCGAGTTTGGCGTTTGCTGAAAACGGTGCCCGTACGAAGCGCGCCAGGTTGATCGAGCCCAAATCGCAGGCCCCATACGGCGGTAACGGCAGCTCGCCACACGGATTGGTCGCGGTGATGTGCTCGCGGTACCAGAGGTTGTTCATGCGATTGATGCGATCGACAAACAACACGCCGGGTTCGGCATAGTCGTAGGTCGCACGCATGATGTGATCCCACAAGGCGCGTGCGCTGATACGTCGCAGCACACGGCAAGTGACAGGCTCTGACGTGCCGGGCCAGCGTCGCAACACGGTCCCGTCGTCCGCGCCGTTGCCCTTGCCGAGCTCATGTGCCGGGAACACCAACGCCCAAGCAGCATCATCACGAACCGCTTGCATGAACTCATCGGTCACCTGAACCGAAAGATTGAAGTGACGCAGCTCGTCGCGCTGCTGCTTGGCGGTGACGTACTCTTCTATATCCGGATGGTCACATCGCAAAGTCGCCATCATGGCGCCGCGCCGGGCGCCGGTAGACAGCAACGTTGCACACATGCTATCCCAGATGCGCATGAAAGAGACCGGACCCGAGGCGACCGTCCCGGTCGAGCGTGCCGGTGTTCCACGCGGGCGCAAGGTCGAGAAGTCGTAGCCGACGCCACCGCCTTGCTGCATGGTCAACGCGCCCTCTTTCAGATTGTCGAAGATGCTGTCCATCGAGTCCTCAATCACGCCCATGACAAAGCAGTTGAATAGCGTGACACGCCGCCCAGTGCCGGCACCCGCCTGGATGCGCCCGCCTGGCAAGAACTTGAAACCCTCGAGCGCATCATAAAAGCGTTGTTCCCAGATGGCTTGATCGGTGTTTTCCATGCTCGCCAGCGCGCGGGCGATACGTTGCCAGGTGTCTTCGATGGTGTGATCGTAGATCTCTTGAGCGTGCCGATAGCGATACTTGGTATCCCAAATGTGGCGGGCAATGTCGGTACTAAGATGTTCGCGAGACATGGCGGCGAGCACGTGTTATGAGGCCACCTCCCGGTCAGCCTGAGAAGCGAGGGCCTCAAGGGCGGGGGAGATAGTAACGGAGAAAGGCGGCGTCGTGTCGAGCGCACGCAAGTGCTCGGGCAATTGTGCAAGCTGGCGGCTTGCGCGCTCGCGCGACTCATGAAGAGGTTCTGCCGATCTTAGGCGCTGCCCGCCCTTCATGACTGCCTGAATCAGCGGTTCGCCAGGCAGCACATCACCTTCAATGGTGATGATGTCGGTTTGCATGTACCGACCTTGCGCATTGTAGCTACGGTACACCTGCTTGCGACCAGGCCAGGTCGCCTTTCCCTCCGAGCGCTTACGTCGTGGATGTCCCGCGTACTCGACCAGCTTGTAGGCGCAATCGAGGTAGGGCGCGTCAGCCGAGGTATCCAGCCGTGTACCGATGCCAAACCCGTCGATCGGTGCGCCCGAGCGCAGCAGCTCACGCAGCATGTGCTCGTCCAGATTACCGCTACTGAAAATGTTAGTGCGCGACAGACCTCCTTCGTCCAGAATCTTGCGGACCTTGCGCGCGTGCTCGGCAAGATTGCCGCTGTCCAGACGCACACCTTTGATGGCTATACCTTCCGCCTTAAGCCGTGGAGCGACCTCGACCACCTTTCGTGCTCCCGCTTCCGTGTCGTACGTGTCGATCAGCAACACCACGTTGTTGGGTTGGGCGTGGGCAAAACCCTCGAAGGCGGCGGGCTCGCTATCGTGCGCCTGTATAAAGGAATGCGCCATGGTGCCGAAGATCGGAATATCGTATTCCTTGCCCGCAAGCACCGTCGCGGTGCCGCCGAAGCCGGCTAAGTACGCCGCACGTGCGGCGAGCAGACCTGCCTCGGCGCCATGGGCGCGACGCAGACCGAAGTCCACGAGCAGCTTCTCAGGCGCCACCAGCACGCAGCGCGCGGCCTTTGAGGCAAGTAGGGTCTGAAAGTGCAGCAAGTTAATCACACGGGTCTCGATGAACTGTGCTTGTGGAATCGGTGCCGTCACACGCAGGATCGGTTCGTTCGGAAAGAAAACGGTGCCCTCCGGCATTGCGTAGACATCGCCGGCAAAGCGGAGCTTGGCGAGATAATCCACGAAATTCTGGTCAAATCGCTCGGTAGATGCTAGCCACGCGAGCTCCTGTTCGGTGAAGCGCAACGTTTCGAGATACTTCAGCACTTGTTCTAGGCCGGCAGCCAGCAAGAACCCGCGCTCGGGTGGTAAGTCGCGCACGAAGAACTCGTAGGTAGCGGGGGCTTCCATGCCCTCATGAAAAAACCCCTGCAACATTGTAAGCATGTACAGGTCGGTGAGCAGAGCGCTGGTGTTCGAATTCATGCCGATGCTTGCTAGCGGGCGGTGACGGGCAAAAGCTGTCGCGGCGGCGGTTACGCTGATTCACTCTGGCCAGCCGTCAATCAAGCCGGGCTCTCAGCGGGCGCTGGGGTTGTTATAATTTTACGGTAGCCGGCCTGAATGAACCAGTCACGACCAGGGTCCGATATGTCACGTGTAGAGCTTCCCGTCCCGTCATTTTTCGACCTCGATAAAGTAGGAGCTGTATGGCGCGTTCCCTATCAGGAACGAGCCCAGCAAGCGCAACAGTGGGCCGCCACTCACGGAATTAAGCCGGCTGCCGAAGACGGGTTCAAGATTTCCCTACTCATTGTCGATGCACAGAACACTTTTTGCATACCGGAGTTTGAGTTGTATGTTGGTGGACGTTCGGGTAGCGGCGCTGTCGATGACAGCGGTCGCTTGTGCGAGTTCATTTATCGCAACCTACATAGGATCACACAGATGATTCCGACGATGGACACGCACCAGGCGATGCAGATTTTCCATGCCGTCTACCTCATCGATGCGGATGGCAAGCACCCTGACCCCTTCACTCTCGTTTCTGTGGAGGACATCAAGCAAGGTCGCTGGAAATTCGATCCCGAGGTCGCGCGTGGCCTCGGGATCGACTACGAGTACGGCCAGCGACACTTGCTAAGCTATGCGCGCCAGCTGCGCGATATCGGTAAGTACGCCCTTACCATTTGGCCCTACCACTCGATGCTGGGCGGTATCGGTCACGCGCTGGTTTCGGCGATCGAGGAGGCGGTGTTTTTCCACAGCATCGCCCGCTACAGCCAGCCGAATTTCCACGTGAAAGGAAACAACCCGCTGACCGAACATTACTCAGTACTCGGCCCGGAGGTCACGGTCGGACCGGATCGGCAGACGATTGCAAGCAAGGACCTGAAATTGATCGAGGTCTTGCTTGAATTCGATGCCGTCATTATCGCCGGTCAGGCCAAAAGTCATTGTGTCGCTTGGACCATTGATGATCTTCTGCAGAGCGTACTCGAGCGTGACAGCGCGCTTGCCAACAAGGTCTATCTGCTGGAGGATTGCAGCTCACCGGTGGTGATTCCGCATGTTATCGACTACACGAGTGTCGCTGATGCGGCATTTCAACGCTTCGCCAATGCCGGCATGCATGTGGTTCGTTCTGTCGACCCCATCGCAAATTGGCCGGGCATCAGGCTCTAACTACATCGTCCCTTTGAGTAGCTTGCGCAGTTCGCGTAAGGGGCGCGTATTGAGCACATGCTGCGCCTCGAGCCAGCCG
>QKEI01000104.1 GCA_003251795.1 Candidatus Muproteobacteria bacterium
GGCGTATTGCGTGTGGAGACGGCGGCGATCGCGTTGCTCTCCCACATCATGTTGGCGCATAGTTTTTAGTCTTGGCGCGCCGGGCTATTTGCCACTGCGGTAGCCCATTCACTCATTAGCTATCGCCCTTGCGCCCTGGAGCGCACTCTTCTAGTGCAATCCTTAATTATTAGTAGTGTCAACCTTGGTGCATAGCGGCGAGCGCGTGGATACCCCATGCCGTTAGCATGCGACGAAGCGCGGGGGCGGAGAACTTGCCAGCTTACGGTAAGGCGATACACTAATGTCCTTGTGCGCACTGCGGAATACAAGGCCAGGGTATGGTTGGTATCGAGCAGGTCCGCTAGAAGAAGAGCGCAAACGGGGCGGTATCTGTAGGCAGATGACGGACGGTATAACGCATACTATGATTCGCGCGGAGGCGCCGTAGACTTGTCGCGAGAGCGCGGGTACATTTCCCGCAGAACGAGGGTGAGAGGTCAGGGTTATGTCATGGGACACTGAACCAGTGGTGGGACAGTGGTACCGCCATCTCGAAAAGGACTATGAGTTCAAGGTCATTGCGGTCGATGAGGATGAAGGCGTCGTAGAAATTCAATACCTCGATGACGAGATGGAGGAGCTGGACATCGACTCCTGGTATGAGTGGGATGTCGAGCCAATTGCCCCGTACGGCAAGGGCAAAAGAGTTCTCGGCGGCGCTGATACCGAGGAAGATGCGGTCGATGAAGCGGACGATACGTATGCCGGCCCCGAAGAAGAGGAGCCGTTAAAGGACGATGACGACGAAGAGGAAGATGATGACCTTGACGAATGGAAGGACCGTTAATGCGTGCTGAGATTCGGTCAGGCTACTGCGTTGTCGTTAAGCTTAGTATGCGAGCTTTAGTGCCCGCGTGTGACTGAGTGAGTTAAACCAGCGCGGCAACAAGTCTGTTGTTGCAGCGCCGTATATGCACTTGATATATGTGCCGTGGTTGGTAGCATAAGATCGTGTGCGGACGTCGCGTTGGCATTCGCTAGGACGTGAGCTTGCAAGCTCTCGGATCGTGGCAGACAAACCTGCGATTACGATCGAGATGGTGCCTCTTACTCCGCGCAACTAGCATCATTCCCGTTCCCTTACAGCACTGTGCTTCGCCGGCCGCCGCCGGTGGCACGAGCTGCGATGCGCCTGCGATTATCCGCGTGAACACCTTATGTTAGCGTTCCTCGGTATAGGGGCTAGACTTACGTAATGGTGCCATGCGCCTATGACAAAGCGCGTAAATGCCTTGTAATCCAGCGATATATTTTGCCTGGCACGGTATATGCAACTACAGGTATTGCTGAAGGGAACTATAGGCGATTGTTTAAGTCTTCCATCTTAGCCTGAGTAACTTGCGGGGATACGAGGTCGGCAAGCAGCTTCCGGGGGTAGCGACATGGTTGAGGTCAAACGCACTTTCGCAGAGTTAATTGAGAAAGACCGCGCTGAGCAAGGCAACACCGACTGGCGCGGCACTTTTCTCGATTACCTAGACAAGGTCAAGCAGGATCCGTCCATTACCAAGCTAGCGCATGCACGCATGTACGGCGTGGTCATGCAAAAGGGTGTTATGGATATCACGGAGTGTGGCGATCCTAAGCTGACACGTCTTTTCAATGATGAACCGCTGAAGGTTTACAACTTCTTCAAGGACGAGTTCTTCGGTATCGAGCGCAGCATCGCGCAGATCGCGCGCTACTTGCATTCCGCTGCATTACACGGCGAGGAAAGCCGCCAGGTGTTGTATCTCATGGGACCGGTCGGTGCGGGCAAGAGCTCGATCATGGACAAGCTGCAGCGTGGACTCGAGCAAAGCGATCCCGTGTATGCCATCGAAGGTTGCCCGATGGCGGAAGAACCGTTGCACCTGATCCCACAGCATCTACGCCGCGAGTTCGAGAAGATGCTCGATGTGCACATCGAGGGCGAGCTTTGCCCGGTGTGTCGTTTTCGCCTAAGGGAAGATTTCAAAGGACGCTATGAAGACGTCCCGGTCGTCAAGGTGCCCTTCTCACGTCACGAGCGTCGCGGTATCGGCGTGGTTCCGCCGGTCGACCCCAATAACCAGGACACCTCGGTACTGATCGGCTCTGAGGACATTTCCAAACTCGACACCTACTCGGAGGGCGACCCGCGCGTGCTTGATTTGAATGGTGCCTTCAACGTCGGTAATCGTGGTCTGGTCGAGTTCATCGAGGTATTCAAGAATGAAGCCGAGTACCTGCACACCATGATTACGGCGACACAAGAGAAATTCATCCCCGCACCCGGGCGGCATGGCACCGTCTACGTTGATACTGTCATCGCCGCCCATTCGAATGAGGCCGAGTGGCAGAAGTTCAGGGGCGATCACACCAACGAGGCCATTCTCGATCGCATCGTTGTGGTCAAGGTTCCCTATAACCTGCGCCTGCACGAAGAGGTTAAGATTTACCAGAAGATGTTGCGCCAATCTGACTTCCGGGCACACATTGCACCGCATACGCTGGAAATAGCCAGCATGTTCGCCATCCTCTCGCGCCTGGAGCCCACTGCCAAGTGCGACCTGATGACCAAGCTGCGCCTGTATGAGGGCGAGGAAGTAGTGGAGAAAGGCAAGACCCTGAAGATTAACGTGCGTGAGCTTCAGGAAGAGGCGCGCCGTGAAGGTATGTTTGGCATTTCCACACGCTTCATCATGAAGGCGTTGGACAACGCATTGACCGATAGCCCCGATGCTGAGGGCATCAACCCGATTAACGTGCGTGAGGCGCTGATCAACATGGTCAAAGGTGCTGATCTGCCTGACGACACCCGTAAGCAATACCTTGAGTTCCTGCAGGACACCCTAAACAAGGTATACCTGGAGATATTGGAGAAGGAGATCACCAAGGCATTTGTCTATTCTTTCGAGGAGCAGGCCGACGCCTTGTTCCAAAACTATCTCGACCACGCGGAAGCGTACGTCAATAAGACCCGGGTCAAGGACCGCAATACCGGCGAGGAGTTACAACCGGACGAGGGTTTCCTTAAATCGGTCGAGGAACAGATTGCCATCATCGGTTCTGCAGCCGATGGTTTTCGCCAGGAAGTGATGGCCTACCTGTGGGCGTCCTCGCGGCGCGGCAAGAAGGTCAGCTACCATTCATATGAGCCGCTGAAAGAGGCCATTGAGAAAAAGCTGATGAGCTCGGTGCGTGACATGAGTCGGATCATCACCAAGGCAAGAACCCGGGACGAAGAGCAGGCGAAGAAGTATGACGACTTAGTCGCGGCGCTCATCGAGCGTGGTTACAATGAGTATTCCGCCGACGTAATACTGAAGTACGCGGCTAACAATCTGTGGAAGGATTAGCGCCCCGGCCTTCGGCGCGCCACTGCTGCTGACCCTGGCGATGTCGCGACGGATGAGGCGGGGTAGCGTGGGCACGACCCCGCTGGCTTGCACGGAGCGCGTAGATCCACGGTTATGACAACCGTTTTCCGCCCCTACTCGCAATCGGATGCGCTGCGCTCGGATCGCAGCGCAGGCGATCGTCTGCGCCACCGACAAAAAGTACGAGAGGCGATCCGCGAAAACATCTCCGACATCATTGCCGAGGAGTCTATCATCGGCCAGGGACGCGATAAGATCATTAAAGTCCCGATTCGCGGTATCAAGGAGTATCGCTTTGTCTACGGTGATAATGCCGCGGCAGTGGGTACCGGTGAGGGTGACTCGCAGCCGGGACAAGTGATCGGCAAGACCAAGGGTCAAAAACCAGGTGACGGACGTGGCGGCGATCAGCCCGGCGTCGACTACTATGAGACCGATGTCACGCTGGAAGAGCTGGTTGATATCATGTTCGAAGACCTGCAGCTGCCCGATATGGAGCGCAAGAAGCTGCGCGAAGTATTGGCAGAACGCCATAGTAAGCGCAAAGGCTACCGGCGGGTGGGTGTACACGTGCACATGGACAAACGCCGTACCGCCCTTTCGCGTGTGCGTCGTCGCGTGGCCAGCAGCCGGCTGGCGCTAGAAACGGTCGAGGAAGAGCGCCGCTTCCCCTTCCATCGCGATGACATCACTTTCCGTCGACTACGCCAGGATGTGAAGCCACAGTCCAACGCCGTGGTGCTGTGTATCATGGATACATCTGGCTCGATGGATACGATCAAGAAATACCTGGCGCGCAGTTTCTTTTTCCTTCTCTACCAGTTCGTGCGGGCGCGCTACACCAAGGTCGAGGTCGTGTTCATCGCTCATCATACGCGCGCGCGCGAAGTATCGGAGCAAGAGTTCTTTCACAAGGGCGAGTCTGGTGGCACCTATATCTCCTCGGGCTTTCTCAAGGCGCTCGAGATCATTCAGGCGCGCTTCCACCCGAGCCTGTGGAATATCTATGCGTTCCACTGCTCCGACGGTGATAATTTTCCGAACGACAATGCCGCCGCCCTGAAGGCTGCCAAGGAGCTGTGTGATATTGCAAATCTGTTCGGATATGGTGAGATAAAGCCTCTCAACTCGAGTCATTACGAAGACTCGATGCTGCAGCTCTTCAAGTCGTTGCAAGCGCCCAATTTCCACTCCATGTTAATCGAGCGTAAGGAAGATATCTGGCCGAGCTTCAAAGCTTTCCTGTCACGCGAGCGAGTGTCTGAGTAATGCGACAAACATGAACCCGGCCATTCGCAGGAGTCATTTGTGAACCGCCCCTGGACCATATCGGACCTGGAGTACTGGGATGACAAGATTCGCGAGAAGGTCGAGGAATTCGGGCTTTCGTGTTTCCCGCAGGAATTCGAGGTGTGTGATCACGAACAGATGCTCGGTTTCATGGCCTACTCCGGTATGCCATCGCACTACCCGCACTGGTCCTATGGCAAGAGCTACGAGAAGCTCAAGACCCTGTACGACTATGGTGTGAGCGGGCTGCCGTACGAGATGGTTATCAATTCAAACCCCTCGCTCGCCTATCTCATGCGGGGTAACTCATTCTGTCTGCAGCTACTCACGATCGCACACGTTTACGGGCATAACGATTTTTTCAAGAATAATTTCACTTTCCGCGAGACTCGCCCGGAACTGACTATCGATCACTTTAAGGTACGCGCCGACCGTGTCCGTTCTTATGCCGAGGATCCATCCATTGGCATTGCCAAAGTCGAGGAGGTATTGGATCCCGCCCATGCGCTGTCGTTTCAATGTCGGCGCAACATGGCGATCCGTAAGCTTTCGCGTGATGAGCAAGAACAGCAGGCGATCGCTGCGGCGCAACCGCCGCCCGATCCATTTCACCGCATTCACAAGCCACCGACTTATGCCGAGCCTGATCTGAAAAAGATTCCGCTGCAGCCGGAGGAGGATATTCTCCTTTTCATTCGCGATCACAACCCTTATATGCCGGAGTGGCAAAAGGATGTGTTGACGATCGTGCATGACGAGGCGCAGTACTTCATACCGCAGATCGAGACCAAGATCATGAACGAGGGCTGGGCTAGCTATTGGCACCACCAGATCATGAACAGCTTGGAACTCCCGGAGGATCTGCATATGGAGTTCCTCGTGCATCACAATCAGGTGGTGCGTCCGCATCCGGGCAGCATCAATCCCTACTACCTCGGCTTTAAGCTTTGGCACGATATCCGACGCCGCTACGATGAGCCCACACCCGCGGAGATCGAAAAGTACGGCGAACCTGACAAGAGTGGCACCGCGCAAATCTTCGAAGTTCGAGAAATCGATCGAGACGCCTCGTTCTTGCGACGTTTCCTGACGGAGGAGCTGATGCGCAACATGGATATGTTCGAGTATCAGCGCAAGGGCGAGGACATCGTGGTTACTCAGGTTTCCGACGAAGAACACTGGCGGCACGTAAAAGAGACGCTGCTCAGAAACGTCGGTACTGGAACGATTCCGGTGATCCGTGTGCAGGATGCCGATTTCCAGCATAACCGACTGCTTTATCTCAAGCACGAGCATGACGGGCGCGACTTGCAGATGGAGTACGCCGAAAAGACATTGGCCTATGTGTACCAGCTTTGGGGGCGGGAGGTGCGTCTGGAGACCGAGATTCAAGGCGCCGGCTACATCTTCTCCTATGGTCCCGATGGCTTCGGGCAACAGCGTCTAAGCAAGTCGAATTAGGCCTCGCGCACCGGCCGGCTAGGCGAACCTCAAGCCGCCATATGGCGCGCGTGGCCGGTTATCCTGCTTGCGTTCCTCTGGTAGCGCTTGCGTCTTCCAGCGCGATTTCTAATACTGTCAGTTTTCACCCGCCAAGAACCCAAAAAACCGAGAGAATGGCAGGAGCCCAGTCATGCCCAGTTACACCACTGAGAACATTCGTAACATTGCCCTCGTCGGGCATACACTGACCGAAATGTTGTTGCACAAAGCCGGTACCGTCAACACGCCGGGCGCCGTAGAGAAAGGCGACACCGTGGCCGACTTTGATCCCGAGGAGAAGGAGTATCAGCACTCCCTCAGCGCGGCTGTGGTGAACTTTGATCATGACGGCATCCACGTCAACCTTATCGATACGCCCGGCTATCCAGACTTTATCGGTCATTCATTGACCGTGTTGCCCGCTGTGGAGACGGCCGCCGTCGTGATCAGTGCCAGTGGTGGCATTGAGATGATTGCCCAGCGCATGATGGAACGCGCCCGAGAACGCAAGCTTTGTCGCGTCATCATCGTCAATAAGATCGACGCCTCGGATATCGATTTATCAGCGCTACTGGAACGCATTCAGGAGACCTTTGGGCGCGAATGCTTGCCCATAAACCTGCCGAGTGAAGGGGGTAAAGCGGTGGTAGATTGCTTTTTCAAACCTACCGGTAAATCGGACTTCTCTTCGGTCGCTGAAGCGCACACGCGCATCGTCGAGCAGGTCGTGGAAGTCGACGAGGAGTTGATGACCGTTTACCTCGAACAGGGTGGCGTGAGCCCAGAACAGTTGCACGATCCGTTTGAAAAGGCATTGCGCGAGGGCCACCTGGTTCCGGTCTGTTTCGTTTCCGCGCGCACGGGCGCGGGTGTGCCCGAGCTGTTGAACGTGATCACGACGCTCATGCCTAATCCCAAAGAAGGTAATCCGGAGCCCTTTCTCCGGGGCGAGGCCGGCGACGCGGAAGAGGTGTACGCGGAGCCCGATTCCGCCAAGCATGTGCTGGCGCACGTTTTCAAGGTATCTGTCGATCCTTTCGTTGGCAGGATGGGCGTTTTTCGCATCCACCAGGGTACCGTTACCAAGGACACTCAGCTCTACATCAATGATGCACGCAAGCCTTTCAAGGTGGGTCACTTGTTCAAGGTTCGCGGCAAAGACCATCAAGAGATCGATGCGGGCATCCCCGGTGACATCTGCGCCGTCACCAAGGTGGAGGACATACAATTCGACGCGGTATTACACGATTCGCATGACGAGGATCAGTATCACGCGACGCCAGTGAGCCTCCCGCAACCGATGGTGGGACTCGCTATCGAGCCGACAAAACGCGGCGACGAGCAGAAGATTTCCAGCTCCCTGCAAAAACTGGCTGCCGAGGACCCCTGTTTTGTCATCGAGCATCACGCGGCCATGAATGAAACAGTGATTCGCGGCCTCGGTGATCTGCACTTGCGGGTGATACTCGAAAAACTGAAAGGTCGCTACAACGTCGAGGTCAATACGCGCCCACCGAAAATACCCTATCGGGAAACCATTGGCGCGAGCGCGGAGGGTCATCATCGGCACAAGAAACAAACCGGTGGCGCCGGGCAATTTGGCGAAGTGTATCTGCGCGTTGAGCCATTACCCCGCGGCAGCGGGTTTGAGTTTGTCGACGCAGTAGTTGGCGGTGTCATTCCGAATCAATTCATTCCGGCTGTGGAAAAGGGTGTGCGGCAAGTGCTGGAATCGGGTGCCATAGCCGGTTATCCGCTGCAGGATATCCGCGTTACGCTACATGATGGTAAGCACCACCCGGTGGACTCGAAAGAGGTTGCCTTCGTCACCGCAGGAAAGAAGGCCTTTATTGACGCGATCAAGAAGGCTAAGCCAATGGCGCTCGAACCTATAGTCAATATTGAAGTGCTGGCGCCCGAAGGCAACATGGGCGACATTGCCGGCGACCTCTCGGGCAAGCGCGGTCGCATCAGCAACACCGAGTCCCTCGGTGGCGGCATGATTGCGATCAAGGGTCAGGTGCCGTTGAGCGAGCTCAATAATTATCAATCGAAGCTCAAATCCGTCACCGGTGGCCGGGGAACGTACAGTATCGAGTTCAGTCACTATGAACCGGTACCCCCCAACATCCAGCAACAGCTCATGGCGGAGTACAAGCCAGGTCAGGAGGAAGGGTAGCGGCAGTCTGGGTGTCGCAAAGCATGATTTAGCCGCGACCGCCACAGCCAACGAACTAGTCGGCGGCCGCAGACATTGGTTGACGGAGAGGGGGTGCCTTGACAGCCCTTTTCTTAGTCGCGATGATGCTCAATAAGGCCGTGTTTTCAAAGAGATAGCAGGACACCCGCAGCGGTGCCAAGGCCAGCCGTATCCGCCATGAAACGACTTGCAAGCCAACGCGGTCAGACCGTCGGCACCACGCCGTGACCGATCTCTATCCTGCACAGGGCCGTTAGTCGCTGCTATGTACATACGCCATTTCGGTCTCAAGGAGCCTCCTTTCTCAATCGCCCCGGATCCGCGCTACCTCTATCTCAGCCGGCAGCATCAGGAAGCG
>QKEI01000111.1 GCA_003251795.1 Candidatus Muproteobacteria bacterium
GTACTCGCCAGTGGCGGTGCGTTCACCCACGTTGGCATGCTGGTCGGTCTACGCGCTCTGGATTGCCCGGCGCGGGTCATCGGCATCTGCGTGCGTCGCAAGGCGTCAGCGCAGAAGCAACGAGTAACGAATATGGCCAAGATGTTGTGCGAGATGCTTGGGCAACCAAACCTAGTAACGTCCGAAGATATCTGCGTAGACGATGCATACTTGGGGGCCGCTTATGGCCAGGTGCCGGCGGCGACTCGTGAGGCGATCAGCCTGATGGCGCAAAGCGAGGGCGTGTTACTCGATCCGGTTTATACGGGCAAGGCGTTTGCAGGCTTGATCGGCGTTGTCCGCCAAGGGCAGCTAAGAGCCGATTCCAACGTCATTTTCTTGCATACGGGAGGCGCGCCAGCCTTATTTGCCTATCGACAGGCCTTACTGGCGACAGAGCGGGTGGTGACTGCGGCTGGACAACGATGATAGTTTGAGCCGAGCATCACGGCGGTGTTAACCTAGAGCGCGTAACCGTCAGCGACACCCGCAGCCATGTTGGAAAACATCCCACTCTTTTCTGTTCTGGGTAAGGAAGAGCTCGATGCCATCTCTCGCCTCGCAGTAACCCGGAACTATCCCAAGAACAGTATTATCATCAATGAGGGAGACCACACCGATTCGCTGTACGTCATTCTGTCAGGCAAGGTAAAGATCTTTCTGACGGACGATCAGCAGAAAGAGGTGATCGTTGCCATCCAGCGCGAAGGCGATTATTTCGGGGAGTTGGCGTTATTGGATGAGGCCCCACGCTCCGCGTCGGTGATGACGATGGAACCTTGCAGCTTGTTGATCGTGTCGCGGAGTGCGTTCGAACGTCATCTAGCGGGTGATCCCAAGCTGGCTATCAGCCTCATGCGAGGACTGGCCGCGAGGCTTCGGGCAACAACCGAAAATGTGAAAAGTCTGGCATTGCTCGACGTCTATGGCAGGATCGCCAGAACCTTGCTGCAGTTCGCTAAGGAAGAAGACGGTCACCATGTGATCGACGATAAGCTGACCCACCAGGACCTGGCTAACATGGTCGGAGCGTCGCGTGAAATGGTTAGCCGTATCATGAAGGACCTTGCCCGTGGCGGTTACATCAAGACCGAAGGTA
The DNA here is from genome assembly GCA_003251795.1 of Candidatus Muproteobacteria bacterium. Classification (GTDB taxonomy): domain Bacteria; phylum Pseudomonadota; class Gammaproteobacteria; order Acidiferrobacterales; family SPGG2; genus SZUA-472. The sequence goes on from QKEI01000111.1 coordinate 1,139, forward strand.
AGCGCATCACGATCAAAGATAAGCTTCCGCCTGGCTGGTAAGCCCGGAGGCGAAGCCATCCGGTCGTTGCCAGTCTCTCGCCCTTAGATTTTCTATTTTTTTTCAGTCGCTTACCTGACGAAATTGCGGTATTACTCGATATTCAGTCCTCACCTCGTCGAACCAGGTTGGTAATTTTTCACAGCTACCTGGTGAAAGAGCTCACCACAATTGCGAAGCGGCGTCGTCTAGATAGTTCTAATAGGCACGCAATTCTTGCGATGGCAACACGGGATAGGGGGAGCAAAGATGGATGGGGCAAGGCTTGGCGGTACGTGGCGGTTGCTGTGGGCGATACTCGTTGTCATAGCGATGGTTGGCTGCAAAGGGGGTGGTGGCGATTCGGATGCAGGCGGGCAGCCATTTAGCGGAGGAACCGGCGCGGCCGTGCTTTCCTGGGCACCGCCGGTGTCAAATAATGATGGCTCGCCGGTAGACTTGATGGGGTTCGTAATCTACGTCGGGTCGTCCCCACAGAACCTTCGTGCCGTGCGCATGGTGAGCGCGATCGACACCAGTGTGCTAATCGATGGCCTGCCGGTCGGGACGTACTACTTCGCAGTTACCGCCCTCAGCATCAGTGGCGCAGAAAGCGCATTTTCCAACATCGAGAGCAAGATTGTCAGCTGACTACACGAACGAGGGCGAAAACTAGCCATGGAACCCGGCCGCTCGCGGGGTTCTTGGTTTCTCGGTTTGGGAAGAAAGGGATCTGGATTCGGACCACCCGTCAATGACAGGGCCACGCATTAACGAGCGCCTCGAACGCAAGTTCACCGGCGGGACGCTCCAGCTCGGCGGCGTTTTTCTTCAAATACTTGATAATGATTTTTTTGGCGTGTGCGGCACCGTTACCGGGGGGCACGCAATAGGGGGCGCCTTTGTCACCAGCGGTGCTCAAGAAAAGTCCATCTAAAAGCCCTTCTAGATACGTGTCGCAGCTCACCTGCGGGACTGTCAAGCTAGAGCGGCATTGATCGAGCAAGATGCGACCGCTAAGCGCTGCCGACGTCAAGAGAGGATACATTGCCAGCGCGACAAGAAGCACGGAAAGTGACAGAAACGACTTGCGGGTATTCGCCATAATGCGTCCTTGGGTATTTGTTCCTTATGTTCTGATATTAGCCCTGGGTCGACGCTGTAGCCACCACCAGTGCTGACCGCTGGGTCGACGTGGGGAGTCCATCAAGCAAACCGTTGCGCCAACCGGTTGAGAGCAGCATCGAGATCGGGTCTAAGATCGAGCACGGCGCGTAGTGGGTCCTTCTTGAGCGAACGCATGCGCTTCGCGGCGTTCTTAATATTGTAGCGAGCGATATTTAGCCTGACGGTGACCTCATTCCACTTGAGGGGCATCGATACCGGGGCGCCGGGCAGGGGACGAGCACTGAAGGGTGCAGCGAGCAGGCGCCCGTGACCATTCTGAAGATAATCGATATAGACACGGCCATCGCGCGCCGACAGGGTACGAGCGATGGTAGCGATATCGGGCAACTCCTTGACGATAACGCGAGCCAACAGCTCCGCAAGTGTGCGTGATTGTTCGTACGTGTATCGGTGACCGAGAGGGATCAATACGTGAAGTCCGGTCGAGCCGCTGGTTTTGGCGAACGATGGCAGCGCGATATCTTCGCACAACGAATGGATCGCCTTGGCGATCTTGATCACGTGCGCAAAGGGGGCCCCTTTGGGGTCGAGGTCGAGTATGCACCAATCGGGTTTTTCAGCGTATGCCAGACGGCTGGACCAGATATGTAGAGGAATGCTGGCCATGTTGGCGATGTACAGCAGTGATTCGGCATGTTCGACGATAAAGTAGTTAATCTCGCGTTCCGCCTTTTCGCTCCACAGACGCTCCAATCGCAGCCATTCCGGCACGAAATCCGGGGCGTCCTTTTGAAAAAAGGATTTACCGTCGATGCCATCCGGGTAACGAGTGAGCACAACCGGTCGATCTTCCAGATAGGGCAGTAACCAGCTGGATATGCCACGGTAATAGTCGATCAGATCCCCTTTGGTGTAACCGTCCTGTGGCCAGAACACTTTTTCCAGGTTACTGAAATGCACGACACGCGCAGAGGCTATTGGCGAGACTATGAGTGATGGATCCTTATCCTCGTGCGGTGGTGTTTTACGCATGCATTCACGCGGCTTCATGTCATCGCGTAGCCGCAAGAACACGGGCGCCCGCAGCACGCCATCTGCTGTAATTTCCTTAAACTTTACTTCACAGACCAACCTTGGTTGCACCCAGTGGCTGCTGGCATCGTCCGGTGCACCGCGCGGTGGCCCAGCGGCCGGGGACCGTCTCAGTTGCGCGCCGATATCGTTTAACTCTTGAGCGCGAAAACCGGAACCGACGCGCCCGCTATAAACGGGTTGCCCGTTCTCGTATTGCGCCAGCAACAGGGCGCCAAACCCGGGTTGTGAACCCTTCGGCGAGGTGTAGCCAACGACGGCGAAATCATCGGTCTGTTCAACCTTGATCTTGACCCAGTGCGGACTGCGACCGGCACAGTAGGGCGAATCGAGTTTCTTGGCGATGATGCCCTCGAGCCCGAGTGTGTGCGCATGTTCATACATTTTCTCGCCGTGCTCAGCAATGTGCTCGGAAAAATGCAAGGGACCGCGTGACGGCAACACCTCTTTGAGAATGGCCTTGCGCTTAACGAGTGGCAGCGTACGCAGGTCGTAATCAGCAAATGCAAGCAGATCGAAGACGTAGAGTGTTGCCGGCAGTTCGATGGCGGCACGCTGGATATCACTTCGGCGGGTGAGGCGACCGCGTTTCTGCAGCAGGCCGAAGCTCGGCATACCCTGATCATCATGGACCACGGCCTCACCGTCGATGATGATGTGGTCATAAGGCAGCGCAGCCACGGCATTCGCGATTTCGGGAAAGGTAGCGGTAAGGTCGTTGCCGGCGCGCGAGTATAAGACCGCCTCGCCGTTCTCACGCGCAGCGAGCAAGCGATAGCCGTCGTATTTGATTTCAAAAAGCCAGTCCCTGCCGGAAAAAGGTGCGCGCGTTTGCGCGAGCATAACCTTGGTCTTATTGGCGGCTACCCGCGCCTTCGAGGCTCGCCAGCGTTTGAGTTTTCGTAAGACAGACTCCGTGCAACTCGTACCTTGTTGCAACGCCTGCACCGTAAGCCCGGACAATATCGAGTCCGGCGGATAGGCTTCAGTGCCTTGGTCGGAGATCCAACCGTCGCGCTCCTTGATCAGGAGCCAGTCTTTGGGACCGCGTTTGGTCTTGATCAGGGTCCACTTTCCGCGCAGCTTGTAGCCTCTGAGCTCAAACAAGAGCTTACCTTTGTTTAGACCTTCGGCAGGATCGCCCACGGGTATCCAGGTGCCGCGGTCCCAAATGATGCTTGCACCCGCACCATAGTTGCCTTCAGGAATCCGGCCTTCGAAGTAGGCGTATTCCAGCGGGTGGTCTTCTACGGCAACGGCAAGGCGCTTGTCTATGGGGTTGGCGGAAGGGCCCTTGGGTACCGCCCAAGAGCGCAGCACGCCATCGATTTCCAGACGCAGGTCGTAATGCAGATTACGCGCAGCATGATGCTGCACAACGAACAGCCTGCCGCCCTTTTGTCCGATGCGACCGAACGGCTCCGGTGTGCGATCGGCGGATCGCTTGCCACGGTAAACGGAAAGACGATCGGTTTTTGTTGCGGGCATGGAAGTTAGGTTATATCATCGCCGCCATGGCCATGCGAGCGTTAGCCTCGGCGACCATTTCTTTCGGGCTCGTTTCGATCCCGGTGAAACTTTTTTCCTCCGCCGAATCGGCGGCGGCCATCCGCTTTAACCAGATCCACAAGAAAGACGGCTCGCGCCTGAAGCAACAGCTTATCTGCGCTAAGGAAGGTACCGTCGTCCCGAAGGAAGAGATCGTCAAGGGCTACGAGTTTGCCAAGGATCAGTATGTGCTGTTTACGGCGGAGGAGCTCGAGGCTCTTGAGGAAAAGGCTTCCCACGCTATCGACATCGCAGAATTTGTGCGTGCCGAACAGGTCGACCGTATTTATCTCGATAAGGTGTACTACCTTGGTCCGGACAAGGGCGCGGCACGCGCCTATAGATTGTTGACGGAAGCGCTGCGACGAACAGGGCGTGCCGCAATCGCCAAGTATGCGGCGCGCGGCAAGCAATATCTTGTTATGGTTCGGGTGATGAATGGCGGCCTGGTGATGGAACAGTTGCACTATGCTGACGAGATCCGACCTTTCAGCGAAGTACCAATCGACGATGCTGAAATTAAACAAGAGGAGCTCAAGCTCGCGATCCAACTTGTGGAGCAGGCCGCTACCGAGGTATTCAATCCGAACGGTTATACTGACGAGGTACGTGCGCGCATGATGGAGCTCATTCAACGCAAGGTGGACGGCGAGGACATCACCGTGACCACGGCGGAGGAACCCGAGCACAAGATTATCGATATTATGGAAGCGCTCAAGGCCAGCATTGCCGCTGGGGCAAAGGGGCAGACTGCAGAACGCAAGCCAGCCAAACGGGCGACGAGAAAGACAGCGGCAAGAAAGACGGCACAGGAAAAGTGACACGCGAAGTTCGCCGCGGCAAATTTGCGCGCAGCCATGAGCGGCTACAGTACCAACGATGTAGCTGAGCTTCTGGGCCTTTCTCCTGCCAAGGTACGCTCGCTAGCGCGCGCCGGGCGTTTGTCGACGCGACGCGGTAACCGCGGGCAGTATCAGTTCTCCTTTCAGGATATCGTGTTGTTGCGCACCGCCCAGGAATTGCTGGATGCGCGCGTGCCGCCACGGCGCGTGTGGCGCGCATTGCGCAGTCTGCGTCAGCAATTGCCAAACGGGCGGCCGCTAACGGCGGTGCGTATCGCCGCGCAGGGCGACCACGTTGTGGTGCGCGACAAGGACACCTCATGGCACCCGGAGTCGGGACAGGTGACCTTCGATTTCTCGGTGTCGGATATCGCCAGGCAAGTCGCGCCGCTAGCACGCGAAGCCGCAAGAAGCGCGCGCGCGACAGCGGATGTCGGTAGCGACGACTGGTTTCAGATCGGCCTTGAGTGTGAGTCGGTCGCCGCGTTCGTGGAGGCGAAGGCGGCGTATCGTCGTGCTGTGGAGATCGACCCCTCCCATGATGAAGCACACATCAATCTCGGGCGCCTGTTGCATGCCGACGGTCGTGTTGCCGATGCGGCTTCACAGTACCGACAAGCTGTAGCCGCGGCACCGGATAACGCGACGGCACACTACAATCTTGGCGTTGCACTGCAAGACCTGGGTCGTCGCGAGCAGGCGATCGAGGCGTATCGAGAGGCGGTTTCGGTCGATCCGGAATTCGCTGATGCACACTACAACCTCGCCCAGCTGTATGAGAAAAGCGGTAACAAGGCTGCCGCCATTCGTCATCTTGCACGCTACAAGGCGCTAGTGGCATAACATGATTTAGCGTGCCAGCTGCAGAAACTCAGTAGCGAGTTTGGGTCCAATGCCTTCGTCCTCGTGTTTGAAAAACACGTACGCGTGCTTCCACGGCTGAGCCCGAATTTGCCTTACCCAATTCACTAGCTCACCATCTTCATATTGAGCACGACGTAAACGCAAGTAACCCCAGCCGGCGGTGGCGACGATTGCCGGTATCTGTACTCCATCCGTGTCGGCGATGCAAAGCGCGAAGTCGCGCGCACGCAATAGCTCAAACACGCTGTCTTCAAACCACGACTGCGCGCGAAACTCAAACGCCGCCGGTGTCTGTTCTGGCAGTAAATCTATGAAAGCCTGCAGACGCGCCAGGTCTTTACGCTGGTAGGGCGGTAATTGAAAGAGGATCACACCGAGGCGCGCGCCGAGGGTATCTAGCGTGCGCAGCAAATAGGCGGTCTCATCCTGAGCGTCTTTCAGACGCTTGATGTGCGTAATGCGTCGAGGGGCCTTTATCGCGAAGCGGAAATTGGGCGGTACCTGTTCGCACCAAGAGGTCAGCAGACTGGGCGTCGGCAGGCGGTAAAACGTGTTATTGATCTCAACAGCGGGCAGTTGTTGTGCATAGTGACGCAGCATCTGCGCCGCCGGCAACTTCTGCGGGTAGAAGTTGCCCTTCCATTCCTTATAGCTGTATCCGCTAGTGCCTGCGTATAGGTTCATCTATTGTCCGTAGTAGACCGGAAACGACGGATTTTACCTTAATCTGCGGGTGGCAGGCGTTGCACAATGACAAGCAAGTGAGAAGCAAGCGGTGTGGAAGGTTGCGTTTCGCCAGGCCCGTATGCAACCATCAATAACAGTGTCGGGTCTCGTAGGTATCAATGATGAACACGCGGGCTTTAGTGCCGGTTGAAAGCATTGACGAGTTAGCAGCACGCGTTGCCGACGGTGCCAGTGTCGCTGTGGCACCCGACTACTCAGGCTGCGCCATGGAAGTCGTGCGCGCACTGATGCGTCGTGGTGCCAGAAACCTGCATCTTATCGGCGTGCCGCAGGTCGGGTTCCAGGGCGATATGCTGATTGGTGCGGGTTGTGTGGCGACGCTGGAGACTGCCGCCCTCACCCTAGGGGAGTACGGGCCAGCACCGCGTTTCACCGCCGCTGTTAGAGAGGGAACGATTGTCTTGCGAGACGCTACGTGCCCGGTGATTCACGCTGGCCTGCAGGCGGCAGAGAAGGGCGTTCCGTTCATGCCGCTGCGCGGCATTCTCGGGTCCGATCTCGTAGGCCATCGCAACGATTGGAAAGTGATCGAGAACCCCTTTGCGAAGGCGAATAAGGAGGATCCTATCTTGTTATTACCGGCTATCCGACCGGACGTGGCGTTGTTTCATGCGCCGCTGGCGGATCGCTGGGGCAACGTCTGGATCGGTGTGCGGCGCGAGCTGATGCTGATGGCACATGCTGCGCGCACGACCCTGGTGAGTGTTGAAGCATTCAGTGACGAAGACCTGCTTGCCGATGACCGTCTTGCCGCGGGCACGATTCCGGCACTCTACATCAGCACGCTCGCTAAAGCTGCAAACGGTGCTTGGCCGATCGGCCTGTTTGGCCGTTATGCGCCGGATCATGCGCATTTGCAACGTTACGTAGAGATGGCGGCGACTGCGAGCGGCTTCGAACAGTACGTGCGCGAGTACGTGCACAAACAACGGGTAAGTGCATGAGTAGCGTGCCGGTGCCGGCACGGCCGGAGGAACTGCTGATATTCACGATTGCCCGTATGCTTGATGATGTACGTCATGTGGCCGTGGGCGCTTCATCCCCCATACCCGGGGCCGCGGCGCTGTTAGCGCAAACTTGGTCTGCGGGCCGCATGCGGGTCTCCGTGCTAGGAAGCGAGCACGATAATTTCTTTACTGACGGGGGGCGCGAGTTGTTCGATTGCGCTGCGCAGGGTCGCATCGATGCTTTCTTCCTGGGCGGTGGACAGATCGACGGCGCCGCCAACATCAATTTGATCGGCACGGGCGAGTATCCGCGCAACCGCATCCGGTTCCCGGGATCTTTCGGTTCAGCCTATCTGTATTTCCTCATACCGCGGGTGATCCTATTCCGCGAGGAGCACTCACCCCGTGTACTTGTGCCCAAGGTGGACTTCATAAGCGCACCAGGTTGCAGCCCAGATCACGTTTACCGCCCAGGCGGGCCCTACGCCCTGGTTACCGGACGCTGTGTGTTCGCTTTTGACCGGAAACATAGCCGATTCCGACTGACAAGCATCCATCCTGGCCATACCGTGACGGAGATCCGCGAGCAAACGGGCTTTGAATTCGACACATCGTCAGAGCTCGTGGAGACACCGGCTCCCGGCAGTGAGACGCTTGCGTTGATTCGTGGTCCCGTGGGCGAAGCTGTTAGCAAGGTCTATCCGGCCTTCGCGGCACGTGTGCTCGGAATCAACGCACAGGGTGTTGCCTGAACAGGGGTAACCAGGGGGTTGCGCCAGGCAACGCTAGCGCAAGCGCTTGGGTGGTTCGGCGAGCCGGCGCCGCCGCGTGTACTTGAGGATTTCGTTTTGTTGCTGCCGGAACTGTTCTGAGCGGCCGGGATCGAACTCGAGACCATAGCAAACGGATTCTTCTTGCAACTCACGATGCCGGATCCAGGCAGTGAACTGCAGCGTGACGTCGTTAGGCGGGAGCCTGAAACAAACGGCCACGAGATCCGTTGCAGCGAGAGTTGTTTCCACTTCGCGGTCCAATAGTACGGCCGCGCCGACGCCACAGATATCCTTAACCCGCCCAGTCGCTCGAAAATCCCTGCTTGTTGGTGTGGCAGCAACCTCGGGTTCGTAAAGCTTCATAATCGCCTCAATAGGCTCGGCCGCGTCCGGCTCGACGCGATAGTCCAGCCGCTGGTTGAACAGCCGGTGGATCTCGCCCGACAGCTGGCGCTGTAGCTCATCGCGTTCGTCGAATTCGAAACCGTAGCGATAGCTGCGAAATGCCCCGAGCTCCACACGCGAGCGTACCTTCGCATGCACGTGGATGGGCCGAAGCAGGCGTGCAGACGTGAAAGTTAGAGTCGCTCCTTGGCCTAGCGCGAGCGTTGGCCCCGCATCGCGGCGAAAGCGCGTTCCAGCGCCTTCGACCGTCAGATCGAGAAGTTCAGCTGCAAAGATTTGACCGTCGGCAGTTTGCACGGTCACATCGAGACTTTGTTGCTGATCCGGCGCAACCCGGTAGCGCCTGCGTCCATCCGCATCCATAAGGCTTCCTTGCCGTCGACTACGTCATTTCCGGATCGGCCCGTCTTAAGCAGGGCAAAATAGTGGCTGCGCGTGTGTCGCGCGTCGTTCTCATTCGCTTGAGTTGGCTTGCCACCACTTATCGTCGGTCTCCCTAGCCCCATTCCAAAGCTTAGGGCGAGATTGTATGTCCGACAAGTTGCATGGCAAAGCGTTGAACTTGCTTGAGTTATCGTCCGATGACCCGGCGACGCCGAGGGTCAGGCATCGTCACCCGGCGATGGCGAAGGCTTTGCCTGCGTGGCGTCTTTTGATTCGCTGGATGGCGGCAGCAATGCCTGTGCAGCGGCCTCCGACCCCAACAAGATCGCGATCCAACGGGTACGCTGCTCGTTTTCCATCGCCAGTTTCAGGGTCATCGTCAGGGGTACCGACAGAAACATACCGACCGGCCCTAGCACCCAACCCCAAAAAACCAAGGACACAAAGACCACTAGTGTCGACAGGCCTAAATGTCGTCCCATGAAGCGCGGTTCAATAACCGTTCCGATAATGACATTGATTACCAGATAGCCGCTTGCCGACCACACGGCAGCGCCTACGCCCAGTTGCAACAGAGCCAGCAATACGGCGGGTACCGCCGCAATGATAGACCCGATGTTCGGGATGTAGTTAAGCAGGAATGCGAGTAGCCCCCAAAGAATGGCAAAATCAACGCCCAAGAGTTTAAGCCAGACCGCGACGGCGATGCCCGTGGCAAAGCTGGTCCAGGTCTTGATAGCGAGATAGCGTCTGACGTTTTCAGTGAACTTGGCAAAGTCACCGAGTGAGGCATCCTGGCTACCCAGTATGGCCCTGAGCTTTACCGGAAAGCTTGAGGCCTCGAACAGGATAAAAACCACCGTGAGAAAGATGAGAAAGGTGTTTCCTAACACGCCGCCGAGGCCATTCAGGGTGTTGGCTACAAGCCGCAAGATTGCTCCCGGATCCAGATATTTCGCCACCTCGGGATCGGAGATTCGTATGCCCTTTTCATGCAGCCAAGTTAGCACAGCGTCGGTAGTTGCTCCCAGATGGCTCTGGTATTCGGGAAGTTTTTGTGTAAACGCATCTACCGAGGAACCTATAATCGCCCCCATTAGGAGTAAGATGCATACGATACCGGCGACCACCGTCAGCATCGCCAGGCTTTTGGGGAAACCTTTGCGTTCCAACCAGAATAGCGGGGGCGCGCTGATTACGGCGAGAAACACAGACAACAGGAACGGTACGAGAATCGCCTCGGCGGCACGCATGCCAGCGACGATAACTACGAAAGATGCGACCGCAAGTAGAAGTGGGAGTCCTCTCCCCGACTTGGCAGTTTCACTCATCGCAATCAGGTTTTCGCAACACCGAGTAGAGATCCTACGCTGATGTGTTGTGGCGGCACAAGCCGTGGCGAGCGGGGTGATATCGAGCACCGGCGCTCAGAGTTTCATCACCAGGCCTGGTGCCGGTAAAATGAAACCCTACGACGGTCTGCTCTAGCGGCGCAACTATTGATGACATCGCATACCACGGTCCAGACCCGCTATCTACCGCGTGCCACCTTGACCGGCGCTGCGATGACATCGTCGAGCGAGCAGTTGCTTGCGGTGATCGATTACGGCGCGGTCGAGCCGCTGCAAGCTCCGTGTCCTGTAGCTTCTGTGGCGCTGACGCAGTTGAACGGCTCATCACTGTGCGAGGTGTGGAGCAGCACGGCACCGATCGAGCGCGGACACTACAGCCGGATTGAGTTTGCCAGCAACGGTGAAGTGCTGTTCGGCGTGTACCAAGGAGAAGAACCAACGGATGTACTGTTGGATCGCTTTACCTATGATATCTACACGCAAATCACCCAGTTGACAACCCGCGAAGGGTACCCGCACGTGTTGCGTATGTGGAACTACTTCGGCGATATCGATGGCGAGCAGGCGGGAATCGGACGTTACCAGCGTTTTTGCATGGGTCGCTACCAAGCGTTTGTGGAATCTGAAAGCGAATTTGAGGAATATTTGCCAGCAGCAAGCGTAATCGGCAGCGCAGGTTCTACAGTAACGGTCTATTTCATCGCTGCGCGTGCCCCCGGCACACCGGTAGAGAATCCCCGGCAAGTAAGCGCCTTTCGTTATCCGCCACAGTACAGTCCGCAAAGCCCATCCTTTTCCCGTGCCATGCTGAAGACATGGGCTGCCTGTGCCCGGCTTTATGTTTCCGGTACGGCCAGCATCGTCGGCCACGCGACCATGCATGCCGGTGATATCAGAGAGCAGCTATCGGAGATTCTGCAAAATCTACAGGCACTGCTCGGGCACGCGTCGCGTATAGGACAGACGGACCTTACCGCTGGGTCGGCGACGGCCTTACTGAAGGTCTACCTTCGGCACGCAACCGATTTCCCAGTCGTGCAGCAAGGGCTCGCACGGATACTTGGCGATGTACCTGCGCTGTACCTGCAGGGAGAGTTTTGCCGCCGTGACTTGCTACTGGAGATCGAGGGCATCTATGCACGAGAGCAGTCTGTACGCGTGGCGGCCGCATGATGCCCAGTGTTTTTGGTATGAGCGTTACGTAACGCAATCAACATCGCAGAGCGATGTCACGGATAGAGGGTCTCCGTGCTCCAAGAGTCGCCGCTGCGGCGGTAGAGTATGCGTTCATGTAGGCGAAATGGACGCTTCTGCCAGAATTCGATATCTCTAGGACACAGACGAAACCCGGACCAGAATGGTGGGCGCGGAATCTTGCCGAGACCAAACCGGGCGGTGTATTTCGCTACCTGCGCTTCGAGCTCGAACCGCCCTTGGAGCGGCTGTGACTGACGCGACGCCCAGGCGCCGATTTGGGAGCTGCGTTCGCGCGTCGCGAAATAGGCATCTGCCTCATCATCGCTCACTTGCTCGATGACACCCTCAACGCGCACCTGTCGTTCGGTTGATTTCCAGTGAAAACACAATGCCGCCTGCGGATTTGCGCGTAGCTCCCTCGCCTTACGACTGCCGAGGTTCGTGTAGAAGACGAACCCACGCTCGTCGAGTCCTCGCAGTAGCACCATGCGAACGGACGGCATGCCGCTTGCGTCGACGGTGCCTAGGGCTACGGCTGCGGGGTCGCCCGGCTCGAGGCGCTCGGCATCTGCGAGCCATTGACGGAAAAGTTTAATTGGATCGTGGGGATGGATCATGGTTATGCAGGTTGGCGATGGAAATTCAAACGCCACATGTTATCCTTTAGCCATTCCCAAGCCCAGAGGTATTCCTTTGGTTGCCGGGCGTAGACCGGCAGCCGCGCCGTGATCGTGCGCAGAGAACTGCAAGCAATGCAAGTGACGACTGTTGTAGCGTGTCTGGATTTAGAGGGGGTATTGGTCCCGGAGATCTGGATCAATATCGCCGAAAACAGTGGCATCGACGAGCTCCGCGCCACCACCCGAGACATCCCCGACTACGATGTTTTGATGAAGCAACGACTCACGATTTTGCAACGACACGATCTGCGCATGCCTCAAATCGAAACCATCGTCACGGCGATGCGACCCCTAGCGGGTGCCGTTGAATTCTTGCAATGGCTACGCAGGCGCCATCAGGTGGTCATACTCTCCGATACTTATTATGAATTCGCCACTCCGCTGATGCGACAGTTAGAGTGGCCGACACTTTTTTGTAACCAGTTGGACGTCGATGAACAAGGCCGCATAATCGGTTACCGCCTGCGACAGCACGATCCCAAGCGCCGGGCAGTTGAGGCCTTGCGCGCGTTGAACTTTCGAGTGATCGCGGTTGGCGATTCCTACAATGATTTGAGCATGCTTGCCGAGGCGGATGTCGGTATCTTGTTCTGTCCGCCGCAGAATATCGGCATCGAATACCGCCAGTTTCAGATGGCGCGTACCTACCAAGAGTTACGGGATGCCTTTCTGCAGGTCGCAGCCCCTGCGGCCGAGTCGACACAGCAAGCGCAGGGGCGCGGCCGTGGGACCAGTGCACCTACGGCGTGATTACGTGATTATAGGTGTAGCACCAAATAGCCGATCACTGCCAATGCCACAAGCATCCAGCCGAATAGCTCCGCGTATGCACGGAGCGTTCGTTCCAGTCGCTCTCCACCTAGTTGCACTATGGCTGCAACAAGAAAGAAACGTGCTCCACGGCCGATGAAGGAAGCGATAACAAAGAGTGGAAACGATAGAACAACCACGCCGGCAGCGATGGTAAACACCTTGTAGGGGATTGGCGAAAAACCAGCGAGCAGTACCGCCCAGAAACCCCACACGGCAAACCATTCACGCGCCTGTTGATAGGACTCCCAATAACCGGCCGTGTGCAACCAGGGCTCAACCACATCGAAGGCGAGAAGGCCAATGCCATAGCCGGCGATGCCGCCAAGCACTGACATCAGGGTGGTGAGCGCGGCGTAAAACCAGGCGCGCTGCGGCGTTGCCAACGACATGGGAGCGAGCATGACATCCGGTGGTACTGGAAAGAACGAGGATTCGGCGAAACTTAGGGCGGCAAGATAACGCACCGCGTGGGGGTGTTTTGCCCACTCCATGGCCTTGGCATAGAGTCTCGAGAAAATACGCATGCGGGCTGCTTACTAACACAGTCCGGAGCTTCGCTCAAGGCATTTGACGGGCAGAGCGACGCATGCGTAGGTAGGTCTTTTCCCAGTCGTAGGCTGTTTGACAGATAATGCGAATGTCCTGCATTTTCGGCTTCCACCCTAGAACCGTGCGTATGCGCTCGGCATTGGCGATGAGGCTGGCGGAGTCACCCGCACGTCGTGGACCTTCAGTAACGGAAAAATCGATCCCGCTGACTTCTCGAATCGTTTCGATCACTTGACGCACACTGAAGCCACTGCCGTAACCACAGTTGAGAATTTGCGAGTCACCGCCGTTTCGCAGATAACGCAGCGCCGTGACATGGGCCACCGCCAGGTCATCGACGTGGATGTAATCACGGATACAGGTTCCATCCGGAGTGGGGTAGTCAGTGCCATAAATGGTAATGCCTTCTCTTAGCCCGCAGGCGGCTTCGCAAGCAACCTTGATAAGATGTGTAGCCTCCGGAGTGGCCTGCCCGAGCGTGCCATCACTCCGTGCGCCAGCGACATTGAAGTAGCGCAACGCCACGTAACGGAAATGTTTCCGGCTCGCTGATACATCGCGCAGTACCCATTCCGTCATTAACTTCGAGGTGCCATATGGTGTTATCGGTTGAGTGGGGGCATTCTCGGCCACTGGCAAGGTGACGGGGTTGCCGTAGACGGCTGCAGTCGAGGAGAAGATGAAACGATCCACGCCAGTATCGAGGCAGGCCTGTAACAAATGGCAGGAAGCGACGGTGTTATTGCGGTAGTATTTCAGCGGTTCTCGCACCGATTCCGGAACCACGATATGGCCCGCGAAGTGGATAACCGCGCCCACTTCGTGTTCCCGCAAGACCCGGCGAACGAGATCGTAGTTGGCGACATCACCCTCGATCAAGGTTGCGTCCTCGGGAACTGCCCAGCGATGCCCAGAGTAGAAGTTATCGAGCACGACAAGCTTGCAGCCAGCGTCGAGCAGGTGGCGGCAGGTATGTGAGCCAATGTAGCCGGCGCCGCCGGTAACAAGCACCGTGATACTCATCGGCGATACTCGACAGCGGTGATCGGCTCAATCGTTTGAGGCATGAGTTCGGTTATCTTAGAGAAACACGTGGCATGGGGCCCGGTACAGGTGTCAACAAAAAGCTAGTCGCTCATCCTTCTGGAAGCAACCTTGACTGAATTTTGCCCCTCACATCGGAGTATGACTGCGTCGGCACCTTAGGGACGCAGTGGCGGCGGTATGTCAAATTCCGAGTGATTTAGTATACTATTGCGTAATGATGTCATTGTACCTACCCGATCACGCGCGGGCGCAACTCGAAGAAATGGCGCGCGCAGGGTATCCGCTGGAAACCTGCGGGCTGTTGATTGGCATGACCAGGCATGATGGTTCCGAAGTGAGGCGTGTTGCACAGGCGCGCAATCTCAACCAGGAGCGCGCGCATGATCGTTATGAGCTCGACCCGCAGGACTTCTTGCAGATCGACGAACGTGCGCGCGCAGAAGGCTTCGAAGTAGTGGGGGTATGGCACTCACATCCCGACCATCCAGCGCACCCTTCGGAGACCGACCGTGCTGGCGCTTGGGAAGGCTGGGCCTATGTGATAGTTTCCGTTACCAGCGATGGCATAGCGGAGCTGCGTTGTTGGCGTCTAAACAGCGAACAGTTCGTCGAGGAGCCGATCGAGCCATGTCCTCGGTAACCGTACGAATTCCCACGCCTCTGCGTCCCTTTACCGGGGGCGCTGATCAGGTCTACGTGCAGGCACGGACGGTGGGCGAAGCTTTAACGGCCCTGGGCAGTGCGCACAGCGGTGTGCTCGAGCGCGTCATGGATCCTGGTGGTGAGTTGCGGAACTTCGTTAACGTTTACCGGGGTCGCGACAATGTGCGTTCGCTCAATGGACTTGCAACGCCGCTAGCGGAAAACGATGTGATATCGATTGTGCCCGCGGTGGCCGGTGGCGCACGAAAAGGCAAAGATCGGAGATTGGCCGAACTCCGGGCCAATATCTCGCAAGTCACGCCAGGCGAGGCGGTCCGGTTACAGGGTAAAGGTGCCGCGGTTCTCGATGTCCGAGAGGCCGATGAAGTTGCTCAAGGTAGCCCTGTTGGCGCCTATCGTCTCGGCCGTGGGTATCTCGAGCTGCGCGCTGAAGAGGTTTTGCCCGATCTGGGGCGCACAGTGTTAGTGCTTTGTGCCACCGGTGCGCGTTCGCTGTTTGCGGCCGAGGGGCTACAGCGGCTCGGCTATCGGGATGTACGCAATGTGACCGGGGGCTTCGCACGCTGGAAGAACGACGGTCTGCCTTTCGAGATCCCACGCGTACTCGATGTCGAGGCACGCGAACGTTATTCGCGTCATCTGCTCATGCCTGAAGTGGGCGAGGCTGGACAGCTCAAGCTGTTGGACAGTAAGGTGTTGCTGATCGGTGCGGGTGGCCTGGGCTCGCCGGCGGCATATTATCTGGCAGCGGCGGGTATTGGCACCATCGGCATAGTCGACGACGATGTTGTCGATCGCACGAACTTGCAGCGCCAGATCCTACATACCGACGCACGCGTCGGCGCACCCAAGGTCGAGTCGGCGCGCCAGGCGTTGGAGGCGCTGAATCCTTCTGTGCGCGTCGTCGCTCACCGGTTGCGTCTGGATAGCAGTAACGTCGAAGAGACATTCAGTGGTTATGACCTTATTGTCGACGGTTCGGACAACTTCCCCACGCGTTATCTGGTCAATGACGCCTGCGTCAAGCTCGGTATCGCTAACGTGCACGGTGCTGTCTACCGATTCGAGGGACAAGTGGCAGTTTTCTGGCCTGCGTATAACAAGCGGCGGGGGCCCTGTTACCGCTGCCTGTACCCGGAACCACCACCGCCCGAGCTCGCCCCTTCTTGCGCAGAGGCTGGCGTGCTTGGCATCTTGCCCGGTGTGATTGGATTACTGGAGGCGGTGGAGGCCATTAAGATCTTACTCGGTGTCGGCGAGCCTTTAGTTGGCAGGATGCTGTATTACGACGCCTTGCGAGCAAGCTTCACCGAGCTCAAGCTTGACCCTGACCCGGCATGCCGCTATTGCGGCGAAGGGGTCGAGTTCCCCGGGTATGTGGACTATGAAAAGCTCTGTTCCGTCTCGAATGCCTAGGGAAAGTCGGTTGTCCTCGGCCGCGGGTTATCGGGCCTATAGCCTTTGAGCGTCTGCGGCCGTTTCCCCCCTGTCTTTCGGCCCCGAAAGGTGTTCAGATGCGGCTCTGCACAATCGCCGGACCCAATGGTCCAGACTATACTTGACCAAAGTGTCAGGGATTAGCCGCCTGCATGGCGGCACGGGTGTACGAGACGCTCTAAGTAACTGAATCTTAAGGCTATTCTCTAGCCCTCCCGACCGACCTTTGTTGTCGGTCTCACCGGAGGGAACCCCTCAAACCAGGACGGTCCGCACAGCGCTTACCCGGCAGCTGAGAGCCGACGTGTGGCTGCTGTGCACGCCTTTTGCAGTAGTCTTGGGACCTTCCGCTGGTCATCGCGGATATCCCGGGTGGAGAGCGACAGGAGCGGATACCTAGGTGCATGTCTGAAGTAGCCAAGAAACTGGAGATTACGCCCTTATCCGGGGGTAATGCAGCGGCGGGTAGCTTGAATACCCGCCCGGATCGCATTCTGTCGGAGCAGATCAAGCTCGTTTATACGCATGCGTTCAGCGGTTTCCTGGTGACGCTGGCGGGCGCCTTACTAGTGGTGGCGGTGCTGTGGCCGGTGGGCGGACATGTCCGGCTGCTGCTGTGGTCGGGGCTGATGATGCTCATCCTCCTAGGGTGCTACGCCTTATCACGCTCGTATCGCCAGGTGGCCGACACCGAGAGGCAGGCGAAGCGCTGGCGTTCCAGACTCGTGGCAGGGGCCGCGGCGCTCGGCCTCGGGTGGGGCTTGGCCGGTGTCGCGCTATTTCCAACCGACGGCGTGTACCAGTTATTCCTCGCCTTACTGTTGGGCGGGCTGGTAGCGGGCGCTTTGCCTTACCTGGCGGCGGTCACTGGCGCCTACTTGGCGTTTATTTTGCCCAGTGTGCTGCCGCTGGTGGGAATGCTGCTGGTCGAGGGGGGCCGCACCTATTCGATGATGGCCGTGTTGGTGTTGGTGTTCGCCGCTGTCATGTGGGTCACTGCGAGGGCGGTAAACACGGCCATCTTGCGTTCGTTGCACCTGCGTTTGCAGAACCTCGAGCTCATACGCGATTTGTCGCGGGCCAAGGCGGAGGTGGAGCACGCCAACGCGGGATTGCAGAGCGAAATCGAAGAGCGCAAAGGCGATCAAGCGCGGCTCTATCGGGAAAAGGAGCTCGCTCAAATTACTTTGGAATCAATCGGTGACGGTGTAATCACTACCGGTATCGCCGGCAAGGTTGATTACCTCAACCCGGTAGCCGAACAGTTGACAGGCTGGACCAATGTCGAGGCGCGCGGGCTCCCGTTGTCCAGGGTATTGACCTTGTTGGATGAGACTACCGGTCTGGCTGTGGTCGACCCGGTCAGGCGTTGCCTCGAGGAAGGACGCAGTTTCCGGCTCTCTGATCACACCGTGTTAATTCACCGTAACGAGGATCGGGATTCCGCCGTGCAGGTCGCAATAAGCCCTGTGCACGACCGTGAACGGCGTTGTGTGGGCACGGTAGTGGTATTCCATGACGTGACCGAAATCAGGGGAATCGCGCGCCGCATGTCATACCAGGCGAGTCACGATTCGTTGACTGGGCTCGTCAATCGTCAGGAATTTGAACGGCGCCTACGGCGTTTGCTCGAGAATGCCCGCAGTGAAGCCCGTTGTCACGCCATGTGCTACCTCGACCTAGATCAATTCAAAATCGTCAACGACACCTGCGGGCATATTGCCGGCGACGAGTTGCTGCGACAGTTGGCAGTAGCATTGCAAAACGGCGTGCGGGAAAACGATACGCTTGGCCGTCTCGGTGGAGATGAGTTCGGTGTACTGCTGGAAGGTTGTCCATTGGACCGTGCTATCAGTATTGCCGAAGGGTTGCGCCAGACCGTACAAGACTTTCGCTTCGCCTGGCAGGATCGCGTGTTTGAGATTGGCGCGTGCATCGGCTTGGTGCCGATTAATGCCGATAGCGGGAGTCTTACGGAAGTACTGAGCTCAGCCGATGCAGCATGCTATGTAGCGAAGAGCGGCGGTCGCGGCCGGGTACATGTGTACGAACCGGATGAGACCACCGTCGCGCAACGACACGGTGAGATGCAATGGGTATCGCGGATTGGCGCCGCGCTAGAGGAGGGAAGGGCGCAACTGTATGTGCAACCCACACTGGCGCTATCGAACAAGGCGCGACGACGCGAATACTCAGAAATCCTTCTGCGCATTTATAACGAGGAAGGCACGCTGGTGCCCAACGCCGCCTTTCTGCCGGCCGCCAAGCGTTACAACATGATGCCCACGATAGATCGTTGGGTGATCCGCAAGTTTTGTTCTCTGGCCTCGGAAGTGCAGATTCCGATGAATCAAGGCCTGGGTATTTTTGCCATAAATCTCTCAGGTCAGTCGCTGTCCGACGAAAGCTTTCTGGATTTCGTGGTTGATCAGTTGCGACTGGGTCAAATGGAGCCGAGCAACATATGCTTCGAGATCACGGAAACGGCGGCAATAGCGAACCTGACACGAGCAATGCGATTCATTTCAGTGTTGAAGGAGATGGGAGCGCATTTCGCGCTTGATGATTTTGGTAGTGGCCTGAGCTCTTTTGCTTACCTGAAAAATCTGCAGGTCGATTTTCTCAAGATCGACGGAAGCTTCATCAGGGACACTAAGGAAGATCCCGTTGACTATGCGATGGTCGAGATTATCAATCAAATTGGTAATGTCATGGATATCCGAACGATAGCAGAGGCGGTCGAGCGGCAAAGCGTGCTCAGCAAACTAAAGGAGCTTGGTGTGGATTATGCGCAGGGCTTTGCCATTGCCGAGCCAGCATCGCTGGAGGAAAGTTTGACGAACACGCTGCGTCAGCGAGCGTGAGTTAGTTAGGGTGAGGATTGCAGGGTTGTATTGATCGGGGATAAGAGCTATGGGCTTCCGAATCAAATTGTTTGGACCGGTGTTGCTGCTGAGCCTAGGCGTTCTTGCCTGGAGTTGGCAGCAGGGCTTCGGGCACGTGTTCGTGGGAATAGTGTTGGCATTTGCTGCTGCGGCAGCGATCGGGCTGGAATTCGCAATCCGACGGCCGATCGCGCACCTGTCGCAAGCATCAGCGCGTCTGGCGGCAGGCGATTTTCAGGCGCCATTGCCAGCGGCCGGTACGGACGAACTGGGAGTGCTGGCACGGGCCTTCGATACGATGCGCGAGGCGATCAAGCGCTATCAGGAAGACCTCTCTTTTCAAGCTACACACGATCCCGTGACCAGTTTGGTTAACCGACGGGAGTTTGAGCGCCGGTTGCATGTCGTCGTGAACGCGACCAAGCACGAACGCTCACAACATGCGCTGATATATATGGATCTTGATCAGTTCAAGGTCATCAACGACACCTGTGGACATACCGCGGGCGATGAATATTTGCGACAAGTCGGTGGGCTACTGCACGAAAAACTCCGCAAGCATGACACGTTGGGCAGGCTAGGGGGCGATGAATTCGGCGTGCTCCTGGAGCACTGCCCGGAGGAACACGCCATCCGCATTGCCAATGAGTTATTCGCCACAATACAAGGATTTCGCTTTGTCTGGGAGGGGAGAAGCTTCACCCTCGGTGTCAGTATCGGCGTGGTGTTTCTGGATGAGCACAGCGAAAGCTTGTCGCGCGTGTTGAGTGTTGTTGATGCCGCGTGTTTTGCGGCAAAAGACGGGGGCCGGAATCGTATCCACGTCTACCGGGACGATGACAGCACGCTTGTGAAGCGCCACGGCGAGATGCAGTGGGTATCGCGCATCACGGACGCGGTGGAGCAGGGGCGATTTCACCTGTACTACCAGTTGATTGTGCCGGTGGAATCGGAAGACGAGGAAGGTATCCATTTCGAATTTTTGCTGCGTATGCAGGAACGCAATGGCAAGATTATCGGGCCGGGATCTTTCTTGCCTGCGGCTGAACGCTACAACCTGATGCTAGGCCTGGATCGATGGGTGACACAAACCGCATTTGAGTGGCTAGCAGATCACCCTGAACAGATGGAAAGGCTGGGACTGTGCACGATCAACTTATCTGGCCATAGTCTGGGAGATGCAGATTTCATGCATTTTATGATTGAGAAGTTTAACGAGGGCAGAGTGCCGCCGGAGAAGATCTGTTTTGAGATAACCGAAACAGCCGCCATCGGCAACCTGATGAAAGCCACGCGCTTCATGTCGGTGTTGAAAAGCCGTGGCTGCTGCTTTTCGTTGGATGACTTTGGCTCGGGTTTGTCATCGTTTGCCTACCTTAAGAATTTGCCAGTCGATTACTTAAAGATCGATGGTGTTTTTGTGAAGGACATCGTCGATGATCCGATCGACTATGCCATGGTGAAGGCAATCAATGAGATGGGTCATGTTATGGGTAAACGCACCGTGGCCGAGTTTGTCGAGAAGGATGCCATCCTGGTGAAGCTGCGAGAGATCGGCGTAGATTATGCTCAGGGTTACGGCATTGCCAAACCGCGGCCGCTCGTAGAGATGGATATCAACTACATCCGCCGTGAAATCACCTATAGCGCTGGCCGCGTTAGCTGAGCCGCGACGCTTCTCTTGCGCTGCCGCAGCGTGAGCAGGCTGAGGCGCTATGTGACCTCGAATGCCTTGAGGGCGAAGGCGATGTCAAACGCCACTTCTTTTAGGTAGTCGAAGCGTCCCGAGGCTCCTGCATGACCTGAGTCCATGTGGATCTTCAACAACAGCAGGTTATTGTCGGTCTTCAGATCCCGGAGTTTAGCGACCCACTTGGCGGGCTCCCAGTACGTTACCCGCGGATCGTTCAGCCCGGCAACGATCAACATGTTCGGATACGATTGCTGGGCGACATTGTCGTATGGGGAGTACGAGAGCATATAGTCGAAAGCCTGCTTGTCGTTCGGGTTGCCCCATTCGTTGTATTCCATTGTTGTGAGCGGCAGCGAATCGTCCAGCATGGTGTTGATGACATCGACAAAAGGCACGTGGGCGATGATCGCCTTGAATAGCTCGGGCCGCATATTGGCCACTGCACCCATCAGCATACCCCC
>QKEI01000272.1 GCA_003251795.1 Candidatus Muproteobacteria bacterium
AAGTACCGCTCAATGCCGCATGAATCGAGAGGTTGAAGCCTTCATTTCTTTCGGCGTATGCCTCGGTTCCTTAAACAATTGATCTGACAAGAAACCTGACACATGAAACCGACAAATACTCAAGTGCTGTTTCGCCGAGAGCCGCGGGGGTTTCCAACGGCTACCGATTTCGAGATCGTCAACACATCTCTCCCTGAGCTTGGTCCGGGTCAGTTTTTGCTGCGCAATCTCTACCTGTCTCTTGACCCCTACATGCGCATGCTGATGGGCGGAGGTTGGACGTTCCGCGGCAAACCCATGAGCCCTGGGGAGGTGATGGTCGGACGCGTGATCGGCGAGGTCATCGAAAGCAACAACGCCGACTTCAGGGTTGGTGAGCACATTGTCGGCCGACTGGGCTGGCAGACCTATGCGATCTCCGATGGTTCAGACCTGGACTTTAAGGTCATACCGAAGGACGCGATTCCCTTGACGGCCTATCTCGGCGCGTGCGGATCGACCGGCGTAACCGCGTGGGCGGGCTTGAAAATGATCGGCGATCCCAGGGCAGGCGAAACAGTGCTTGTCTCAGCAGCCGCCGGTTCCGTCGGCAGTGCCGTCGGTCAAATCGCCAAAGCCATGGGCTGTCGCGCAATCGGTATCGCCGGCGGACAGGAAAAATGTCGCATCGTCACGGATGAGTTTGGTTTTGACGCGTGTCTAGACTACAAACGCGGTGATCTGGCAGCACAGATCAGGGCAGCGGCCGCTGCGGGGGTCGACGTCTATTTTGATAACGTCGGCGGTGAGATGCTAGACACGGTATTGCCACAGCTGAACAAACAGGCGCGCGTGCCCGTTTGCGGGGTGCTATCGCAATACAACGCGGCCGGTGAGCCCTACGGCGTCAAGAACACCCGTTTGATTTTCGACAAGAGCCTGCGCCTGCAAGGGTTCCTGCTCAGTGATTATCGTCAACAGTGGGATCAGGCCCGGGCCGAGCTCGAAGAACTGGTTGCCGCCGGGCGCTTACGCTACCGAGAAACCATCGCCAAGGGCATCGAGAACGCTCCCGAAGCGTTCATCGGCATGCTGCATGGACACAACATCGGCAAGCAACTGGTGCAACTCGCCTGAAGAAAACCTGACGGATTGGCTAACTTTCGGTGAAACGTGCGTTTGGTTGTGGGCCACTGCGAGTGCGCATAAAATCGCCGCAATGCGGGTGTAGTTCAATGGCAGAACCTCAGCTTCCCAAGCTGATGACGTGGGTTCGATTCCCATCACCCGCTCAAGCTTCTAACCGACCGATGGCGTTGCCAGCAAGCAGCGCTGTCTCTGGAGTATAAGCCCGTGACCAAGATCCTAAAGATCCTTGCAATCGTCCTCGGTGTCATCGTCCTCGGTGTCGTCGTGCTCGCCATCGCGTTGGTGCTGCTCATTGACCCCAATGACTATAAGGGAGAAATCACCCAGGCGGTGAAAGACAACACCGGCCGCGAGCTGAAGATCAAGGGCAACCTGGGGTTGTCGGTGTTTCCCTGGGTGGGACTCGAGATCGGTGAGGCCGAGCTTGCCAATGCGCCCGGTTTTGGCGACACCCCATTCGCGCGCATCAGCTCGGCCGGCGTGCGCGTGAAGGTGTTGCCGCTGTTGCGCAAGGAGTTGGTCGTCGATTCCGTGCACGTTGATGGGTTGTTGCTAGATCTCGCGCGTAATCGTGCCGGTCGCAGCAACTGGGACGACCTGGCAGCCCCCGAGAAGCCCGCCAAGGAAAAACCCGCCGCGCCAGCGGCACCCTCGGAAACCGGGTTGGCAGCGCTCACCATCGGCGGCATCAACGTTAGCAAGGGCGAAATCCGCTGGCGCGACGAACAGGCGGGAACACGCTATACCCTGCGCAACCTCGAACTCAAATCAGGCACGATCGACATGGCTCGCCCGGTGGATGTGCGTTTGGCGTTTCTGTTGGAAAGCACGGCGCCAGCGCTGCGCGCTCCGGTCGAGCTCAACACGCGCGTGCAACTCGATCTCGAGCGCGAGACACTCGACATACCGAAGCTCGAACTGGCCGTGGCGGAGTTGGCGCTCAAGGCCAACGTGCAAGGCACGAACATCAGACAGTCGCCGGTGCTGCAAGGTCAGCTCGAGATTCCCGCTTTCGATCCGCGCCCGCTGCTGAAGACGCTCGGTGCCGAGCCTCAGATGGCGTCGAAAGACGCCCTGCACAAGCTGGCGCTGAAGGCGCAGTTTCGTGCCGAGCTCGGTCGGCAGGCACTTGCGCTGTCCGATATCACCGTGACCCTCGATGATATGGTGTTGCACGCGAAACTACAGGGCGACACGATCGTCGACGCCCCGAAATGGCGCGGTAGTCTTTCGCTGCCAAGCTTCCATCCAGGGACCGTGCTCGACTTGTTGGCGATCAACACCCAGCCCTCGCTGCGGCAGGCGTTCGCGCAAGCGAGCCTGCGAGCAGACTTCAATGCAGACTTGCAGCAGCACACCATTACTATCACCAACCTGTCACTGGGCGCCGATGGCTTAACGCTCACCGGTGATGTGCAGGCCAGTAACATCGGCGATGCGCCGGTGGTTCAGGGAAGCGTGGAGATGCCCTCATTCAATCCGCGCAAGCTGCTGCAGGCCCTCGGTATCGAATATCAGCCGGCCTCCAAGGACGTATTGCGTACGGCCTCGTTGAAATCGGCGTTCAGCGCCGACCTGGGTCACCAAGCACTGGCCGTTTCTCGGCTGGCACTCGCGGTTGACGATATCTCGCTGCAGGGAGAGCTTGCGGGAACGCGCATCGTCGACGCGCCCCGCTGGAGCGGGCGCGTGGAGCTACCGGGATTTCCGCCGGGCGCATTATTAACCCTGTTGACGGTGGACACGCGGCCCGCGTGGGCGCGGGCGTTCGCGCGGGCAGCGTTGAAGGCTGATTTCAGCGCCGATCTGCCCAGCCAGACCCTGGAGGTGGCACGCCTATCACTCACCGCTGACGAGTTGCAGATCAATGGCGACTTGCAGGCACGTAACCTGCGCAAGGCCACGCAAGTGCAGGGTCGAGTGGTGATCGCTCCCGTCGATGCGCGGCGGCTGCTCGCCAAGCTGGCAGTCGACACGCAGACCGCGGATCGCAGCGTGTTGCGCAAGGTGGCAGCGCGCTCCGAATTCAAGGGCAACGCGCAGCAGCTCGTGCTCGACAAGCTCGATCTTCGTCTCGATGATTCACGCGTCACGGGTAGCCTTGCCGTGCGCAACTTCTCCAAGCCGGCATACGCTTTTGACCTGAAGCTGGATCAGATCGACCTCGATCGTTATTTGCCGCCCGCGACTTCACCAGCGCAGACGCAAGCGGGCAAGGCTGCGGCGGTTGCACCGGGTGCAGCCCCGGCGGCTCTGCCCATCAGTATCTTGCGTGCGCTTGACGTTGACGGACAGGCCACGATCGCCAAGCTCAAGGCGTTTGGAATGCACGCCGCCGATGCGCTGATCAAGATCAAGGCGAAGAATGGCTTACTCACGCTCGGACCGAACAAGGCGGGTTTTTACAAGGGGCGATATGACGGCACGACGGTGGTGGACGTGCGTGCACAAGCGCCGCAATACCAAATGCAGGAGCGTCTCAGCAATCTCGACCTCAAACCCTTTCTCAAGGACGCGGATATTTACGACAAGTTGAGTGGTACGGGCAATCTCACGCTCGATCTGCGCGCGCGCGGATTCGACGCTGACGCCATCATGAACACACTCAGCGGCAAGACTGTGCTGGCCGTGACCAACGGCAAGATCGAAGGGGTCAATCTACAGAAACTAGTCAACGACGCGCGCACGAAATACAACCAGCTGCGCGGCAAGCCAGTACCGGTTCTGCCCGATGCGAGTGATTCCACCGTTTTCAAGAGCCTCACCGCCAGCGCCAACATTACCAACGGCATCGCCAGTAACGATGACCTCAAGCTCGATGGCGCTAACCTGCGAGCTATTGGCAAGGGCACCGTCAACCTGCCAAAGCAGACCATCAAGTATCGTCTGATTGTGACGGTGACCGAGGAGGCGGGGGGGAGAGGTTCAAACGTACCGGTGGACATCAGCGGAAAGGTGGCTGAACCGAGCTACAGTGTCGCCTGGAACGAGGTGCTTAAGGAGCAAGCGCAGAAGGCCCTCGAACAGCGCAAAGAAGAGGAAAAAGAGAAGCTGAAAGAGAAGGCCCTAGATAGGCTGAAAAAGAAGTATAAGTTCTAAGGGTCGCCATGTCGCGGCAATACAGGCGTCGGTGGGCCCTCATCCCGCTCGTGCTGTCGCTCGTGCCACTATCAGCGAGCGCGTTCACGGTACAGATGCTCGACATTCACCACGATGAGGGTCGCTATCGCGTGAATTTTGACGTCGTCCTCGACGCCGCGCCGGCGGACGTGTACGCCACGTTGGCCGACTACCGCCAGTGGCCACACTTGGACGACACGATGACCGAAAGCCGCCTACTGCAAACGCTGGCTGATGGGAAACAACGCGTGCACGTGATCTTTCATTCCTGCGTGCTGGTGCTTTGTAAAGACGTTAGCCAAACGAAAGACCTGGACCACCGCGGAGACGGCAAGGTCCTGACGACAATGATCCCAGGGCAAAGTGATTTCCGGGAGGGGTGGGAAAGCTGGGCAATCGACGCGGAGGCGGATAAGACACGCATGCGGTATGAGGCCGAGTTTTCGCTCGCCTTCACCATCCCGTCGGTTATCTTCAAGGCGCGTTTGCGCCACAAGTTGCTGGTGATGGCGCAACGCCTGGAAGTCTCACATCCCAGCGGCCCCGACTCAGCATCAAGCGCGGGTCCATACGCCAGTCACAACGGGGCTAGAGTGAAGAGCCTTCGCACGCAATGAAGGCGAATGCATTCACGGATCGGCTGCTCGCCTGGTACGACCACCATGGGCGCAAAGGCCTGCCGTGGCATCGGAACCGTAGCGCCTATGCGATCTGGGTATCGGAAATCATGCTGCAGCAGACGCAGGTGAGCACCGTTATTCCCTACTTCCATCGTTTTGTCGAGCACTTTCCCGACATCGAGGCGCTTGCGACAGGCTCGCTCGATGAGGTGTTGCATTACTGGACAGGTCTGGGTTATTACGCGCGCGCGCGTAATTTACACAAAACGGCACGCATTATTGTCGAGCAGTATCACGGCCGTTTTCCGCGTGACTACGAGACCGCGCAAGCGCTGCCCGGCATCGGCGCCTCCACTGCCGGTGCCATTCTCGCGTTTGCCTTCGGCAAGCGCCACGTGATTCTCGACGGCAACGTCAAGCGCGTGCTTGCACGCTATCACGCCGTCGACGGTTGGCCGGGCGAGCGCGACGTGGCGGCACGGTTATGGGATTTGGCGGATCGGTATACGCCCCGCACGCGAGTGCGCGCGTATACACAAGCCATCATGGATCTCGGTGCTACCGTGTGTCGCCGCACACGCCCCGATTGCGCGCACTGCCCTGTGCGTATGGGCTGCCGGGCATTGGCTCTCGGTACGCCGCAACGTTATCCGGCCGCTCGGCCCCGACGTAGTTTGCCGACTCGAACAACCGCCATGATCATGATCCGCGATCGTCGCGGACGCGTGCTATTGCAGCGGCGCCCGCCCACTGGGCTGTGGGGTGGCCTCTGGGGTTTTCCTGAATGCGGTGATGAAGATATCGGCGAATGGTGCCAGCAAGCGCTCGGTTTGCGCGTCGAACTGGCCACACCCTGGCGACCGCTGCGCCATACATTTAGCCATTTCCACCTACAGATCACCCCAATCGCCGCGCGCGCGGTCAGTTCCGACCAGGTCATGGAGAACCCGGAGATGGTCTGGTATAACCCCAATCAACCCGATGAGCGCGGATTTGCGGCACCGGTCAAACGCTTACTGCAGCAGTTAAGGGAGACTACATGAGTCGCATGGTAAAGTGCGTGAAGCTCGGCAGAGAAGCGGAGGGTCTGGATTTCCCGCCTTACCCCGGTGAGCTCGGCAAGAAGATCTGGGAAAGCGTGTCGAAAGAGGCATGGCAGATGTGGCTAGACCATCAAACCATGTTGATCAACGAGAACCGCTTGAATCCGCTGGATCCGGAGGCGCGTAAGTTTATCCAGCAGGAGATGGAGAACTACTTCTTCGGTGAAGGCTCGCAGCTGCCACCCGGTTATGTAGCGCCGCAGCGCAAATAGCGGCGCTTTTCAGTGCCAAATAGCTTCTCTATAATCCGCCACTTCCACGATCGGCCAGGTAGCTCAGTCGGTAGAGCAGCGGACTGAAAATCCGCGTGTCGGTGGTTCGATTCCGCCCCTGGCCACCACGGGGTCTGTTTGAGTGCTGCTGACGCACTCTATGCTGCCCGCAGTTTCCTACGCCGGGCTAGCGGCTTCGGGCGGCTTTCACGAACTCGAGCGAGGTGCGAAAGAGCTCAAGATCCTGCTCGTACTCGGTTGCATCAGTGCGCTCGATCTGTACCCATTCCCTCGAACTTGTCATACCGCCGGGGCGAAAGGCGACGACGTTGTCCCTTGAGAACTGCAGTTCGGTCGCGGTGGCAACAGGCAGGCGAATACCAACGCCATCGCCGCTGATACAGGCGAACATCTTGTCGCTCACGAAATAGGCGTCAAGGCCGTTAATTTTTCTTGCGCTGACGCCCGGGAGCTTGAGAAGCAAAGCGTCAATCTGCGCCTTGCGGCTGGACTCGGGGGTATCGGTATTCAAGGGGTATCCGCCTGGGTTGTCATGTGCAGAGCAATTGAATCATAAAGGCCACATCCGGCGCGGCCGCCAAGAGTTCTTAGGGGACAGACCACTAGGACAGCTGCTTTCTCCTACGTGATCAGAGCTTGTGATCACTTTGTTTCAAAGCCGGAACCTGTGAGTTTTTGGCGCGATCGCTAGAGGGAAACTTGCCGTAGGTTAACCCAAAGGATGGCATATCCACAGTGTTACTTCGGCGATTTATAGGGATGTGACATCTTGGCTTTCTCTTGGGTCGTTCTGAAAATCCGCGTCTCAGTGGTTCGATTCTACGTGCAGGATGCGCAAGTGTCGCGGAGGCTAGGGATAGCCGAAAGCGACCCGGCCTGGCTACCACTCGCGCGGCCTTAGATCCTAGATACGCGCCCACGCTATTTGTTGCCGCCAATGGGCAAGAATTGGGCTGCGCCCAGCGCCCGGCGGTGGCTTGGCGCCTTTGCTGCAGCATCCGCCTCACAGCTGGTCCGGGCTAACTATCATATAGTCTTCCTATTGTTAGTATGATATTTTTAGTCGGTCTAACAGCGTTACCATAAAATAAAATCCTAATTAAGAGCGGATTCTTAACTCAAAGACGTTTAGCCCTCATACGAAGGAGGAGGAGGTAGATATGAAAAGCGTGTTCCATAAAATGGCGCTTTCACTGGCCAGCGCGGCGCTCGTGACCATCGCCACGGTCGCTAGCG
>QKEI01000039.1 GCA_003251795.1 Candidatus Muproteobacteria bacterium
CTACCCGTGGCTGATCCATCGGCTTACTTATCGGCGCACCAACCACGACAACCTGCACGTACGCGGTTACAAGGAGGAGGGGACGACGACCACCCCGTTCGATATGTGTGTGCGCAATGACCTCGATCGCTTCCACCTGGTCTCGGACGTGATCGAGCGCGTGCCCAAGCTCGGCTATGTTGCGGCTTATGCCAAGCAGGCCGTGCGCGATAAGCTTATCGAGCACAAACAATACATAAGAGAACATGGGCAGGACATGCCCGAGATCCGCGACTGGAAGTGGCCGTACTAGCCGTCCCGGCGCTTGTAGAAACGGAAACATGAGCTCGTACAACGTGACTGCGCCTTGCGCAGAGGCGAGGAACAGCCACGAGCGAACGACACGCAATGAGCCGTAGACCAAGCAAAATTCAGATAATTGTCGGATTACTAGCGCTGTTAGGAATCACCGGGCTTGCGGCATGGCTGTTCCTTGACAGGCAAGGGGGCGAGGCGAGTGAGCTGGTGTTACACGGCAACATCGATATCCGTGAGGTGGCGCTGGCCTTCGACAGTAATGAACATATTGCCACGATGCTGGTGCGCGAAGGAGAGCGGGTAAAGACGGGTCAGCTGCTGGCGAGTTTACATAAGCAGCGCTTGCAGGAAATCGTCGCACGCGCCGAAGCACAAGCAGACGCGCAGCGCCAGATCGTTTCGCGTCTAGAGGCCGGCAGCCGGCCGGAAGAGATCAGCAAGGCGCATGCGGACACCGAGGCGGCGACGGTTATCGCGCAGGATGCGCAGCGCACCTATGAGCGCCAACGGGTTCTCGTGGGACAGAAACTGATCGCACAACAAACGGTCGACGACGCCAAGGCGGCAGCGGAGGCCGCGCAGGCACGTTTGAAGGCCGCACGCGAAACATTGAAGTTGGTACTTGCTGGGCCCCGTAAGGAAGATATTGCCGCAGCCAAGGCAACCCTCAAGGCCAACGAGGCGGAGCTCGCCTTCGCACAGCAGCAGCTTGCGGATACTGATCTGTATGCGCCGGCTGACGGCGTGATCCAGACTCGCATATTGGAACCTGGAGACATGGTGTCGCCACAGACACCGGTGTACACGTTAGCGCTGACCGACCCAGTTTGGGTGCGGGCATATATCGCGGAGCCGGAGCTCGGCAAGATTCGCCTTGGTATGCGCGCGCAAGTGAGCACTGATAGCTACCCAGGCAAACGCTACCGCGCCTGGATCGGTTTTATCTCTCCCACCGCCGAGTTCACACCAAAAAGCGTCGAAACGACCGACGTGCGTACGAGTCTCGTATATCAAGTACGTGTCTTCGTCTGCAATCCGCAGAACCAGCTGCGTTTGGGCATGCCCGCCACCGTCACCATTCCCTTGAACCAAGACAGCGAAAGTGGGATCGGCGAACAGGAACCGTGTAAGGAATCATGACATCTGATTCCGTCTCGCCCGACACGTCACCCGTAGTGAAGAGTGAAGGTTTTGGCTCGAAGGACGTCGTCCTCGACATCAACGACGTTAGTAAAAGCTTTGTTACCAGTCACCGTCGCGTGCAGGCGCTCGAAAGCGTAAACCTGCGCATCGGGCGTGGTTTGGTTACCGGGCTGATTGGCCCGGACGGCGCCGGCAAGACCACGCTCATGAGACTTGTGACAGGCCTACTCTTGGCTGATGGCGGGCGGATCAGCGTACTCGGCGTCGACGTGGCGCGTGAACCGTTGGTCGTGCAGGCCATGGTCGGCTACATGCCGCAGCGATTCGGCCTCTACGAGGATCTAACGGTGCAGGAGAATCTCGATCTTTATGCGGATCTGCAGGGTGTAGCACCCGCGGATCGACCGGCGCGCTATCGCGAGCTCATGCGTATGACTGGGCTAGCGCCCTTCACGACACGGCTCGCCGGGCGCCTCTCCGGCGGCATGAAACAGAAGCTGGGACTTGCTTGCACGCTCGTACGCTCACCGGCGTTGTTGTTGTTGGATGAGCCGACGGTCGGAGTGGATCCCGTGTCGCGTCGGGAACTCTGGGCCATTGTTTACCGCCTTGTGCAAGAGCAAGCCATGACGGTGTTGCTCAGCACGGCGTACCTGGAGGAGGCCGAACGTTGCCATGAAGTGGCTTTGCTCTACCAGGGTCAGGTGCTTGGACAGGATTCCCCGGCGAGTTTCAGCGCGCAGCTGCAAGGCAGAACTTATGCCGTCACAGCGCCGGGATTAAAGAAACGTGCGCTGCAAGAAACACTGTCAGTGCGCCCCGGCGTGGTCGATGCCGTCATTCAGGGCGATCGAGTGCGGTTGGTCATGGATAACACCACGCCGCCCGCCACCGACGCATTGCTACCGGCGCTGCCGGGCGCGGTGCTGGAGCCTGTTCCGCCTCGTTTCGAAGACAGCTTCATCGCTAGGTTGCACGCCGGCGAGGCCACTAGAGCGTCGGCTTATTCGACAGACCAGCATGACCCACGCGCTGTTGCCAGCCCGACGGGAAACGAACCCGTGATCGAAGTGCGCCACGTGCAACGTCGCTTCGGTAGTTTTTATGCCGTTCGCGATGTCACCTTTGACGTGTGCCGCGGTGAGGTGTTCGGTCTGTTGGGTGCAAACGGCGCCGGCAAGTCGACAACGTTTCGTATGCTCTGTGGCTTGCTACCGTCAACCAGCGGAAGCTTACGCGTTGCCGGTGTAAACTTACGACGTGCCGCTGCTCATGCGCGTGCGCGCATCGGCTACATGTCACAGAGGTTCTCCCTCTACGGCAGCCTCAGTGCGCTGCAAAATCTCGAGTTCTTCAGTAGCGCTTACGGCCTTTCGGGCTCGCAACGCGAAGCGCGTATCGCGTGGGCGCTGCGGCAGTTCGAGCTCGAGCGTATGGCTGACGTCAGCAGCATCGATCTACCGCTTGGTTATAAGCAACGATTGGCGCTCGCTTGTGCGCTGATGCATGAGCCGGAGATCTTATTCCTCGACGAACCGACCTCAGGCGTTGACCCACTGGCGCGACGCGAATTTTGGCGTCGTATTAACTTGCTGGCTGAGCGAGGCGTCACGGTGCTGATCACCACCCATTTCATGGAGGAGGCTGAATATTGCGACCGTTTGGCGATCATGGCGGCGGGAGAGATCTTGAGCCTCGGCACGCCGGCCGAGATCAAGCGTGCGGCGCGTTCCCCCGCGATCGCTGAGCCGACGATGGAACAGGCCTTCATTGCCTTGATCGAGGCACAACAGCAGACGGGTATGGCATCGTGACGCAGGAGCGTAGGGCAGCGGTTATGCCGACCAAGCCGGCTGCGCCGCGAGGCGGCACGAGCATGCGTCTGCGCGGGTTGATACGCAAGGAATTTCTGCAGGTGTTGCGTGATCCGAGCAGCATCGCCATCGCCTTTGTGATGCCGGTAGTACTGTTGCTGCTGTTCGGTTACGGCGTCTCCCTCGATGCCAAACATGTCCCGCTGGCGCTCGTTATCGACCAACCTAGTGCCGATACCGCTAGCTTCACGGGGGCGTTCCAGGAGTCCCAATACTTCAGACCGACCATGAAGGCCACTATGCGCGCGGCCGAGCAGGCGCTGTTGCAAGGGGAGGTGAACGGAATCGTGCGCCTGCGCGCGGATTTCAGTCGGCGGTTGCACGGCGACACGAGTGCTCCTATTCAGGTCATTGTTAATGGCGTAAACGCCAACGACGCCCGCCTGATCCAGGGCTACGTCGAAGGCGTATGGGTGAACTGGCTGGAGGATCTGGCCCGCGCGCGTGGCGAAGAACTGAATATACCGATACGTCTGCAGCAGCGAGTATGGTTTAACAGCGAGCTGCGCAGCCGCAATTACTTGGTACCGGGACTGATCGCCGTGATCATGACTCTGATCGGAGCGCTGTTGACGGCGATGGTGATGGCACGCGAGTGGGAGCGCGGTACGATGGAAGCCCTGATGGTGACCCCGGTGGCGATGCGCGAGGTGCTGCTGGGCAAGCTCATTCCCTATTTCCTTCTGGGCATGGGCGGCATGTTGCTGTCCGTCATCATGGCGGTGTGGCTATTCGGGGTGCCGTTGCGCGGCTCACTGGCTGTACTTTTCGTCGCGGCTTCGCTGTTCCTTCTGGTTGCCCTGGGTATGGGTCTGCTGATCTCGATCGTTGCCAAGAACCAGTTTGTCGCGGGACAGGTAGCCATTATCGTCACCTTCCTTCCAGCCTTCATACTGTCAGGTTTTATCTTCGATATCGGCAGCATGCCACAGATCGTACAGCTGCTGACGCATTTGATTGCTGCGCGCTATTTCGTCTCGATCTTGCAAACGGTATTTCTTGCCGGCAATGTCTGGGCAGTGCTCGTGCCCAACGCATTGGCTCTGATCGCCATGGCGGTTATCTTTCTCGGCTTGAGCCGACGCCGGGCGCGCAAGCGCCTTGACTAGGAGCATGCCATGTGGCGGCAAAGAATCCTGGCGCTGGCTAAGAAAGAGTTTTTTACCCTGTTAAAAGACAAGAAGAGCCGCTTCGTGATCATCGGTCCACCTATCATCCAACTGCTCGTGTTCGGCTACGCTGCTACCTTCGACCTCAGCCATCTTCCGTTTGCGGTATACAACGAAGACCGCGGCAGCCCATCGCGCGACCTGATTGCACACTTCAGTGGTTCACCCAACTTCAAAGCGGTCGCCACTCTTAATCGAGAGGCACAGGTTGCCCCGCTGATCAACCGCAGAGATGCGCTGTTGGTGCTGCACATCGGGCCGCAGTTCACCCGTAATCTTTTGCTTGGGCAGCCAGCACAGCTACAGGTAATAGTAGACGGACGCAATTCCAATACAGCGGTGCTTGCATTGAATTATGTACGCACAATCGTCAACCGCTTTAATCAGCAGTGGGCGGAGAGTCAGGGGCGTACGGGACCACCCGCACGACTAGAGGTGCGCGCGTGGTTTAATCCTAATCTGTTAAGTCGTTGGTTCATTGTGCCAGGCATCGTCGGCCTGCTTACGCTGGTAGTGACCATGCTGGTGACGGCTCTATCTGTCGCGCGCGAACGTGAGCAAGGTACTTTCGATCAACTGCTGGTCACGCCGTTGCGACCGGTCGATATTCTGATCGGTAAAGCCTTACCCGGGTTTCTTATCGGCGTTGGCGAAGCGACAGTGATCATTGTCGTAGCGGTACTGTGGTTCGAGGTACCGTTGCTCGGAAACCTGTTGACACTGTACGTTGGTGTAATCTTGTTCCTGTTGTCGGCCATCGGCGTTGGGCTCATGATTTCCTCGTTGTCGGTTACTCAGCAACAAGGGTTGCTCGGCGCGTTCTTGTTTCTTGTGCCGGCCATTATCCTGTCGGGGTTCGCCACGCCTATCGCTAACATGCCGCCGCTTGTACAAGAGCTCACGCTCATCAACCCGATGCGCTATTTTATGGTTATCCTGCGTGGGGTGTTTCTTGAGGGTGTGCCATTGAGCCTGTTGGTGCAGCAGTTGTGGCCGCTGGCGGCGATTGCCGTTGTAACCCTGACCTTGGCCGGTGCGCTTTTCCGTCGACGCATGTACTAACGTCCGTCGCGACGTCTGGTCTGCACGACTGGATAACCGCTAGCTCATCCTACCGCATGTGCTGACCTTGACGTGCTCGCGACATGGCCGTGGCTAGACTACGTGCGCTTGTGCAAGAGACGCGCCATACGGTCACCGTCCGGTGGTTGCATGGTATCGATCTTCAGCGCATGGGTTTTTTCTGATTCGGTCAGTGATTCTTGGGTGGCGAGCTGGCGCTCTAAGACCACAAGTGTTGCCTCCGACGCATCGTGCGCTTCACTCTGGCGCCGCCCAATGCGCCCTCTTAGGGCGTCCACCGGCGCCTGGCAGTCGAGAATGACAAAGGGTACGCGCAACTCTTCTGCCAGCGCGTGGAACATCATACGTTGCTCTTGCTTGAGAAAGGCGGCATCGATGATGACGGTATAGCCGGCTTCCACGACGATCCGGGCAAGCCGGGCTAGACGTTCATACGTGCGCGCTGTTGCTTCGGGCGCGTACAGGCCTCGATCAAGGTCCGAACGACTACGCGTACTGGCCGTTAAGCCATGCAGCC
This sequence comes from Candidatus Muproteobacteria bacterium, assembly GCA_003251795.1. Taxonomy (GTDB): domain Bacteria; phylum Pseudomonadota; class Gammaproteobacteria; order Acidiferrobacterales; family SPGG2; genus SZUA-472. Next base: position 6,084 of record QKEI01000039.1, read on the forward strand.
GCTTGCGCTCGACATCGGAGCGAATACGGATTGCAGGGTAGTGTTCTAGCAGCGCCTGCGCCACTGTGGTCTTGCCTGACCCGGAAAGGCCGTGGGTGATGATAAG
>QKEI01000063.1 GCA_003251795.1 Candidatus Muproteobacteria bacterium
ACTCGAGCGCGCCGCGCGCACACCGTTGCTCGCTTTTATCGGCCGCGCGGTGGAGCAAAAAGGTATCGATGTAGTACTCGATGCCTTGCCGCAGCTAACGCGGATGCCGTTGCAGCTGTTACTACTTACGAGTGGTGAGCCCAAATACGAGGAGGTATTGCAGCGCTTTGCCGAGCGAAACCCGACACGCCTCGCCGTACACATTGGTTATGATGAGGGACTTGCCCATTGCATCTATGGCGCTGCCGATATGTTGCTAATGCCGTCGCGGTTCGAGCCCTGCGGTTTAAGTCAGCTCTATAGCATGCGCTACGGTACGGTGCCGGTCGTGCACCGCGTTGGTGGTCTTGCCGATACGGTGGTCGATGCAGACGCTAACAACATCGTCGCCGGCACTGCTACGGGCGTCGTATTCGACGAGGTAACAGTCCCCGCGCTGCTTGGCGCAATCGAACGTGCTTGCACGCTTTACGGCCAACCTAACCTCTGGAAGAAGCTGGCGCTTGCGGGCATGCGCCACTCTCGATCGTTCAGCTGGCGCACCAGCGCCGCACGTTACCTAGAGCTTTACCGACAGTTGATCACGGTATCGCGCGTTTAACCGAAATGGTATTCGTTTTCCAGCAACTTGGCGCGGGCCGCCGCAAGGCGTGCGATTGGGACTCGCGGTGGTGAACACGACACGTAATTCAAACCGATGTGATGGCAGAACCGGATCGAGTCGGGGTGTCCGCCGTGCTCGCCGCAAATGCCAACGACCAGGTCCGGGCGCGTCTTACGGCCCCATTCGACGGTGATCGCCATCAACCTACCCATGCCCTTGACGTCCAACACCTCGAATGGGTTGTCCTGCAGAATACCCATCTTGTTGTAAAGGGGCAGGAACTTGTTCTCGGCATCCTCACGGCTGAAGGAAAAGGTCGCCTGACTCAGGTCATTGGTGCCGAATGAGAAGAACTCGGCTATTTCTGCCAGATTGCCGGCGCGCATACAAGCGCGCACCACCTCGATCATGGTCCCAAAGTGGAACGGCACTTCGATACCGTAGTCTTGCTTGGTCGCCGCTTCGGCCTCGGCTACGAGCTTGTGTACGAATTTCAACTCCTGTGAAGTACACACCTGCGGCACCATGATCTCCGGATGTACCTCGACTCCTTCCTTGACACATTCGGCGGCGGCCTCAAGCACCGCCTGGATTTGCATACGATAGATCTCTGGATAGGTGATGGCGAGCCTGACGCCTCGGTGCCCCAGCATCGGATTGATTTCACGCAGGGTACGTACCTTTCGCAGCACTGTCTGTTTTTGTTGAATGAGCTTCTCATCGACCCCGCTTTCGCGCAGCGTACCGAGAATATGCTCGAGCTTTCCCAGTGACTCTACGCTCTCGGCCGGATGTTCCGGGTCGATTAATTTCAAGGCATCACTGAGCCCAACCATCTCTTGCACGGTGCCGCGCAGGTTGCGCAGGTGGGCAATCTCGGCTTCCAGTTCGTGCTCGGTCGGCAGGAACTCGTGGATCGGCGGATCGAGCAAGCGTACGGTAACTGGCCGGGGAGACATGGCTGTAAATATGGCCTTGAAGTCGGCCCGCTGAATCGGGCGCAAACGGTCGAGCGCGACCTGACGATCCTCCGGTGTGTCTGCGAGAATCATTTCCACCACGATCGGCAAGCGGTCGGAAGCGTTAAACATGCGTTCGGTGCGGCAAAGTCCGATACCCATGGCCCCGTATTTCAACGAGCGCGCTGCGTCCTCCGGCGTGTCGGCATTGGTCATCACCTGTAGCTGGGCCACTTCGTCCGCCCAACTGAGTAAAGTCTCCAATTCCCGCGAAAAATCGGGTTCCACCGTGGGCACTTCGCCGAGGTAAACGTTACCGGTGCTGCCGTCGATAGTGATTACATCGCCTTCACGCAGCACGTGATCGCCGATGTAGGCCCTGTGTGCGCGCGTATCGACATTGATGCCCTCAGCACCGGCCACGCACGGCTTGCCCATGCCTCGTGCCACCACCGCGGCGTGTGAGGTCTTGCCACCGCGGCTCGTGAGTATGCCTTGGGCGGCGAAGAAGCCGTGGATATCTTCCGGCTTGGTCTCTTCACGCACGAGGATGACACGCTCACCGACTCTGCCCTCAGCTTCTGCACGATCGGCGTCGAATACGATCTTGCCGAAAGCCGCACCCGGGGAAGCGGCGATGCCCTGGGCAGCAGGTTCACCCTGGTAATCAGGCGCAACACTCGGGTACAGCAGCTGCTCCAATATTTCTGGCTCGACCCGCAATAATGCGCGCTCCCGGTTGATCAGCCCCTCTCGTTCCATCTCCACGGAAGTGCGCACCTTAGCGGCCGCATTCATTTTGCCCGTGCGCGTTTGCAAACAATAAAGCTTGCCCTTCTCGATGGTGAATTCGAAGTCCTGCACCTCGCCGTAGTGTTGCTCGAGCTTGGCACGCAACTCTTCGAGCTCACGGTAAATGTTCGGCATCTCCTTTGCCATATCCTGCACCGGCTTGGGAGTGCGAATGCCGGCAACCACATCTTCGCCTTGCGCGTTTACCAGATACTCTCCGTAAAAGTGATTCTCGCCGCTGCCAGGATTACGCGTGAACGCGACACCCGTTGCACTATCGTCACCGAGATTGCCGAACACCATGGCAACGATGTTGACCGCTGTGCCGTTTGCCATGTGCTCGGTGATCTTGAACTCGCGCCGGTAATCTACGGCACGCTTACCCATCCAGGAATTGAAAACCGCTTTGATCGCGATCTCGAGCTGCTCGTAAGGATCATCGGGAAAGGGTTGTCCGGTATGCTTGCGCACCTGTTCGAGAAAGCGGTTTGCGACATCCTTGAGATCTGTGGCCGTCAGGTCCACGTCGGCACTCGCGCCGGCTCCCTTCTTCACCGCTTGAAACTGCTCATCGAAGCGTTCGTCCGGGACGTTGAGCGCGATCTTACCGAACAGCTGAATGAAACGCCGGTAGGCATCCCAGGCGAAACGTTGATTGGCAGTCTGGGCCGCCAGGCCATTAAGCGTTTTTTGGTTGAGCCCTAAATTAAGGATGGTGTCCATCATACCGGGCATCGATATCGCGGCACCGGAGCGCACTGAAACTAGCAGCGGGTTATCCTTAGAGCCGAATTTCTTGCCAGTGGCGTTTTCCAGTTCAGTCATATTCTGCCTGACCTGATCCATCAAACCTGCGGGCAGACCGCGATCAGGATGCTCCAAAAAATGACGGCAGGCCTCCGTAGTAATAACGAAACCGGGTGGAACGTTGATACCGATACGGGTCATTTCGCACAGATTGGCGCCCTTGCCCCCGAGCAGGGCCTTGTTCTTGCCATCGCCCTCGGCAAAGGCGTAGACATACTTGGGCTTTCCTGCTGCCGCTTTCGGGTCCTGCAGGGGGAGCTGTTGTTTCATCACCTTATTCCTCGTTATCCGGCGCCGAACCATCACAGTGGTCCCGGCCAGGGCACGTCAAACTGATGTGGTGACTTATTAAAACATTATCTCCGATCCAAGACCAAGCGGGAGAGGCTGAGCTACGGATAACCCTGTTTTACGGGGGAACGGCCCCGGGACCATAGCAGCAGAGACGAGTGCTCGTGCAATGGAGGCGAGATCAATCGGAAACGCGATTGCGACCGCCACGCTTGGCGCGGTAAAGCGCCTTGTCGGCCTCCTTCAGCACATCCTGGGGCCTGGCGAGGCGCTCACTGCGCTCGGCCAGACCTATACTAATCGTTACCGTAGTGCGTCGCCCTCCACCCGAGCGACCTCTCACGTTGGTTTGGTCGAGATGTTTCTTGCGCCCGCGCCCGCGGATGAAAAACGGCATTGAGGCGATGCGCTCTCGCACCTCGTCCAGATGTGTGATCGCGCTATCGGCATCCTTGCCCGGGAATACGATGGAGAATTCCTCGCCGCCGTAGCGAAACGGACGTCCACCACCGCCGACGCCCCCGAGCTGGGTAGCAACCATGCGCAACACCTGGTCACCCACGTCATGTCCATGGGTATCATTGAAACGCTTGAAGTGATCGACGTCGGCCATCGCTACCACATACTGGCCACTCAACTTGAGAAGCTCTTCCTCAAGCGCACGTCTTCCGGCGAGACCGGTAAGTTCGTCGAGATAGGCCTTGCGATAGCCATCCTGTATCACGCCGGTCGTGAACAGTAGCGCTATGGCACTGAAAAACACTGCGGTACTCAAAGGCTGCGCACCGGTGTGCAGAGCAAGCGCTACGCCAATGAGGCCAGCAACGGTCAGGCCATCAAGGGTGGAACGATACAGAGCCAGGCGTAACAGCAGTATGGCGCTTGCAGCAAGACTCGCGGCGAGCACCGGCGGCGGTAAAGGCGTCCAACCAAGATGTCCAGCTCGCAGGAGCTCGCGGGGCAACAACGACGCCAGCTCGGCTGTGCGCCAGTGGACCATGGTAGCGATAGCGGCAACCGGTACCAGCAGCAACAGGAAGCGTGACAGCGCCCGGGGGCTGAAGATGCCGCGATCCTTGAGCACACAGATGGCAGTTAGCAGCACGGGTACGAGCATTCCCGTGAGGTTGTAGATCGCTTGCTGGCGCAAACCGCGGGGCGACCCAGACGGCAGACCGTATTGCAGGCCAAGGTAGGCCAACAACAGCACCGATAATGCGAAGAACGCGCGGCTGTGGTTAAAGCGCCAACTCAGAGTGAGACCGAGCGCGATGGCCACGTATGGCAAATGCGGAAGAAGCGCCGCTTGCGCATGCGGTACGGAACGCAGTTGCGGCAGTAGCAAGGTCGCAGATATGAGAATCAACACCGGGATTAGCAAGACCCCGGCAAACCTCACTACCGGCTGGGTCATAGGCCCCCCGGGTGGCGCTGTAGCTGTAGACGTGTGGTAAACATATCTAACTAGTTTAGTCGTGGGCTGTAGGGGACGTGTCGCGTTTGTCCCCTATTGCCAGCGGCATATCGGGCAATTCAGGGCTGCACCAAGAGCACCCTGGGAGGACAGGTTTGGGATCCCATACCCAAATAAACGTGCGCTTACAGTAGGGTTTTACTAGACAGGGTGAATTTCATCGTCTAACTTATTGTTTTAACGAGGCTGACAAAGTCCGGTGGCCACCGGTAGGGGGGAGATGGAGCGGAGAACGCGTGTTACGGAACACTATGCAGACGGAAACTGCCAAGACCATCGATTTTTCCGCCCGAAGCATCGAGCGAGCGGCTACGCTCGCGTGGCTCAAACCTGACCCCCGGGAGCAGCGCCAGCGCCCTTATGACACGGCGCTGCGCACCATCGCTCTGCTACAGACCACACTGGAGTTGAACCCGCTCCTGCGGCTCTATTCCCGCGAAGTCAACACCACCGTCGCTCACAGCAGCATCCACTACCGCAACATCGGCCAGGGCATCGACCTGCGGGTCGGGCGCAGCGCGCGCTATCGGCGCACGTTTCGGGTAGTCGTGGAAAAACAGGATCTGGGACGCCTCACCTTTACGCGTGGCAAACCGTTCACGCCGCGCGAAACCGCCCTACTCGAGTTCTTGCTGTCCAGTCTGGCCTATCCACTGCGCAACGCGCTGCAATACGAGGATGCCTTCCAGGCGTCGCTGACGGATCCCCTGACCGGTGTCTACAACCGCAGCATGATGGAGACGGCGTTGCGTCGTGAGGTCAGTCTGGCACGACGTCATGGCGTGCCGTTATCACTGATCATCCTCGACATCGACAAGCTCAAAGCGGTCAATGATCACTACGGCCACGAAACCGGTGATCGCCTGATAAAGGCGATTGCCGAATCCGTGGCGGGATCGCTGCGCAAGACGGACATATTCTCCCGTTTCGGTGGCGATGAGTTCGTGCTGTTGCTGAGCAATACCGATCGGCAAGGCGCTACTGTGCTGGCTGAAACCATACGTAAGCGCATCGGTGGTATCACGCGCTTCTTCGATGGTGAATCGATTAAAGCCTCCGTCAGCATGGGCGTAGCGGCCCTGACAGCCAAAGATAGCGACAAGACATTTTTTGCGCGCGCCGACCGAGCTCTGTACCGCGCCAAGAGCGCGGGACGCAACTGTATCAAGGTGGCGGGCACTCGCTAGTCTCTCTCCGGTAGATTAATTCCGTAATCTTCAGCTGGTCTTTCT
>QKEI01000121.1 GCA_003251795.1 Candidatus Muproteobacteria bacterium
ACCGCGGAAACCACATCATCTTGAGTGGCCCGGTCGCCGCCATACACATGGAAGCCGAACGGATCCTTCGGCGTTTCGCCCATAGCGCCCGCCCCTACCAGGTGAAGAGCGATCGGGCCGATTGCATCGTACTGACCGCTGCGCAGTAAGCCTCGGCTGTATCATTCCCAGCAGCTCAAACCCGTCTAGCGTCGGTGCTCACCGATGCGCAGTAGGCTCGGCAGTAGAATCAGGGTGAAAACCGTGCTGATCGCCATCCCGCCGACGATAACCGCTCCCAGTCCGCGGTAGAGCTCGCTGCCGGGGCCAGGAATAACCACCAGTGGCAGCATGCCGAAGATTGTCGTCAGGGTGGTCATGAGGATCGGACGCAGGCGCAGACCCACTGCCTGCTCGACCGCCGCGCGCCGCTTGAGTCCTTCTCGTTCCGCCGCACGCGTCTGGTGCACCAGCAAGATCGCGTTATTCACCACGATACCGAGCAAGATGATGAATCCGATCATGGTCAACAGGTCCATCGGTTGAAAGGTGGCCAGATTGACCAGCCGCAGGGCGATGATGCCGCCCACGGTCGCGAGCGGCAGGGCCAACAATACCAGCACGCTATCCCTGAAAGAGCGGAACAACGCGCTCATGAGCAGGTACAAAATAACCACCGCCAACAGGAAACTCCCCCCCATGTTCTGCAACGCTACTTGCAGCTTGTCGGCTGTACCGCTGTAGCGGATAGCGCCATCCTCCGGCAGCAAGCTTTCCACGGCCGGCTCTACCTTGGTCCTCAATGTCTGCAACGCCTCTTCCAGCGACAACCCCTCCGGCGGGCGGATCTCCAACGTCACCGTGCGCCGGCGATCGAGTCGGCGAATCTGATCCGGCCCAGCGGTGCGCACGATTTCGGCAAGCTCGCTGACCGGCAACACCCCGCCCTTCGGGGTCGCCAGGGGGATGGCACCCAGCTCCTCCGGGGTCGCCCATGTCTGCACCCGTACGATGATGTCGAGGCGTTCCTCGCCGTCGAAGTAGTCACCGACGAATAGCCCATCCCCCAAAGCGCGCGACACCTGCGCCATGATGTTGCGATCCCAGCCAGCCTCGGCGATACGCCGCTCAATCGGTACCAGGCGCAACTCCGGTTCGGCGAGCTCGAGCCCCGGCAACGGTCGCACGGTCGACCCGGGCAGCGCCTGCTGGGTGGTGGCGAAAGCAACCAGCGCCGCTTTCAGCAAGGTCTCCATGTTACGTCCCTGCAGGTTCATTTCCACGGTGCGGCCGCCGGCGAAACCGCCGAACAGGGATGCGCGTCTGGCGAACGCCAGGGTATCGGGGAAACCGTGAATGGCATCGTTTATGGCCGGCAGCAATTCATTGGCCCGGCGCTCGTCCTCGGCACGTGCACCCATGAATACGCCGGCAGGGAAGGCGACAAAAAAGTAGTGCTTAATCTTCGGTTGTTTCTCGCCTTTCAAATAGGGCGACATGCGCTCGGCGATTACTTGTCCCATCTCCTTTTCGATGTGGTTCATGTTCACCCCGGGTGGTGGCAGGATAAAGGCGAACACCAGGTTGCGGTTACCCTCCGGCAGATAGTCGGCCTTCGGCACGAGCACGAGCGTTGCCACCAGCGGCAGGCTGATCAATCCAGCGATCCACAAGGCGCGACGTTTGCGGGTATCAGTGATCCTCATAATGAAACGAGTGCCTGCCCGCCACCAATTGGCGTGGCGGTCATGCAGATTGAGATGTGTCAGCCACTGATTGGCGGCAGTGGGAATGACTGTGATCGCCGTCAGCAGTGATGCGGTGACTGCCGCGGTAATGGTCAAGGCCAGATCGGCAAACAGCTGGCCCGACTCGTCCTTCAGAAATACCACCGGCAGAAAGATGGCGACCGTCGTCGCCGTGGAGGCCAATAAGGCGCCCCACACTTGCGTGGTCCCTTTCAATGCCGCCTGCTCCCCCTTTTCGCCGAGCTCGCGCAAGCGCACGATGTTCTCGAGCACCACGATGGCGGCATCCAGCACCATGCCGACAGCAAAGGCAAGACCGGCAAGGGAAATGATATTGAGCGTGTGGCCGGTCATGTCGAGCACGATAAAGGACACCGCCAGCGATAGCGGAATCGACATCGCCACCATCAGCGTTGCGCGAAAACGCCGCAGGAACCACCACAACACGGTAACCGCCAGCACGATGCCGAGCCCAAGGTTGTTGCGTAGCATCTCTATGGAGCGGTGGATATAGATTGTTTCGTCGTACACCTGCTCGATTGACAAGTGGGCGCGCGCCAGCGGGCCCTGACCGAGCTCGACCATCGCCTGCTGCAGCCCGTCCATAACCTCCAGCACATTGACCCCGGCCTCGCGGTGCGCATTGACGGCGATCGCCGACGTGCCCTTGGTGATGACGAAGCTGCGCCGATCCTCCATCTGTACGTCGACATCGGCGAAATCACGCAGCGATACCGGCCGGCCATCGCGCCACTCGAGCACCAGATCGCCCATCGTGGTCGGATTGAAGGCGCCAGTGAAACGCACGGTGTAGCGGCGCTTCCCTACATCGACCGTGCCAGCCGAGACGTTATCGTTGCCGCCAGCGAGACGCGCGGCCACAGGAAATTCGACACCGAGGCTCGCGGCCTTGTAGGGGTCGAAGGTGATGCGCACCTCGCGCTTGCGTCCACCTCGCACCTCCGAAAGCGCCACACCGCGTACACGTTCGAAACGGGTTTGCACGACCTCCTCGACGTAGTCGAGGTAGCTTTGGATGTCACGAGTGTTGCCCGGTAAGGCCTTGATGATGAACCAGGCAACCGGGCGACTGCGCCCGCCGACGGTGCTCAACACCGGCTCATCGGCGTCCGCGGGATAACGCGGCACCCGGTTCAAGCGATTCAGCACCTCCACGAGCCCGCGCTGCAGATCGAAACCGACGATAAACTTGATACTGATCTCGCCCTGTCCTCGGCGCGCGTTCGAAAGCATCTCGGTCATGCCGGGCAGACCGCGCAGCACTTTTTCCTGCGGCTCGATAATCTCCGCCTCCACCTCCTCCGGTGCAGCCGCACGCCAGGTGGTGGTAATCGTGATCTCCGGTTGCTCGACCTCGGGTGTCAGCTGAATCGGCAGGCGATTAAGACTTATTAGGCCGAACAGGATAACGAGCAGCACACCGACCAGTGTGGCGACAGGGTTGCCGATTGCTGCGCGAGCGACGATCACGGCTGGGCGGAGGTCTTGAGTACCGTCACCTTCTGTCCACTGCGCAGACGCTCGCCGCCACGCGTCACAACACGGTCGCCTGGCTTAATGCCATTGCTGACCTCGATAAACTCCCCGGCGGCAATACCGGTGGTGACCGAGATCTGTTCGGCGGTGTCGTCATCGCTTATGCGAAACACGCTCGTACCTGTGCGTCGCAAAACCAAGGCGTCGCGCGGCACAGCCACTACCTCACGTGCCGCTGCCGTCGGTACCTCGACACGCACGGTGTGGCCCGCAGACCATTTCGAGTCAGTGAGGGTAAGACGCAACTCATAGAGGCGTGAGCGATCATCACCGACAGGGACGATTGTACGCACCTCCGCGACGGCACGTTCGGGGCTCGCCATCAGATTGAGCTTGCCACCCGCACGGATGAAGGCCAGTGCGCTTGCCGGCACATGCGCCTGCACCTCCAGCGCACGCGGCGCGACCAGCCGCACGATCGCAGCACCTGTTTCGGCCCATTCACCGGGCCGCAAGATTCGCTCGGTGACGACACCGGCGAACGGCGCCTGGATCACCGTGCGCTCGAGTTGCTGTCTGGCGCGCATCACGCGTGCTTGAACCGCTGCCAGCTCGCCGCGGCTGGCGTCGCGATTGGATACCGCTTGATCGAGGTTGCTAGGGGTAACGATCTTGCGATCGACCAAGGGTTTCAGGCGCTCAAGCTCTTGTGTGTAATACGATAGGCGCGCCTGCTCGCGCGCGACTGCCGCCTCGTTCTCCGCCAATGCCTCGCGTACCAGCGTGTCGTCCAAGCGAGCCACGATTGCCCCCTGCTGCACGCGTGTGCCGATGTCGGCAACCCACAACACGCGCGCGTCGATCTCGGCACCGAGGCGAGCGTCGTCACGACTGATTACTGTGGCAGGAAACCAGGTAACCGGCGCCAGTAAACGCAGCTGCGCCCTGGCGACCACCACTGGCGCTGGCGGCGCGGCAAACGTCACGGCCTGAGCGAGCGACAACACGCTCGCCACGATAAGCGCTATGCAATGCCTCTTACCAATGCACCACGCATAAGGAAACAAAACGTTCATGCCCGGAAAATTACCGTGAATGTGCAGACAAATTCAAAACCTTCCGCTTCAGGCAAACCCTGGACCCGGTGAGTCCACCGCGAGCGCAGCCCAGCCGCCCGGGTCCAACCAGCCTAGTTTACTGCTTGATGCCCTACCGCGCGTCGGACGGCGCGCCAGGGGCCGGGTTGGGACCAAAAAAAGGAGCGGCTTGCGCCGCTCCTTATGGTCACCCCAGCCGCGTGCCTGGTTTCAGCCCCAGATGTCCGCGCTGATGCTCTTGTACCAGCCGACCGCGTAGCTGGCTTCCTTTCGGCGAAATGCGGGATCCGCGTCCTTGGGGCTGACTCCACCGGCACCCTTCACTCCGCTGATCTGCCCTTCTTGCAGGCGATATACGGCTGCGACCGAGATGGCGTAGTCCGGTCCGACCAGGCTATAGCACGTATTGACATAGGAGGGGTCCGGCATGTTCGCGCCGCGCAGGCTCGTGATGATCGCGGCTGCGCACACCTTGGCCTGGCTGCTCGCAGCGTAACCCGACTTCGGCATTTTTCCGGCGATGGCGGCATCACCGAGCACGTAGATATCTTTGTGCAAGGTGGACTCGAAGGTCTTCTGATCGATCGGGCACCAGCCGTCTTTGTTGGCGAGCCCAGCCTTCAGCGCGATGGCGCCTGCTGACTGCGGCGGCACGACGTTCAGCACATCGGCCTTCACCGGATCACCGAAGGTCGGATACACGGTCTTGGTCTTGGCGTCCACACGATCGATCATCCCCCCGTCCGTGCCCTTGACCCACTCGATCATGCCCGGGTACAGCTGCTTCCAGCCATCGATGAACAAGCCTTGCTTCGCGAAGCCGTCCTTGGCATCAAGGATGATAACCTTCGAGCGCGGTTTCTTCTGCTTGAGGTAATGCGCAATCATGCAAGCGCGCTCGTAAGGTCCCGGCGGACAACGATAGGGATTTGCCGGCGAGGTGATAACCACCACGCCGCCGTCTTTCATAGCCTCGAGTTGCTTGCGCAGCAACACCGTTTGCGGGCCCGCTTGCCAGGCGTGCGGCGCAAGCTCGCTCGCCGCCTCGTCGTAGCCCTTCAATGCGTTCCAGCGGATGTCGATGCCCGGCGAGACGACCAAGCGGTCGTATTTAAGAGTCTTGCCGCCGGCAAGCTTGACCTTGCGGGCTGCCGCATCGATGGCGACTGCCGTGTCATGTACGATCTTGATGTCCCACCGTTGGCGCAGCGCATCATAGCTGTGAGTGATGAAACCCATATCGTACAGTCCGCCCAGCACGGCGTTGCTGAACGGACAGGTGACGAACTCTTTTTCGCGTTCGACGAGCGTCACCTTGATCCCTGGATCAAGCTTTCGCAGGTACTTGGCGCAACTCGCCCCCCCGAAACCGCCGCCGATGATCACCACGTGACCGCGCTTGGCCTGAGCGATCAGTGGCCAACCGACCGCAGAGGTGGCGCCAGCGGCACCGATTAGCTTGATGAAATCTCTGCGAGAATATGTGCCCATGGTTCCCCCCGTTTTACTTGACGCTACCGAAATACGCCGCGATCAACTTGATCTCTTCGTCGGTGTAGCCCTTGGCGTGACGGCCCATGACCGTCGACTCGCGCTGCCCGGAACGAAACTCTTTGAGCGCAGTCTCGATGGTGTCCGCCGACTTGCCGGCGATACTGGGAATGGATCCTGGGCTCTTACCGTCGGTACCGTGACAGCCGGCGCAGGAGACACTCAGCATCTCCCCGCGAGTGATTTCGTCTGCCGGAGCTACTGGCGCTAGCGTCAGCCAGCCTGCGAGCCCGGCTAGTGTCACGGTCAAATAGGTGAAACGCTGTTGCATCTTGCACCTCCGTTATCGCTTACCTAGTGGTTATGCCGCCTCAGGCAGGGCCATACCAGACCATGGGTAGCCGATCCCTGTCCTTGAGTTAGATCAATTCTGCTCCTGTCTTCCAGCGCTGGGAAGCGCGTCGGTTCCTGCGCCGTTCCCAGCAGCCCGGGGCGGAGCGGATGGATGCCGGAAACAAGCTCGCAGCCCATCGGCCAGCGTCAGATAACGCAGTACCACACCGAGCTCTGTGCGCATACGACTGTTGTCTAGGCGCCGGGACTCTGACAGGTAGGAAAGCATCTCCGGGCTCATGGTGCCTTTCGCCTGCTCCCGGCTGATTTGTAGCGGGCGCGGCAGACCGCAGGCGTCGGCCACGCGATTGAAGTAATCCGTCATCGTCGTCGGATGGCCATCACTGATGTTATAAACGCGCCCGGAGTCGTTCTGATCTGCCGCCGCGAGGCACGCGGTCACTAGATCATCTACATGCACGCGGTTGCTCCACGGCGATTCGGCCTCCCGCAAGACCGGAGATCCCCGCTGCAGACGTTCGATCGGCAAACGGCCGGGCCCGTAGATGCCGGCGACTCGCAGAATTGCAAACGGCACGCCGCGCGCATGCGCCCACCCCTGCAATTCCTGCTCGGCGGCAAGTCGGCGCCGTGCGCGGTCCGTCTGCGGGTTCGGTGGGCGTTCCTCATCGATCCACATACCCACACAATCGCCATATACGCCCGTCGTACTGAGGAGCACCAACCGGTGAGGTCGTGTTTGAGGCCCGATCGCGTCGAGAAAAGCGTGCAATCGTGGATCATCGACGCCGTGCGCGGGCGGGGGCACGAAATAATAGATAATGCTTTCGTCCACAGGTAACGCCGCGAGCGATGCCCGATCATCGAGGTCACCGGGCACCGGTTCGATGCCGCTGGCGCGCAGACGCTCGGCGCCACCGGGGGAGCGCACGAGCGCTCGTACGTGCGCTCCGCGCTTCTGCTCGCGCTGCGCCACTTTGAAACCCGTGTATCCGCAGCCGACTATGAAAATCTCGCGGGCCATAGGTACCTTCAAGTTTTCGTTTGCTTGCTGGGGGCGCTGGATGGTTTCTTCTTCTCCTCCGGCCAGTCGCGAATGTGGACGTCACGCTGCGGAAACGGGATCTCCACACCATGCTCGCGGAACGCCTTATCGATAGCAAAGTTGAGATCGCTTATGACTATGCGGCGCATATCGATGTTCCGGATATGACAACGCAGTTCGAAGTTGAGCGAACTATCTCCGAACTGCAAGAACAGCACGCGTGGTGAAGGTGAGGTACCATCCGTGATCACTTCCGGGTGAGCTTGCACGATCTCAAGCAACAGATCCCTGACCTTCTCCGTATCACTGCCGTATGCCACACCGATGGGTACCCTGATACGTCCGCGTGGATCATATAGCATCCAGTTTGTGACCTGATTCGCAATCAAGTCCGAGTTGGGCACGATCACGTCCGCACGATCGAAGGTCTGAATCATAGTCGAGCGAATGCTGATGCGCTTGACGTAACCTTCGGTGTTGCCGACGACGATCCAATCTCCGGTCTTGATCGGCCGCTCGAACAACAGGATCAGACCCGAAACAAAGTTGTTGACAATCGCCTGCAAGCCGAAACCGATGCCGACCGACAACGCACCGGCGATGATAGCGAGGTTGGTGAACTCGAATCCGGCGACCGCCAGGGCAATCACGAAGGCAAGCGCTACGCCCACATAGCCTATGATAGTGACGGTCGCTTCGCGCGCCCCGCGATCCATGGTTGTGCGCGTCAACCAACGCCGACGCAAGCGGCTGCGGACCCAACCGCTCAGCATCAATAATGTGGTCAACGTGAGCAACGCTAGTACGATGCGGGTAGGATTGACGCGTAGCGAGCCGACCGTGAAACCGGTACCGATCCATGCATAAAACTGCTCAAAGTACGCATCCGGCAGACCCCAAAGGTGCAACACCGCACCCAACAATGCGGCCCAAAGCACCAACAAGGTGATCAACCGCACCCAGATCAGACCTGGCACCGGGTCCTCGGAATTCAATGCCAGGCGCTGGCGGAAGCGCCGATGCCAGGGATGACGACCGCTATTCAACCCGTCGTAGAGCTCTCGCAGCAGACGGCGCACGAGCCCAAAGATGCCCAACGCGATGAGCGTGCCGGCCGTCGCTTGTACGGCTGCCGTTGACAGGTTGCGGAATCCGAGCAGCTCCGCGGCAAATGCACCAAGCAACACGAGTGTCAACAGGACGATGATCCCTGTCGTTCGGGCCAGTCCCGGAGCCCGGATCAACAGCCACAGTGGCCACACCAGGTTGGCAAAGAACACCAACGCGAATACCGCCCGTGCCAATAGCAGCAACGGCTCGGGAAGTCGTTGCGCGAGAAAGGTTGCAAACAGTAGGTAGGCGATAAACACCAACGCCGCGAACACCTTGAGGCTAGTTGCGAAGGCCCTGCTCGTGTCCGCCGGCAGCGGCAGGAACGGCTTATCCGGCCGCGGTGGGGCGAGCGATGCTTGGATTAATATGAGCAAAACGAAATACGCTGGCAACCCATAGGCCAGCACATTGATGACCGCAATCGGGGAGATATAGCCGGTAACGAAGAAGAAGAAAATCGCCGCGGTGATGCCAAAACCTACATGCGGCGCGTAACGCGCGGTGCTGATAATGAGCGAGCGGCCGATCCGGCTGGAAAGGCTATGCTGCCACCGGTGTTCAGCCTCCCATGCGATAAGGCCCTGACGGACGAGGACCCCCGCGGACGTCCCGAAAACTAAAACGAGTGCCAGCAGGCCCCAATGCCAGGCTCCAAGCTGCAGCAGTGCACTGCGCTCGTGGAAATAGGTGCTTGCCCCGCTTAACCACGAACGCGGCTCGAGTCCTTGGTCTTTCAATACTTCCGTGATACCTGGGCCTCGCGCCAACAGCCGCTCCGCCTGGCGCAGCTTCAGCAAGCCTTCGATACGCGGTAACAGCTCATCGCTGCGCAAGATCAGGACCTTGCAGGTGGCAACGCGATTATCCAACGTCGTTTTCTGCTCATCGAGGTCCTTGCGCTGACGTACAACCTCCGCGGGCTCGTCTTTGGTCGGTTCACCTAGTGTGGCGATTTTTTCGTTCAGCTTCTTGAGGTCTTGTTCGGTGGCTGGCACACATTTGCCTGCGGTCTCTTTAGTTGTGCCAATGACCTTAGTCCAGTTACCCAGCACCTCCTCATCATCGCGCCAACGGTCATTCAGCCGTCGCTCGATGTCATCCAGGTTGCTAACCAGATTCCTGAGCTCGTTCTGCTTCTTGTCTTTGTCCTCGCCGCTATTCTGGGCGAGTGCGGTCGCGCTCGCCGCGAGTAACAGCAACACCAGGCCAAGCACGGCTGCGAGCCGCGGTCTGTACGGAACTGCCTGCTGGATGTCGCAAGACGAAACGAGATTCATCGGATTTGCTGCTTTATGTACGGACGCCACCTGCCATCACTAGCTGTCACTGGCGCTGAGGCGCTAAGGGTAGTGAAACACAGTGAGCGCCACAAGGCATGCCCGACTGGGACGGCAAACCAAATAGTGGTACCCGACGATTCGGCCGGTTAAGCTAGTCTCTCCACGGACTCAATTGTAAGCCATGACCGTAGCTTTCATTTCACACAAAGACTGCGAGCGCCACGAAATGGGCCCGCGCCACCCTGAACGCCCCGCCCGCCTGGCCGCGATCAACGACCGTCTCAGGGCCACCGGTCTTGATGGATTATTGCGCCATTATGACGCGCCCGCCGCCACGCGCGAGCAGTTGGAGCGTGTGCATGATGCCAATTACATCGACTGGATCTACGCACAGGCACCCAAGCAGGGTGTCGTGTGGTTAGACCCCGATACCGGCATGAATGAGTACAGCTTGAGTGCAGCGCTGCACGCGGCTGGCGCAGTCGTCAAGGCTGTTGATGTCGTCATAGCAGGTGAAGCCAAGGCAACATTCTGTTCGGTGCGTCCCTGCGGCCACCATGCCGAGCGCAGGCGTGCGATGGGCTTTTGTATCTTCAATAACATTGCGATCGGCGCGGCACACGCGCTGGCGGCGCACGGACTAGAGCGTATCGCTATCGTCGACTTCGACGTGCACCATGGCAACGGTACCGAGGATATCTTCCGCGAGGAACCGCGGGTGCTCTTCTGCAGCAGCTTTCAACATCCCTTCTATCCTGGCACCGGCGCTGACACGGTAAGCGATCATA
This sequence comes from Candidatus Muproteobacteria bacterium, assembly GCA_003251795.1. GTDB lineage: Bacteria > Pseudomonadota > Gammaproteobacteria > Acidiferrobacterales > SPGG2 > SZUA-472. The sequence goes on from QKEI01000121.1 coordinate 10,393, forward strand.
TCATCAATATTCCGTTACCGGCGGGCAGCGGTGGCGATCGATTCCGTGCAGCCGTCGAATCCCGCTGGCTCGAAGCGCTTGACGCAGCGAAGCCCCAGCTGCTGATGATATCGGCCGGGTTCGACGCCCATGCTGAAGACGACATGGCCATGCTACAACTGGTCGAATCGGACTACGCATGGATAACGGATAAGCTCAAGGCCATCGCCGATCGCCACGCACAGGGGCGCATCGTCTCAGCGCTTGAAGGCGGTTACAACCTTTCTGCGTTGGGACGCAGTGTGGCGACGCACATAGACAGGCTAATCGGTCATCACGCCTAGGCACCCTCACTGCGCGTGGCGTGAGCAAAGATGCCGAGACTGACGCGCAATGGCGAATGCGAGGAAGATCACCACACTACTGCTGAAGCAGCATCCCCATGCGACGCTTGCGCTCAATTATAGCAACGCACTCGAGCTGCTCGTCGCCGTGATTCTGTCGGCACAGTGCACCGACGCGCGTGTCAACGAAGTGACGAAGACGCTTTTTAAGAAGTACAAGAGCGCCAAGGCATATGCCACTGCCGATCCGGAAACCTTTGAACAGGAGATTCGGTCTACCGGGTTCTACAGAAACAAGACGAAAATGGTGATGGCGTGCTGCCGAAAATTGCTCGAGGACTTCGGCGGTAAAGTGCCGACGCGCATCGAGCAGATGGTGACGCTGCCCGGTGTCGGCAGGAAAACCGCGAACATGGTACTCGGAAACGCTTTTGGCAAACCGGGAATAGCTGTCGATACCCATGTGCTGCGCGTCAGTAACCGTCTCGGTCTGGTAAAAACTGGTGATGCGGAGGAGGTCGAACAAGCGTTGGCCAGCAAGGTACCAAAGGAAAAGTGGACGGTTTTCAGTAACGCCATGATTCTGCATGGACGTCAAATCTGCACTGCTCGCAAGCCTCGCTGCGGGGAATGTGGGCTTTACAGCGAATGTGAGTGGCCGCAAAAAACCCTGTAATCGGGCACGTCACAGACCGCTACGCATGAACGCCGAGAGGGGATCTTCAACCGAACCAGGCCGCAAGCTCGCCGATCTCCAGCTCATCGAACGTGGATATGACACGTTCCGCCGCCTGTAACGATGTCGCAGGACTGGTGGTGCTGAGCGCTATGACCCGCATGCCCGCAGCGTGTGCTGCCTCGATACCGACTGTCGCATCTTCGAATACGATACAGCGCTCGGGAGAAAACCCGAGCTTCGTAGCTGCGAGCAGAAACACCTGCGGGTCAGGCTTGCCCGTAGAGACATCATCGGCAGAAACGATCGCCTGGAAACAGTGTTCAAGCGTCAACAGACGCAACACCACGCGGATGTTCTCGGCTTCCGTGGAGGAAGCAACGGCACAGGGAATACCAGCGCGCTGCAGGCTACCCAACCAAGCGCGCACACCGGGCAACGGCTCGATGCCCTCCACCTCCAGCACGCTGCGATAGAACACTTCCTTGCGTCGCGAAAGGCGTTCGACCTCCACTGGGTCTTTCGTCCAGCCGAGGATCTGCGAAATGATCTGGTCGTTTTTCATACCGAAACCGCGCTCGAACGCGCCGGCAGGCATTGTGTAACCCTCTGCTTGCGCCAGTTGTGACCAACCTCGTTGATGCTGACGCATAGAGTCAATAATTACCCCGTCCCAATCAAAGATCGCTGCCCAGTGCCCAGCACTTGGCGAAGCGCGAGGGCGTTCACGAATTCTATTCTGCTCAATGTGAAGCATCGGCTCCTCGATCCACGTGCCGTGACAACTCGGGCACTTCCCGGGCTTGCGTAACTTGTCCTGCGCAAAAACAAAGCCGCATTTTCTGCATTGCGCCGGCGTTACTACCATACGGTAATTCGAGTGCCGCAGGCTCTTGATAAGATGTTTTACATCCTCTTGTATTTCTCGTGTGCCTACCTCCAACAACCGTGCAATCTCATTGATCGACATCGGTTTCCGCGAGAGCATTTGCATCAGATCTTTTCGGAACATCCCTGGCCACCGCAAGGCGATCTACACCAGCGCTATTTTTGCCGCGAATAGTACCGCGTGCGCATTGATCTGGCTCAATAAAGCCCGCCGCTGCTGGTCATATAGTGTTTCATTGTTTCATCATTGCATGGCGACCCGGCATGGACTTGTCGCTCAATCAGAAAGTGGCCGATAAATTGCGCGAAGCGGCCGATGTGCTCGAGCAACAGGGTGCGAATCCCTTCCGTGTCGGTGCTTACCGGCGTGCGGCCGAAACCGTGGCGCAACTGGACCGAGATCTGCGAGACATCGTTGCTGTCGGTGGTGCCGACCGTTTGACGGCGCTGCCCGGTATCGGCCGCGGCATCGCCGCCGCCATCGACGAGATCTTACGCAGCGGCCGCTGGAGTCAACTGGAGCGCCTGCGCGGGACGCTCGATCCCGTAAAGCTGTTTCGTACCGTGCCCGGCATTGGCCCGCGGCTGGCCGAGCGTATTCATGACAGCCTGCACATCGACACGCTGGAAGCGCTTGAAATCGCCGCATATGACAGCCGACTGGAAACGGTGGCCGGTGTGGGGCCACGCCGGGCGGCAGCGCTGCGCGCTACACTGGCGTCGATGTTAGGTCGCGTAGGCGTCCCGCGCCCACGCCATCGCAATAGCCCAAATGTAGAGATCATTCTCGATGTCGATCGCGAATACCGCGAGCTCGCGCGACGCGATCGACTACCCAGGATTGCGCCCAAACGCTTCAACCCGACAGGTGAGGCCTGGCTGCCGATACTGCACACAAATCGGGGCGACTGGCATTTCACAGTGCTCTGTTCCAATACCGCACGGGCACATCAGCTCGATCGCACGCGCGACTGGGTGATTGTTTACTTTTACGACGATCACCATGACGAAGGTCAATATACCGTTGTTACCGAAACCCGCGGGCCGTTGATCCGTAAACGCGTCGTACGAGGTCGCGAGACCGAATGCCGTGCCTACTATGCCCAGGGTGACGATGACGCGTAGACGGGTAAACGATCTTAGTGCAGTTTATCTTTGCAGCGGCACCGCGTCGCGCTGAGGTCGGCGGTGTGCCAGTCGCCTCATCAGATAACCACGGGGCTCTTGCAAACCGGTAACCAGGTATTGCAGCGTATATCTGTTGTTAAGCGCGGCATCCATTACACGCTGCGCATGCGGCGTTCCACAAAAAAGAATCTCGTCACCTGGCCGGAGGTCCTTCTTGTACTCGGGTTTCATTATCGTGTTACCACCTTGCTGCAGGGCCAAGGGCACACAGGCGAGTCGGCGTTCGCGGTCTAACGGATCACGCATGATGTCCTGGACTGTAATGACATGACCTTGAGCTTGCAGCATGGCGACCGCGGGGGCGTGCGCCTCGGTGATCCAGGTAGTCCACAGATACGGCGGACTGTCAGCCAATGTCTCGCGGAGTTCCCGTATTACATCGACCAACAGGGTGGCGTGGTGCTGGCGTAGGTAGTCCAGAAACGGCTGAATAAGCGGTGACAACAGTAGAAACAGGATGCTACGGGCCGTCACCAGGCTCGGCTGCATGATGAGATCGGCATCCGCTGCATTAAAGGCCAGCTGATTCTCATGATGGTTCTGACGCACGATAATGCAGACCTTGCGATTAAGCGAACGCGCGGTCAACATGATACCGAGGTTATCAGAGTCACTGTCAGTAGCGGCAACAACACCGGCTGCTTGTTCGATCCCGGCCGCGCGCAAAGTCTCGCGATTTGTGTAGCCGAGCACCTTCTCTTCATCGGGCAAGTCCTCTGCGCCCTCCATATCCGGATCGATTATTACGGTATGCACGCCATGCGCCCGCAGCGATTTGCGCAGACGCTGGCCCATACGTCCGTAGCCGCAGAGAATCCAGGTACCCATCGGCGGACATAGCGGATTGTGCAGCGTGACGCCGCGCGCCCCGCTCAACCAGTCAGTGAGCGTGTGCAGCAGCGGCGCATAAAGCGCAGTGCTCAACCATTTGGCGAAGGTATCGAAAGGATTCACCTTGTCAACACTGCCAATGGTTTCCAAGTATTCCCCGCGTAGCAGCGAGGTCGAAAGGCAAACAACCCGCACCGATGGGTTAAGCAATCGCGCCATGACGGCGATCTTCACGTTAATTTCGTCGTCCTGCGTGAGAGCGACAACCGCTTCACAGCGTGGGCTCTTGACACCGGCGGCGATCAGATGCGACGGGGCACTGGCATCGGCGCACAATCCCGGCACGGTCTTGCGGTAGTCCCGAAGAGCCAAAGCCTTGATGCGCTCGGGATCTCTGTCGATAACAACAGCGCTACGACCGGCATCATCCAAGCCCCGGGTCAGCAGGCTGCCAGTGTCACCAAATCCACAGACAATAAAGAAAGGCTCGGCAATCCTCCGTACCCCACGTGCAAACCGGCGCTCGGCCACTGCCTGTATGAAATGCGGGTTCCGCACCAAGCCGATAATGGACGCGACCGCATACAACCAAGCGACCACACTGATGTACAAGCAAATGATGGCCCACACTCGCTGAGCATCGGTGAATGGGTGCGGCAGCTCGCCGAAGCCAGTCGTGGTGGCCGTGTAAGTCAGGAAATAAAATGCGTGGAAAAAGCTCATGTGGGCAGGATTGCCTGCCGCATCACGCCCCGGCATCAGCACCATACCGATCAGGGCGATTGCATATACCGCCACCAACACCAGTATCGGTGCGCGCATGAAGCGCAAGACGATCGCGGTCACCCGATCGAGATCGGAGGTCTTAGCCATATTGCTTCCTCTAGCGCCCCGACATCAGCGTGTCCGCCACCAGCATGACGACAGAGACGATATTCGCCAGCAACGCGCCGCCCGCCAGGGAAACGATGCTGGCGGTGACACCGGGACTCAGGCCCGTCTGCGTCACATGCACCGCCACGGTCCAAACCACAGCCGCACTGATGAGCTGCAAAACAGCCACCAGGCTGGTCGCAAGCAACAGTGCCCCGATCTGCGAGCGGTCCCCCAACTTGAGCCCCATCGCAATGAAGTTGACCACGATCACCGCGAAAAACTCGTACACGTTATGATGCTCGGGATCGGAGATCTCTCCCATGACGAAACCGAAGTTGAGAGTCAACGCGAGAATGATGAAAAACCCGAAGATGACTTTTTCTATGTTCATGACGGTCGATCTATCAGCGATTTGCATGCAATGGCATTGCGCAACCTAAGGTACCGCAAAATCACGTATTCACATAGCGCGTCCGTGCTCCGTGCGCCGCGACCAGGCCACCAGCGTGTTGTCCAAAGCGGATTCCACGGCCGATGCCAACCTCTCACCCACGCTCTTGCGCGCCGTGTAACGTACCTCGTAGAGATCGGCGGTCTTGCTCTGCGCGAGTAGATAATCATCTGAAGTCATCACTTCATCGATGAGTTTCAACTCGAGCGCGCGTGTACCGTACCAGTGTTCGCCGGTAGATACACCGCCGATGTCGAGGACTGGGCGGTTTGTGGCGACAAAGTTCTTGAAGAGCGAATGTGTATCCTCGATCTCTTCTTTCAGCTTTGCGCGTTCCTTGTCGGTATTCTTGCCGAATACGGTGACCGTACGCTTGAACTCGCCCGCCTTGATCTGCTCGAAGTCGATACCGTGGCGGTCAAGCAAGCGATGGAAATTCGGCAACTGCGCCAGCACGCCGATCGAGCCGACAACGGCAAAAGGAGCCGCGATGATACGATCTGCGACACAGGCCATGAGATAGCCCCCGCTTGCCGCCACCTTGTCGACGGCGACAATCAGCGGGACCTTGTGGCCCTTGATCCGCAGCAATTGTGAGGCGGCGAGACCATGCTCGTGCACCAACCCGCCGGCATTCTCCAGACAAACCAACACCTCATCGGCGGAGGTCGCCATCGTCAACACGGCAGTGACTTCTTCGCGCAGGGAAGAAACGGCCGTGGCCTTGATGTCACCGCGGAAATGGATCACGAAGATCCGTTTCTTTGCCGTCGCCGCCTTTTTCTCCTGTTTATGCTCGCTCTTCTTGCGTGCCTTTGCTGCTTTTGCATCCTTCTTGTAGCCCTTCTTCGAAAGGATGGTGCGCTTCAGTAGCTGCGCCATGGCCTCGTACTTTTGATTGAGGTTCTTCACCTCTAGCTGCTCGGACGGCCGCGCCCGCCGGGACAACGCGAACATCAACGCGGCACCCACGCCAATGGCTGCAACAATCGTTGCCGCCTTCGCTACAAACAGCCCATAGTTAATCAAGACGTCTATCATGCTGCTCTCCTGGTCGCTCATTGTTGAGGTAATCATCGATATTTTGACTTATCATGCCACCCGAAACACCCGCGCGGATGGCCTGCTGGCCCAATAGCGCAAGCTAAGAATAGGAGGGCGGAATGGCAGAAAACGAGGTTGCACTGGTCGTCGGTGTAGGCCCGGGGCTCGGCGGCGCGCTGTGCCGGCGTTTTGCCGAGGCCGGTATGAAGGTCGCTATGAGTGCCCGCCGCGAGACACCACTGAAAGCATTGGCAGACGAGCTCTATGCTGCGGGCGAGATCGCCCATCCTTATGAATGTGATGCCACCGACGAGGGCGCGGTGACCAGGCTGTTCGACAAAGTGAGCGCCGATCTCGGTGAACCCGACGTCGTCGTCTACAATGCCGGTGCCTTCCAGCGCACTAGCATACTGGAAGCAAGCACCGCAGATTTCGAACGCTGTTGGCGAGTAGGCTGCTTGGGCGGGTTCCTTGTCGGCCGCGAGGCTGCGCGTATTATGGCTCCGCGTGGCTCAGGAACGATCATCTTCACCGGTGCCACCGCCTCGTTGCGTGGTAGCTCCCAATTCTTCAATCTTGCAGTGGGAAAGTTCGGTTTACGGGCTCTAGCGCAGAGCATGGCACGCGAGCTCGGGCCCAGAGGTGTGCACGTGGCGCATGTAATCATCGACGGCCAGATCGCGGGCCCGCGCTATGCCGACCTGGCAAAAGAGCGCGGGCCCGACGCGTTGCTCGATCCAAACGCTGTCGCGGATACCTATTACCGGTTGCATCGCCAGGCGCGCAGCGCTTGGACCCAAGAGGTCGATCTACGCCCTTGGATCGAGAAATTCTAACGGCGCTACCTGTCTCCCGCCGCGGTGCGCCTTCAAGACGCCGCGCGACGACGCAATTGCAGCAACGAGATCATGTGTACGATGATCCAGAGCGGAACGGCGAACGTTGGGATCAAACTCAAGGGCAATTCGCTCATGATCGCCGAAGTAGTCGCATCAGCAAGTACCCCGGCCGACGACGGACTGGTTAGTACGCCGGCGCCGATGGCAAAGGCAAAGTCAATAAGTCCGGCAAGGTTCAGCCACAGCGCTTGCTGGCGCCAACCGGTGGTGTTGCGCGCGATTGCGATAGCAACGAACGGCGCGGCAATGCCGACCAGCCCGTCGCCAATGCCAGCCGGCCAAGCAAAGATCGCGGGTAGCAACCCGTACGCATAAAAGACCAGAAACATCGCACCGATCACCCGCCACGACTGAAATGCCGTCAACAACACCAAATCCAAGCCAAGCACGAATGCGCGCAGGGCGGGCGATGCCAGGTAGCTCGCGATAAAGATCAGCGGGGGAGCGGCGACCGATAGCAACAGGGTAAGCGGGAGTTGCTGTGGATCCGCTGCAAAAGCGCCTGCCCTGGCCGATATCAAGACGACTATAAACCATACTATCAACACCATCGCGCCAGAGAGCTTACCGAGGCCACCGCGGTCACCAAGCGTTTCAGAATAGGTTTGCATTATGAATCTCCTTTCTAGTGTATATACACATATTAATCCCAAAAAAAGCGAACTCACTGAGGCGACGCCGATAGCCGCTCGACCGAGCGCAACTCGCCCAACAAACCCGCAAACCGTTGCTCACCCAGATTCCGGGTCATGCGTGCTTGCGCCTTCTTCCACAAAGGTAGTGCCTTCAACAGCACTCTGCGGCCTTTGCTCGTGAGGTCGATAGAGCGGGTGCGGCGGTCCGCGCCGGGTACATCTCTGATCAGCCCCTGCTCCTGTAGCGGCCTAAGGTTGCGCGTCAAGGTTGTGCGGTCCATCACCAGTTTATCGGCAAGCTCCGACATGGTCGCTGCATCGCTGCTAGCAATCATGACGAGGATGGTGAATTGGGTTGCGCGCAACCCGCTGGGTTGCATGATTTCATCGAAGTTCTGGGTGATGACGCGCGCCGCTTTTCTGATATTAAAGCAGGCGCAATCCACGCACGCAGCTAGATCCTTCTTCGTGAGCTCTTCTTTCATATACGTGTATATACACGTACATACCCAACAAGTCAAGCGGTGTTTGCAACACAGCCCGCAACAACGTCATCCGAACATCAGCCAGAGAACGACCAGTGCCCACAACACCAGGCCAATTGGCACAGCAAACATCAACAAAGTAAAAAAATCGAAGTCGCCTTGCTTGCGCATCCCGCAATCTCCACGTCCACAACTGACAGTGTCATGCATTTGAGTCCCACTGCCGTCTTGGTCTGTATATTGGTGGAGGGGTCGCCAGATAGGGCTGTCAGTAGGCGTCAACTTGTTGTCCACAGGGTCGTGCCCTAGGTCCGGCGCCAGGTCAGGGGTGGGTAACCACGTGGAATCTGCGTTTTTACGCCGGGTTCGTGTTTTCGATTAGCGCCCGAATGCTCGCGACGAAATCGCGAGGCACTAGGTGCTGCGGATGCGAGCGATACAGCGCCGCCGCGCGCTGCGTCGCCTTGAGCCGTCGGATCTCCTTGAGCACCTGCGGAAACCGTCTGGCCTCTGACAAGGTACCGGTGAAGCACAGCCGCCCTGGATCGAGCCGCCCGATTTGTTGCGCATAGTTCAATCTGCGGCGGCAACGGCAGCTGTTTTCAGGGTTAACAAGACCGCACTTGGCCTTCATGAAATCAACGATGCTCGTACGAGCACGGGAAAGCCGTTTGCGGAAAGCGGCCGGCGAGATATTGAGAATGGTAGCACCCTCGCTGCTGTCTATCTCCAGAATTTCACCGAGGATGTAAGCAATGCGGTGATCTCGATCAAGACAAGTCAACATCCCTAAAGTACAACCGACTCTTATTTCATCGAGCAACAAGCTTTGGGCAACCGGCGCATCGTTCGCATCAGCAGGTTCAACCAGATTCTGCTCAAGCTCTTCACCAAATCGCTCGAACGTGTAGCGCTGCGCCTCGATGCGACTCCGTTTACTGGAGACAAGGTGGTTGACCGCTACACGATATAACCAGGTGGTAAAACGACTCTCGCCGCGAAAACTACCGAGCTGCGTGATCACACGAATCAAGATCTCCTGCGTGGCATCGCTGGCGTCATCAGGGTGCGCCAGCATGCGCAACGCGAGCCTGTAGACCTGATCCTGAGTGCGGGCAATGAGCTGTTCCAGGGCATCTCGTTTGCCCGCCTGTGCCCGCCGGACAAGCCTGTTTATGTCATTGTTTTCCATCGCCTCGGCAGCTCAACCTTCCAACAGCCCGCGCAGGGTCGCAAGCTCCTCTTTCAAGATCCGCGATTGTTGCTTGAGCGTGCCTTCGAGCTCCTCCAGTGGCACTGGTGGCGCCGTCAGGACAAAGCTGTACAGGCTGCCATCTCCCTCGTGTGTTATCACCCTGGAGTAGGCGTGACCTACGGAGCCGTCCGGAAAATGCATTGCCCAATCAATTGTTCCGGCCTCGACAGATGCATCGACCTCAAGGCCTATTTCGACCTCGCCTTTCGGTGTTTGTAGCCAGGCGACACCATTCGCTACACGTTTGAATGCCTGCGCCCATCTGGGCAGGTTGGCCGGGTCGGCGATAAACCGAAACGCTTTTTCCGGGGATACACCCAGCTGTACCGACTGTACGTCGAATGTCTTCATCGCTCGTCTCCTGTGCAGGGATTAATCTGAGGAAATCACTGCATTAGACGAACTTGCCGTGCGAAGTGTGACCGATATCAACCGTTGAAAAACTCGTAGAGCGCGTCGGCAACGGCCTCGGACTGTTCTTCCATCACGAAATGGCCGCAGTCGAGGCCGATCTCGAAGACGTCTGTCGCCCAGTTGCGCCAGACCTCGAGCGGGGACCGCGTCTTGGCCGACAGATAGCGCCGGCCCCAAAGGATTAACGTCGGGCAACGGATCTTGCGTCCGGCGTCGCGGTCGGCGCGATCATGCTCCAGGTCGACGCTCATGCCGGCACGGTAATCTTCGCAGGTGGCCTCGATCACGGAGGGCTTACGGAAATGTCGGATGTATTCGGCGACCGCACTGGCATCCAACGCCTCGCGGTTTCCCGCCCAACGATCCAACAGATGGCGCAGATAGAACTCCGGATCATAGCCGATAAGGCGCTCCGGTAAGGGCGCCGGTTGGGCGAGAAAAATCCAATGGTAGCTATTGAGTGCCTTATCCTTATTCATCTCCTCTACAGCCACTAGCGTGGGAATAATGTCGAGGGCAGCGAAGTGCGAGACCCGTTCGGGGTAGTCCAAGGCAAGGCGATAACCCACCCGGCCGCCACGGTCGTGACCGGCGAGCATGAAGCGCTCATGCCCGAGCGCGGACATGAGTTCCACCATGTCTTGTGCCATGGCGCGCTTCGAGTAGTTGATATGCTGCGGATCGGGTGACGGGCCGTTGCTCTCGCCGTAGCCACGCAAATCCGGGATCACCAGCGAAAAGTGCTGGCGCAGGCGGGGCGCGACCGCGTGCCAGGCTACATGAGTCTGGGGATAACCGTGCAGCAACAAGACGGGCGGGCCTTCGCCGCCTGTGAGCGCGTGGATCTGCGCTTGGCCGGTCGAGACGCGATGTTGCTTGAAACCTTCAAACATTCCCGCTCCTCTACCCCTATTTCTTCAAGGATGAAGATCTCGATATCGCACGTAACAGATCCCACACACGAATGCCTTGCAACCAGCCATCTGGCTGTTCTTCGCGTATCTGAAAGTGCACGTGCGGCGGGCGGCCGAGGGCATTGCCGACGACCGCCTCATCGCTATTGGCCACAGTGCCGACTACCGTGCCTGCCTCGACCACATCGCCGAGCCGCGCCTTGCCTGCCGTCGCATCGATGTGAACGAGCACCACATAGCGGGCCCGCACTTGCTCGCCGCCCGCGGGAATGAAACCCACCACCGCTTCACCGGCCCGCTTGGACAGGTAACCGGCGTGCACGATAAGCATTCTTCCGGGAGCAAATACTTTGCGCCTGACAGGCGCAAAAATATCCTCTGCGCGGTGCTTGGCATGATAGCCGGATTGCCTGGACAGATCCCCACCTTCGACCGGAAAGACGTAAGCTTTTTCCGGTGTGCGCGATCCATCTCCGAAACGCACCGTCCATAGGGGTTCGTGTCGGCGGCGCAACTGAAGACCAGCTGCGATCTCGCTATCCGCCGGGTACGAAGCGTCTAAACCTTGGATTCGGCCTCGGCGTGTGAGCATACGGAAAAAGGCGTAGGTCTCGGCCGACACCTGGATCACGCGGCCATCGTTTAACCTCACTTGCGTGGGTCCGAATAGTCCTGGATCGATGAGCGCGGCAACCGCCGGCTGCATGC
>QKEI01000086.1 GCA_003251795.1 Candidatus Muproteobacteria bacterium
ATCTTCTGTTCGGCAGATTCAATAAAAAACGGCTTCTGGCGCCACGGATTCGGCGAAGCGCCAACCTTGAGTCCGAGATCATAGAGGCGATTCATCTCTACCGTGTTGAACATGCCCTTTTCCTTTTTCTCGTAACTGTCGGGGATCTCCACATAATTGAAGTTGGTGCCATGCACTTGCGCGAAGTAGTACATGATCGCTATGGCACCTGCGGTTTGGGATTTGGTCAACGTCTCAATCGTGCGCGGTACGATGTCTTTAAGGCTTCTTCGCATGTCTTCAGCCACGGGCTCGGACTTGCCGTTGCGTATGATATAAAGACGCGCACCCCCGCGCTTGATGCCCAGTTCCTCCCTGGCACGTGCCGTATCGATGGTTGGGGTAATGAAAAACAAGTTAGCGATGACCCCACCATCGGAGTGCATCTCGTCATAGCGTTTCCCATTCACCTCGACCTGGAACATAACCGGGGGCATAAAGACAGGAATCGATGCCGAAGCGAGCATTACTTTGCGAAAGATCTCAAGTGCCTTGGGGTCACCACTACGGGCGATCGCACCCATGTTCCAGACCATTAGACGCTGCGCATCCATCTGCGTGGTAGCGATATACAAGCGCCTGCCCCGCGCATGCTCGGCGGCGATTTTTTTGAGCACCGTCTCGTTGAGGTGTTGCGCGATCAACTCATCCAGCGGCTTGGTGTTGCCGAGGGCATCGCGACCCAGCCGGGTGGTGACGATGTCTTTCTTGTCAATGCTGGTGAAGATCGCCTTAAGATCATCATCGTAATCGGGCCCGAGGAAGGCATAGGGCGCAATCAACGCCCCAGCGCTCACCCCCGTGACGATCTTAAAGGTCGGGTCCAGCCCTCGAGGAAGCCGGCCCCAAAGGCCCCGTTCTGGCCGCCGCCCGAGAGGATCAAGGCCGTGTAGGGTTTCGTTCCATCCGGATTCTTCGGATAGAGTCCGGGGGGTTCGTCGCGCACGGATTGAACAAGATCCTGGTAAAAGCCCTCCTGGCGATCTCCGTAGAAACTGCGCACGCCCGGCATCCCGGGTATCTCCGCCTTTGAGATCTCATTGAGCGGCACGGGGTGGCGCGGGATCGAGCCACAGCCAACCAGTCCTAGAAGCACTAGGGACAGTGCCAGAACGACTCGTTTCATGGTTTTGTCTCTTTGAAGGAGATGGTTTGAATCGAGAAGCTTTCTGTCCTTACTTTTGTAGTTTATTGTTACACGAATCCTTTCGACACCCTGTGCGGATTGTACCGTGTCGCCATCCGGGGGGCGTCAGCACCTCCTAACAGGAGGTGCTGACGAGCCTGCAACCATTCACACCATGCTCAACGCATCACCACTATATCGATCTCCACGCGGCGATTTTTAGCTCGGCCCTCAGCCGTGTCGTTAGACGCAACAGGACTTTGATCACCCATGCCGACCGCCTTCATCCGACTCGCCTGCACACCTTGCTTAGCCAAGAAATCACTGACCGAGGTGGCACGCTTCAGGGAAAGCGCCTGGTTATAGTCGGGTTTGCCGGTTGAGTCGGTGTAGCCGTTGACGACGGCAGCGGTTCGCGGCAGCGCGAGCAAAACCCCAGAGAGCTTGGCAAGCGCGAGCTCTCCTTGCGGTTGCAAGGTCGCCTTGTCTACGGCAAAAAGGATGCCGGGCAGTGTAAGTACCACGCCTTCAGCGGATACCCGCGCCTCGGCGATAGTGGACGCCGCTGCCAGCAGATCCTGTTTCATCTGTTCGAGCTGAGTTCCCATTTGGACGTTCTGAGCTTCGAGCTGACCCTTCTGAGCTTCGAGCTGACCCTTCTGAGCCTGGAGCTGGCTCATCTGGGCGGCGCGCGCCATTTCTAGCTCCTTAAGCGCCTTGGCGACCTGGCGGTTAAGCGAGGTGTAGTTTGCTTGCGCGCTGAGCTCGACCGAGTTGCGTGCCGAGAACGTTACTTCCTTCTCGGATTTGCGCGCCTTAAACAGTTCCTCGGCCTTGTTCAATGAATCGTTGGCCGCTTGATAAAGGTCTAGCGCATAGGTTTTCGCCTGATTGTTTCCGGCGACCTCGAATGCCTGTCTTGCTTCGGCCAATGCGAGTGGTATCGTAGAGTTCCATTTCCTGCCGGCAATGTTATCCACGTCGCGCTTCACCGGTGTCAGATCGGAATAGTTAAAGGTCGCCGCAGTGACTCCCTTCTTTTCTTTCGCGGGCGCCTCGTTAACGAAAAGCACCAGGTTAGAAGGTTCGGCCGCCAGGAAGAACGGTTCTCCAGTCACCATCAACGCAAAGTTGCTTTGGTTGGTCCGGTAAGTTTGCTTACTCTCGTCGGTGGATGGGCGTATCTCACCGAGGTTTGTCGCCCAACCCGCAGGCGTCACGCTCCAAAGCACGTAGGCCGTGACGTCACCGCCGTAGAGGATTGCTGGTTCAAGCTTTTTATGTTTCAGCTCGATGTTGGCCCAGCCATCCTTGTAGGTTACCTTGACACGCATATCCGCTTCGGAACCGGTCTGCTGCTGAAGCTGCAGATCCACGGTTTCGCCTGGGGCGAACGTGATGTTACTGAGACTCACCGATGACGCGCCCCACGCCCCGCTCACCTGCCCAAAGGCGAGAACGGCGAAGACAATGAAGCTTACTGCGCCACCCAGGTAAGAGTTCGTCGATTTCATGTATGTATCCTCGATTACAGTTTTGGTGGTTTCGGGTTTTGAGCCTTAGCTCACCCTGGCGGGCGGGACACTTAACAACGCTAACGCCCGAGCGGCAAATGCTCAGATTTCCGCTGCTAAAGCTACTCGTTACGGTGTACTTGGGATATTGGACCTTGGTCGTATGGTAAAACCGGCCGACTGGCGCGATGAAAAACGTGGGTAGCTCCCTCTCTTCCAGTAGCGCATGTGACCGGACGATCAGGGGACGCTTGCCGGTGCCTTGAGCTTCGGTCTGGATCGCCAGAGCCGTTGCCCGAAAGATCTCCGCTGTCGATCCGCAGGAAACCATGGGGTCGGCTATGACTTCGTGCCGTCGATGTAGTCCTTCCTGGTAGACTACGGGTTCGCCAATCGTCGGCAGCCCGTACGGCTTTGCGCCGATTTCGAAATACTGGACGGCTGAGCGCCTCGGCGGACTTCTTGAAACAAGCTGCTTGTTCGCAGTCGCTAGCCGGCCTGTGTACTTTGGAGGTAACACCGTGAAAGCAACGCAGAGACTCCACGATCTCGGCCAGAGCCTTTGGCTCGATAACATTACCCGCGACCTGCTCACGACCGGTACGTTGCAGCGCTACATTAACGAGCTGTCGGTGACCGGACTCACGTCGAACCCGACGATTTTCCACCTTGCCTTCAAGAACAGCAGTGCGTATGACGATGCCGTTCGCCGCAAGCTCACAAAGGGTCGGTCAGATGAAGAGTTATTCTTCGAGTTGGCGCTTGAAGACATCACGCAAGCTGCCGATCTGTTTCGGTCGGTACACGACCGCACCAGCGGTGTGGATGGTTGGGTGTCTTTGGAGGTATCGCCGTTGCTCG
Source organism: Candidatus Muproteobacteria bacterium (assembly GCA_003251795.1). Taxonomy (GTDB): domain Bacteria; phylum Pseudomonadota; class Gammaproteobacteria; order Acidiferrobacterales; family SPGG2; genus SZUA-472. The sequence continues at coordinate 3,541 of QKEI01000086.1, forward strand.
CACACGACACAGCGAGCACGCTTGCTGCGGCAAAGGATCTGCACGCCCGGGCGCGGTGCCCCAATCTCTTCATAAAAATCCCCGGCACCAAGGAAGGTCTACCCGCCATCGAGGAAGCAATCTTTGCCGGCGTGCCCATCAATGTGACGTTGTTGTTTTCCCGAGAGCATTACTTGGCGGCGGCCGAGGCATACCTGCGCGGAATCGAGCGGCGCATCGTTGCAGGACTCAAGCCGGATGTGGCATCCGTGGCATCGCTGTTCGTAAGCCGTTGGGATGTCGCGGTCGCGGGAAAGGTGCCACAAGCGCTCAGCAACCGACTCGGCATCGCCATCGGCAAACGCACCTACGCGGCGTATTACGATCTGATTGCCTCGGCGCGTTGGCAGCGGGCTTTCAATGCCGGCGCCCGGCCGCAGCGGCTGTTGATGGCGAGCACCGGGACCAAGGACCCCAACGCCTCAGACATCCTATACATCAAGGCGCTGGCGGCACCGCTGACAGTAAACACGATGCCCGAGAACACCTTGAAAGCTTTTGCCGACCACGGCGAGCTTGGTCCCACTATCTCTGCCGAAGGCGACGACTGCGAGGAAGTGTTGGCACAGTTCCGTCAAGCCGGCATCGATATCGATGCCTTGGCCATCCGACTGCAGGACGAAGGAGCCGCAGCATTCACCAAATCGTGGAACGAATTGATGACCGTGATCGACTCTAAGTGCGCCGAGCTGGCCAAGGCGGGCTGAAGGCACCACGGCTATCCGCGTTGCGACGACGCTAAGGAGACGACAGTAGATGAACGTCACTGAACCTCTTACCAAGCGCCCTGCCTGGAATGCGCTCGAGACGCACTATCACGAGGTCAAGGGGCTGCATCTGCGCGCGCTATTCGCAGACGATCCCAAACGCGGAGAGCGCTTGAGTGCCGAAGCCGCTGGGATCTATCTCGATTACTCGAAGAACCGCGTCACCGGCGAAACTATCAAGCTATTGCTACAACTGGCCGAGCAATCTGGTCTGCGAGGGCGCATCGACGCCATGTTCCGGGGCGATAGGATAAACATCTCGGAGAATCGGGCGGTGCTGCATGTTGCCTTGCGTGCACCTGAAGGCGCATCGATCGTCGTCGACGGCGAAAACGTGGTGCCGCAGGTGCATGCCGTGCTCGCTAAGATGAGCGACTTTGCCGATCGCGTACGGATCGGCACCTGGAAGGGCCACACCGGAAAGCGCATCCGCAACGTCATCAACATCGGCATCGGCGGCTCTGATCTTGGACCAGTGATGGCCTACGAAGCGCTCAAGCACTACAGTGAGCGTGCCCTGACCTTCCGTTTCGTTTCGAATATCGACGGCACCGATTTCGCCGAAGCGACGCACGATCTCGATCCGGCGGAAACGCTCTTCATCGTTTCTTCCAAGACCTTCACTACCCTGGAAACCATGACGAATGCACACACCGCCCGCGCCTGGTTGCTGGCGGGATTAGGTGGTGATGCAAAGTCAGTGGCCAAGCATTTTGTCGCGGTGTCGACCAACGCGGCAGAGGTCACGAAGTTCGGCATCGACACCGCCAACATGTTCGGCTTTTGGGATTGGGTCGGCGGGCGTTACTCGATGGACTCGGCAATCGGCCTTTCGACGATGCTTGCGATTGGTCCGGAGAGCTTCCGTGCCATGCTCGCTGGGTTCCACGAAGTGGACGAGCACTTTCGCACGGCGCCGTTCGAGCGCAATCTGCCGGTGCTTATGGGTCTATTGGCTGTGTGGTACGGCAACTTCTTCGGCGCGCAGACCGTCGCGGTGTTGCCATACGAACAATACCTGAAACGGTTTCCGGCCTACCTGCAGCAGCTGACTATGGAGAGTAACGGCAAGCACGTAACGCTCGATGGGGATACCGTCACGTATGACACCGGAGCGATCTATTGGGGGGAGCCCGGGACCAACGGCCAGCATTCGTTCTATCAGCTTATCCACCAGGGAACGCGGCTGATACCGTGCGACTTCATCGCCTTCGCCCGGACGCTCAACCCGTTGGGCGAGCATCATGACATGTTGCTGGCAAACGTGTTTGCACAGGGCGAGGCGCTCGCTTTCGGCAAGACGCTGGAACAAGTGCGGGCTGACGGTTCCCCCGACTGGCTGGTACCGCATCGCACCTTCGAAGGCAACCGGCCCTCAAACACGATCCTATTGCCGCAGCTCACACCCGCCGCGCTCGGCAAGCTGGTTGCGCTGTATGAACACAGTGTCTTCACCCAGGGCGCCATCTGGCACATCGATTCATTCGATCAGTGGGGCGTCGAGCTCGGCAAGGTATTAGCCACGCGTATTATTCCTGAGCTCAGCGGCAAGCAAGAACCGCAAGCGAAACACGACAGCTCGACGAATGCGCTTATTCGCCGTTATCGCAAGCTCAAACAAGTTTCCCCTAGCGACGGCAACAGTTAATGATCTGGACTCCACAAGCTAACCGTTTCAGGAAGGAGCACACATGCAACTGGGAATGATTGGTCTCGGTCGGATGGGCGCGAACATGGTACGGCGACTTATTGCGGGCGGCCACGAGTGCGTGGTTTTCGACGTGTCGCCGAAGGCGGTGGCAGAGCTCGTGAAAGAGAAGGCGGTGGGTAGCTCCTCGCTGCAGGATTTCGTGAAGAAATTACAAAAGCCGCGAGCGCTCTGGTTGATGGTGCCGGCGGCAGTTGTCGACAAAAGCATCGCCGACCTGCTGCCGCATCTCGAAGCGGACGACATCCTCATCGATGGCGGCAACTCTTATTATGTCGATGACATCCGGCGCGCCAAGGAACTGGCGCCGAAGAGGATCCACTACGTAGATGTGGGCACAAGCGGTGGCGTCTGGGGCCTCGAGCGTGGCTATTGCATGATGATTGGTGGCGAGTCGGCCGTGGTCAAACATCTCAATCCGATCTTCGCCACGCTTGCTCCCGGGGCGGGCGACATAGTGCGCACCGCCGGACGCGATAAGATGGGCGGCAGTGCCGAGCAAGGCTATCTTCACTGTGGACCGAACGGCGCGGGTCATTTCGTCAAGATGGTGCACAACGGCATCGAGTACGGAATCATGGCGGCTTATGCCGAGGGCCTCGGCATTTTGAACGCCGCCAACGTCGGCAAACAGACGCACACGGTCGACGCGGAAACAACCCCACTGCGGGACCCCGAGCACTACGGCTACGATTTCAACTTGCCCGATATTGCCGAAGTATGGCGC
>QKEI01000085.1 GCA_003251795.1 Candidatus Muproteobacteria bacterium
GTCGATGAGATCGATTGCGATATCTGGTACGTCGGGGAAGGTTATGACTGGGTAGGTCTTCCAATCGACGCTGGTTACCGTGGAGCGGTTGAACTGCAGGTCCTCGAACAGCGTACGGCTCATAATCTGCACCACGTTGCCTTCAATCTGATTCTTCACTTCGTCAGGATTGATGATCTGGCCGCGGAAGACTTCATTGGGGATCGTTGAACGTATAAACTGCTGCACAGCACAACAAAAGGCCCCAGCGATTTTCCCCGATCCTGAAGCACCATGTCGTTGATAGACAAAACGCGGGCGCTGATCCGACAGCCGGAGCTCGCGCGCATGGCGCAAACGCTTCTCTACGGTACGCTCGGTGGCGCGGTATTTTTCGCCTTCAAGATGCCGCTTGCCTGGATGATGGGCGCGATGGTGGCGACGACTATCATGTCCATGGCCGGTAGACATCTCTACGTTCCGTCGTCACTGCGTGCCACCATGGTCATGGTGCTGGGAGTGCTGCTCGGCAGCGCCTTTACGCCTGACATCTTGGCGCAGGTGTCGCGTTGGCCAATTACGCTTTTCGGTCTGGCGATCTATCTAACAGCGGTTACCGGGTTGCTCTACCTCTACTTTCGCAAAGTGCTGGGCTACGATCCTGTGACGGCGTATTTTTCGGCAACTCCCGGTGGTCTGAACGAAATGGTGATCGTCGGCGGGGCCTTTCGCGGCGATGAGCGCACCATCGCCTTGGTCCACGGTTCGCGTGTGCTGTTGGTCGTGCTGATTATCCCATTCTGGTTTCGCTACACGCAGGGTGCGGGTGCCGGCGTTTCCTTCCGTGGTCCATCGCTGCTGGCAACCAGCCTGCTGGACCTGAGTGTGCTGACCCTTTGCGCCATCGTCGGTGCTGGCATTGGGCGCCTGATTCGGTTACCTGCGTATCGCATTGTCGGCCCGATGCTAGTGACTGCCGCGATTCATATCGCTGGAATCACCGCGGCGAAGCCGCCTTATGAACTCGTGTTTATCGCACAAGTGGTAGTGGGCTCCTCGGTCGGCGCGAGATTTACGGACATTCCCTTGCAGCGCGTGTTTCGCACCATTGCCGCATCGGTTGGATCGACCGCGGTCATGCTCACTTTCACGTTGATCGCAGCAGCAGTGCTCGCACCGCTCACCGGTATGCACTGGACGCCGATCATACTCGCCTTCGCCCCTGGGGGACTGGCGGAGATGAGCGTGATTGCGCTCTCGCTCGGCATCGAGACCGCCTTCGTTGCTACGCACCACGTTGCGCGGATCGCCATGATCGTTATCGGTGCGCCGCTGATATTCCGTAGCAGGCATCGATTGGGTGCCGTTAGTGACAGCAAGCCGCCGGATTCGCTATAGGCTGTCGTGCGTGACGGCGAGGTTTACATTTGGCGGATACCGGGCGGCGTCGACTATAATGGTTGTAAGAACCCGGAGGGAGTCCATTGAGTAGCGGTGATCGTCGCCTGGATGCGCGGCGCACAGCGAGCGTGAAGGCATTGGTCACGCATGATCGCGCCGGTCTGACAAAATGATGCCTGCTTCGCGAGATCGGTATCGACGGTGCATTCGTCGAAACCGGAGAATTTCACCTAAAGAAAGGCGCTGACGTTGATCTGGTGCTCAAGATCCGTAACGGCAGCAAGCGCACACACTGTCGTGTCCCGGCCAAAGTCGTGCGCATTACTGACGAAGGGGCAGCACTTTCTTTCGCCAATATCGACGAGAACATTTACCGCATTCTTTTTGATATTGTTTATCCGAGCTAGCAACCCGAGCAGCAAGTAGCAACGGCTGACTTCCAGCAGTCGAGCACAAGGCGCAGGGTGGGGAGTACTGTTATTACTTCTTGTCGCTGGCAGCCTGGCCGGCGGCGGTTCCAGCGATGCGGCCAAAAACGGATCCTGCCATCAGACCCGAGCCTCCGGGATAGTTGAAATAGAACAAACCGCCGACGAGCTCTCCGGCAGCGTATAGCCCGGGTATGAGATTGCCGTCGCTATCGATGACCTGCGCACTGTCATTAACGCGCAGACCCCCGAACGTGAAGGTGATGCCGCAAGTAACCGCATAGGCCTCAAACGGCGGTTCATCGATGGTATTCGCCCAGTTCGATTTGGGTAGTGCCAATCCTTCGGTGCAACGCCCGTCTTTAACCGCTGGATTGAACGGGATATCAGTACGTACCGCAGCGTTGTACGCCTTGATGGTTTTCAGCGCGCGCTTGGCGTCGACATCCTCGAGCTTGTCGACGAAGTCCTCGAGTGTGTTGGCTCTTACCTTTGTTACCTGACGAATGCGGTATTCGTCACGCAGCAACGGAATCACCTTGTTGTCAAATATCTGCCAGGCGAACTGCCCAGGTTGCTGCAAGATAACGCGACCGTACTTGGCGTAGGTGTAGTTGCGCAAGTCTGCGCCCTCGTCGACAAAGCGCTCGCCATTGGCGTTGAGCATGATACCCAGCGGGTAGCTATGCTTCTGAAAATTATCCCCCACGGCAAGGTCACCGAACGGCGGTGCGTTGCGCTCCCAGCCGACGGCATGACAACCGGACCAATGGCCCCAAGGCATGGCGCCGATTTCTAGCGCCATGCGGATACCGTCACCGGTGTTGAAGCGCGTGCCGCGTACTTTGGCGACATCCCACGCGGGGCCGAGATAACGCGCACGCCACTCGGCATTGGCCTCGAAGCCCCCGCTCGCCAGCACCACAACGCGGCTTCTTAGTTCCATAGTCTTGCCTTTGTGCCGTACCCGCACACCTTGTATAGCGTCGTCGTAGAGAAGGCTGATGGCGCGCGTCTCATACATGACCTCAATACCTTCCCGTGC
>QKEI01000023.1 GCA_003251795.1 Candidatus Muproteobacteria bacterium
GTTGGGCCAATAGCGCTACATGCGCGCGCTCAGATCGGCTTCCGCCATGACCTTCATGCGCAAGAGATCGGCACTGATGAATTCCCAGGCGGTTTTCTTATCGGAAATGATCTCCGAGAATTTCTTGGAGAACTTCGGGTAAGTACGGGCTTCCTTATCACCCAACCCTTCAGCGGTGCGTTCGACGAACGGAATCAATGCTTCTATCTTTTGCAGCTTCTCCCGCTTGACCCTGATATCCTCATCTTCCTCCTTCGAGCGAAAATACGCGTCCGAATCCGTGAGCATCGGGCCGATAGCACGGTTCAGGTTCTCGAAGTCCAGGCGCAGCATTCCGTAAGAATGTTGGTAAAGCTTGAATAAATCGAGCATATAATCCTTGATTCTTTGCAAGCGCGCATGTTTCTTGAGACCGTCACGGGCAAGCATGTACACATCCGGGAAACGTGGCTCGGCGCTGAGAGGGGCATTCTTGGGACGGTCCCGCATGTCCGGGTTCATCGCCATCTGGCACATCTCCTTGAGGTCACCCAGAAGCGCATTGATCTCGTCTTCCGCCGCACGCGACTTTCTCTTCGCATCCTTGAGGCTGCGTTCCGCTTCTCCATAATCGAAAGTCTGAAATACCTCTTGCTTGATCTTGGCTTCAATCTCGCTGCGGGCGTGCGAACCAAGACTTCCGGATAGCCTTTGTTTTAGCTGCGCCCTAGCCTCCAACGCGATGCGATGGACGTTCGTGCAGCTGGCCTCGACCTCCTTGGTAGCGATGTACTTCTCCATGATGCCGCGCAATGCAGTAATGCGCGCAAGGAAGTCGGATGAAAAAGAGAGAAAGGGTCCGATGAACTCCGTATTCTCGTCCGCGGTAATCTTCAGTTCCCCGAGCTCCAAGCGCAAACTGTTGAGCTTCCCGTCGACGGTAGAGGCGCCACGCGATACGCCATTCAGGATCTTGGAGATGTCGCTGAACGCCTTGTTGATGGATCTTGTGGTCTTCAGGATGGCGATGAGCTTGCGCAACATCGTCTCCTCGCCGCTGGTGCGCAGAAAAAGTGCCTGCAAACTTTGCTTGGCGTCTTGCAGCTGAGAGTCCGCAAGCAGACCGTACTCTTCGATGTATGCGAGGGTGGTCATCGAGATGAGCGCCTCCTTGAGCTGTGCGTCGACGACTTTTTTTGCTCCCAATGCCATACCGACCTAGTGACTCTCCCCGATCAGGTGGTTACCCAATGCCGCCGCCCGGCTGGTCGCCTGCCTCGCGCCGGGCCGCCTGACAATCGTTTGATGGAATTATGATAGCATCTTGTTGGCCGCCTCGTTCAGGGGTGGTCGCCCAACCGGTAGCAGGCCGGTACTCCTAAGATCGACCCAGCCATAGCCCGTGCGGGCGCTGTCACCAAGGCGGGCATGGCAGCTGTACGCAGCGTCGCCGCGACGTCTGTCCAGGATCTGGTGCCCGCCGCGGACGGTCGATTTTCGGCTGCAGCCAGGTTGTATTGAACTTGGCGGGGAGAACCGCATCTATAGGACAGTCCAGTTCGCAGGCCGTGGGGTAACAATATTATGAAGCGTATCTTGCTCTTTGTGGCGACAAATATCGCCGTGCTGCTCGTGCTCAGCGTTTCACTGCGTCTGCTTGGGCTCGAAAGTTATCTGTATCAGCAAGGGGTTAACATCAATTATAACGCGCTGCTCGTCTTCGCAGCCGTGTTTGGTTTCGGTGGTTCGCTGATTTCCTTGGCGATGTCCAAATGGACAGCTAAGCGCTTCACCGGCGCACGCGTTATCGAGCAGCCACAAGATGCCACCGAGAGGTGGCTGCTGGATACTGTTAGGCACCATGCACAACGTGCTGGTATCGCCATGCCGGAGGTCGCGGTCTATGACGCTCCGGATATGAATGCCTTTGCCACCGGGGCGCGGCGCAACAACGCTTTGGTTGCAGTGAGCACCGGCTTGCTGCAGTCGATGAATCGCGATGAGGTCGAGGCGGTGCTGGGTCATGAGATTACCCATGTGGCCAACGGCGACATGGTTACCCTTGCCTTGATTCAGGGTGTAGTGAACACGTTTGTGATCTTCCTCTCGCGCGTGATCGGTTATGTGGTCGATCGCGTGGTATTCAAAACCGAGCGTGGGCACGGCCTGGGGTTCTGGATTACGGTTATCGTTGCCCAAATACTGCTCGGGATTCTCGCCAGCATTATCGTCATGTGGTTCAGTCGCCAGCGCGAGTTTCGTGCGGACGCGGGCGGCGCCCGGCTCGCTGGAACACAAAAGATGATCAGGGCGCTTGAGCGTCTGAAGCTCGGCGTCGGTCAGCCCCACCTGCCAGACCAGTTGGCGGCATTCGGCATCTCCGGCGGGATCGGTCAGGGCTTGAAGCGCTTGTTTATGTCACACCCGCCGCTGGAAGAGCGCATCGCCGCATTGCAACGCCGGGGTGCTTAGCTGGAAGACGCGACGCTAGCCCTCGCGACACAGCGGCATCGCAAGGGCTTGTAGCACGTCTCCGTTACGCCGGTCCTGCACAAACGCGGCCACACCCAGATCCCCGCGCTTCCAGTCGGGCGCAAGTACAATCTCGCGCGTCACTTCCGGCTGTGCTACCGGAAACGGCCCGAGCAGTTTACGCGTCACAAAATTATGACGCAGCGTGCGTCCGGCATTTTCGCCGGCCGTGACCTGGCGACTGAGCCGGTTTTCATAGATAGCCAAAAAGAGTTCGGCTTGCGAGCTTGCGGCGGGATCCACAACCCGCACCTCGGCGCCAATGCGTAGCCGATTGCTATCGGCATAGGCGAGCTTCAGCTTGATCTGGGCAGCGGCCGACGTAGCATTGATACGGGCAATCTGCTCGGTCACGTGCGACGCTTGATACCAATGCCGCAAGTCACGCCCGTTCAATAGGAACTGCGGCGTATAGATCGTAGCCAAGCGATTCACTGCGCCCATGCGGCGTTGTCGCTGCGTGAATTGCTGCTGTGAGAAAGGATCCTCCCAACCGATGTAATTCCAATAATCGACGTGTAGCGCAAGCGGCACTACGCGCTCGGCAGGCAACTGCGGCGGCAGCTCACTCAACCAGGCATCGGCTGGCGGGCAGCTGCTGCAGCCCTCCGAGGTGTACAGTTCGAGCAAGGCGACGGCGTGTCTTGCACTGGCCGCGCTACATTGGTTTTTGACCGATGCATCTTGCGCTGCTACGCCCAGTAGCGGGTTTGCTAGCAGTACGGTGAACAGTAACAAACGCGACAAAGCATTCATCACATGATCCTCCCTCTGTATATGTCTACTCTAGGACTAAAGACAGCGCAGCGCTACACCGGTTCAGCCCCGATCTCGTGATAAATTCGTGATATTCTCATGCTTCACTGATCAACATGTAAGCGGCGCGCGCCGCGACCGAATTATTCCGTGTCCCGTAAGATTCTCGTCATCGAAGACAGCCCTGACATCGCCGATCTGCTGGCGCTGCACCTGGGCGACGAAGGCTATCAGGTCGAGTTGGCCCAAGATGGCCGGACCGGATTGCGCAAGGCGCTTGAGCAATCATATGACCTCGTTATTCTCGATTTGATGTTGCCGGAGGTCGATGGGCTCGAGATCTGTCGACAGTTACGTGCAGCGCCGAGCTACACGCCGATCCTCATGTTGACGGCGAGGTCAACGGAGATTGATCGGGTGGTCGGGCTGGAGTTAGGTGCAGACGACTACCTGACAAAGCCCTTCAGCATTCGCGAACTGGTCGCTCGGGTAAAGGCGCTATTTCGCCGGGTTGAAGCCTTTACCTCGCAGACGCCAAGCGGCCCGAGCGCCGTCATTCGCATGGGAGACCTGGTAATCGATGCGGAGCGACGCAAGGTGCAAATCGGCGACCGTCCGATCGAGCTTACCGCTAAAGAATTTGATCTGTTGTTGCATTTTGCCCGCCACCCGGGGCGCGTGTACTCACGCGCACAATTGCTCGACCTGGTGTGGGGCTACGGTCACGACGGCTACGAGCACACGGTTAATTCTCATATCAACCGCCTGCGCGCCAAGATCGAGCGCAATCCGGCGCGCCCACGCTATCTCCTGACCGTATGGGGTGTCGGTTACAAGTTCTTCGAAGCGGAGGAACCGCAAAGGCCAGCCTGATGTTGAAAACGCTTTATGCCAAGCTGGTTGCCGTGCTGGTGCTGCTGCTCGGCGTGATGGCAGCCCTCTACATTGCCGTGACCTTGTATTCCACGCGTATGTATCTGCAAGAGGTGGATCAGAAGTTCAATCGCAAGCTCGCGGGAAATCTGATCGCCGGCAAGGACCTGATGCGCGCCGGCCGGGTGAATGATGAGGCGCTGCAGCAGATCTTCCATATGTATATGGTGATAAACCCCAGCATCGAGATTTATTTGCTCGATCCTGAGGGCGCCATCGTCGCGTTTTCGGCACCGCCGGGTAAAGTGCAGCGCCAGCGCGTTTCGCTTGCGCCGATACAGCAGTTTCTGAGTGCTACGCCATCGCTACCGATACTAGGCGATGATCCGCGCGATCCACAAGGGCACAAGGTATTTTCGGTCGCACCGATTGTTGCTGATTCCGGTACCCAGGGCTATCTATACGTGGTGCTCGGCGGGGAAGAGTACGAATCAGTGGCGCAGTTGCTGAAGAGCAGCTATGTACTGCGCTTGAGCACATGGGCCGGTATCGCCAGTTTGTTGTTTGCCCTGGTAGCCGGGCTAGTGCTGTTCAATTTGTTGACCAGGAGACTTACACGCCTATCCTCGGCGATGAAGGCGTTTGAGGACAGCGATCTCGATCGTCAGGACGTGTTCCGTGAAGTGGATGTTAGCACGCGCGACGAGATAGGACGCCTGGGCGCGACCTTCAAACAGATGGCGGATCGCATCAGTGCGCAGATGCGCGTGCTCAGGCAAACCGATGCGCTGCGCCGTGAGCTCGTGGCCAATGTGTCGCATGATCTGCGTACGCCGATCGCATCTTTGCACGGGTACCTGGAGACCCTACTGCTGAAGGACGGGCAGCTGTCTCGCCAGGAACAGCAGCAATACTTGGAAATCGCCCTCAAGCACAGTAGCAGACTGGCAACGCTAGTGGCGGAACTTTTTGAGCTGGCCAAGCTGGATGCCGAAGATATCAACCTGCAACGCGAACCACTCGCTTTGGGAGAGCTGGTGCAGGACGTGATACTAAAGTCTCAGCTGGCTGCGCGCGATGCCGGTGTAACTTTGCAGAGCGATATCCCAGAAGGGTTACCATTGGTGTTAGCGGATATCGGCATGATCGAGCGGGTACTCGATAATCTGATCGACAACGCGTTGCGTCATACGCAAAGTGGCGGCACGGTGAAGCTTTCGTTGTCACGCCATGCGGGTTGTGTCGAACTGCGGGTTACAGATACAGGTTGCGGCATTGCGCAGGCGGACATGCATCGTATCTTTGATCGTTTCTATCGAAGCGAACGTACCGGCACGGACAAGGCCAATGGCGCCGGTCTCGGGCTGGCGATCGCCAAGCGCATTCTCGATCTGCATGGCAGTGTCATAAACGTGCAGAGCGAGCTCAACGTCGGCACCACGTTCAGCTTCTCGCTGCCGGCTGCGGGCGACTAGCTTTTTTGACGTACCCGCGTCATGCCGGCATGGCGGTTACAGAAACGTGAACTTTTCGTGATCACTACGCCATCTCGGCGTGCGACACTTAAACTAGACATACCAGTGGAAAGATCGCACCTCCTTAGGGCCTCAAGTAGAAATACCTAGAGGCAGGGGTCCACTGGTGGTGTACGCTATTTATGAGCGCGGGGCTAACCCGGGCGCACCTTGTGGTCTTTGGGTGCGCCGAAGG
>QKEI01000163.1 GCA_003251795.1 Candidatus Muproteobacteria bacterium
TCAAAGGTCTTGACCTCGCCTCCGTACTTCGCGGCGAGCACCTTGGTCATGGCCGCCGTCAAGGTAGTCTTACCGTGATCGACGTGGCCAATGGTGCCGACGTTGACGTGCGGTTTGGTGCGTTCGAATTTTGCCTTGGACACGACTGTTTTCCCTTTCGCTATACACTCATCAGACAGTTAGAATTGTTTACCCATCCCCTCAGTTCCCCAGCGGCGCGACACTATGATGCCTTGCGCACAACCGCCTCGGTAATGCTACTCGGGGCGGCGGTATATTTCTTGAACTCCATGGTATAGGTTGCGCGCCCCTGGGTCGCTGAACGTAGCGCTGTTGCGTAACCAAACATCTCCGCCAGGGGAACCTCGGCGCGGATGATCTTTCCTGCCGGTGCATCCTCCATACCCAGGATCGCCCCTCGGCGTGAGCTGAGATCACCGGTCACGGCACCCATGTATTCCTCAGGCGTAACAACCTCGACCGCCATAATCGGCTCGAGCAGTCTCGGATCCGCCCGCACCGCCCCATCCCTGAAGGCTTGACTGGCAGCCATGCGAAAAGCGTTCTCGCTCGAGTCGACCTCATGATAAGAGCCATAAAACAACGTCGCCTTAACATCGACCATGGGATAACCGGCAAGCACCCCACGCGCCATCGCATCTTCCACGCCCTTGCGTACCGCTGGAATGTACTCGCGTGGGATGACGCCGCCCTTGATTGCATCGACAAACTCGAAGCCCTTACCGGCAGGTTGCGGCTCGAGGCGTAGACATACATGCCCATACTGTCCACGTCCGCCGGTCTGCTTTACGTAGCGGGTCTCCTGCTCGATGCCTTTGCCGATAGTCTCACGATAGGCAACCTGGGGCTTGCCGACATTGGCATCGACATTGAACTCGCGCTTCATGCGGTCGATGATAATCTCCAGGTGCAATTCTCCCATGCCGGAGATAATGGTCTGGCCGGACTCCTGATCGGTCGTCACTCTGAACGAAGGATCTTCCTGCGCTAGGCGTGATAGCGCCATTCCCATCTTTTCCTGATCGGCCTTGGTCTTGGGCTCCACTGCCTGCGCAATCACGGGTTCTGGAAACTCCATACGCTCCAGCATGACGACATGGCTAGGATCGGTCAGGGTGTCACCGGTGGTGACCTCTTTCAGGCCGACGCTGGCGGCGATATCACCGGCACGGACTTCCTTGATCTCTTCACGGCTATTGGCATGCATCTGCAGCAGCCGACCAACGCGCTCCTTCTTTTGCTTCACCGGGTTATAGACACTATCTCCGGACTTCAGCACACCCGAATACACGCGAAAAAACACCAGTTGGCCGACGTACGGGTCGGTGGCAATCTTGAACGCCAGCGCTGCAAACGGCTCATTGTCGTCCGCGTGCCGTTGCACCACGGTCTGCGCCTTGTCGTCGAGCGTGCCCTCGATAGGCGGCACGTCGATCGGAGAGGGCATATAGTCGATCACCGCATCGAGCAAGGCCTGCACCCCCTTGTTCTTGAAGGCAGAGCCGCAGAGTACGCAAACGATCTCGTTTGCGACGCTGCGCATGCGCAGTCCTCGCTTTATCTCCTCCTCGGATAACTCACCGGTATTCAGGTACTTATCCATTAGCTCTTCGTTCGCTTCGGCGGCCGCCTCAGTCAATTTTTCCCGCCAAGTGTGACACTGCTCCTGCATATCCGCCGGGATGTCTTGATATTCGAAGCGAACACCGAGTGTTGAGTCGTCCCAGTGAATCGATTTCATCTTCACCAGGTCAACTACGCCTTCGAACTTGTCTTCTGCACCGATCGGCAGTTGCACAGGCACGGCATTGGCGCCCAAGCGCGTCCTGATTTGCTCCACGACGCGGTAGAAATCGGCGCCCGCACGGTCCATCTTATTAATGAATGCCATGCGCGGCACGCGGTACTTGTTAGCCTGACGCCAGACCGTTTCGGATTGGGGTTCGACACCACCAACGGCACAAAATACGCCGACCGCACCATCGAGCACTCGCAGGGAGCGCTCTACCTCAATGGTGAAATCCACGTGACCCGGCGTGTCGATAATATTGATACGATGCTCCGGCAGTTTCTGTTCCATGCCACTCCAGAAGCAGGTGGTAGCGGCCGAGGTGATGGTGATACCCCGCTCCTGCTCTTGTTCCATCCAGTCCATAACCGCCGTGCCGTCATGCACTTCGCCGAGCTTGTAGAGAATACCCGTGTAGAACAGCACCCGTTCGGTGGTCGTAGTCTTACCGGCATCGATGTGCGCCATGATGCCGATGTTGCGATATCGTTCTATTGGAGTCTTGCGCGCCACGACTCTATACCCCTAACAGAAGCTCAAAGCGAAGACGCGAAGGCGCAAGAAAGCCTTCGATGCTTCACCAAACACTTGTACAAGTTTTCCAGCGTCGTCCATTGGTTTGATCTGCATCCCTGCGCCCATTAATTAGTCAATGTTTGCGTCTCTGCGCCCCTGCGTTGAGATTCTTCAATTACCAGCGGTAATGGGAGAAGGCCTTGTTTGCTTCGGCCATGCGGTGGGCATCCTCTCGCTTTTTTACCGCATTTCCCCGCTTCTCCGCTGCATCCAGTAGCTCACCAGCCAGCCGTTCTCCGGCGGAGCGCCCGGAACGGGCGCGTGCCGCGTCTACCATCCAGCGCATGGCAAGGGCAGCCTGACGCACTGGACGAACCTCCACCGGTACCTGGTAGGTTGCACCACCGACTCGACGGCTTTTCACTTCCACGAGCGGGCGCACATTATCGAGTGCCTGATTGAACACCTCGAGCGCATCCTTTTTCGTGCGCTCGGCTACGCGGTCAAGTGCACCGTAGACGATTTTCTCGGCCACAGCCTTCTTTCCGCGACGCATGACCACATTAATAAACTTCGTCAGCAGCTCGCTGCCGTACTTTGGGTCCGGTATGACCTGGCGCTTGGGAACTTCTCTACGTCTCGGCATAGCTAACTATCGCGTCACCCAAATTCGTCTGGGCTCTGGACTGACAGTAAAACGCCGCGCGATCTTGCACGGCGACGGAAAATCACGCCTAAAATCAGGACTTTGGCCGCTTGGCCCCGTATTTTGATCGCGCCTGGTGCCGATCACTAACACCGGCTGTATCCAGGGCTCCGCGAACGGTGTGATAACGTACTCCGGGGAGATCCTTTACGCGCCCGCCCCTGATCAACACCACCGAGTGCTCCTGCAGGTTGTGGCCTTCACCACCTATATAAGTGGTCACTTCGTACCCATTGGTCAAACGCACCCGTGCCACCTTACGCAGCGCCGAATTTGGCTTCTTCGGCGTAGTCGTATAGACGCGCGTACAAACTCCGCGCTTCTGCGGTGAGCCCTCCAAAGCCGGCACTGTCGACTTTTTCGCCTGCTGCGTGCGTGGCTTGCGCACCAGTTGGTTGATTGTAGGCATAAAAATGCTTAGCAAAAGATAAACGACAGGCCGGCACCTCCCGGCCTGTCAGGTGGGCCGCGATTCTAGGCAGACACCCCCCATGTGTCAAGCTTAGCGCCCCCGCTTGCGGCAAACGTCCTTAAACGGTTGCGAGTTACAGCCGCTTTGCCGATCCGCGTGAGAAAACGCGCAAAATCAGGCGGAATTAGCGCATTTCAAGCGCCGACCGCCTCCTCGCCACTCTCCAGGCTCTCACTGCCGGCCTTGTGTGTCGAAAGCGACTGTTCGAGCTCCAATGCCTCGTCCTTCGCCTGCGTACGCTTGCGCCGACGCTCGTCATGGTAAGCAAGCCCCGTGCCGGCGGGAATCAGGCGGCCGACGATGACGTTCTCCTTGAGCCCGCGGAGCATATCCCGTTTGCCGTTGATTGCAGCCTCCGTCAGCACTCGCGTGGTTTCTTGGAACGACGCCGCCGAGATAAAGGACTCGGTCGACAGCGAAGCCTTAGTGATACCGAGCAGCAAGGGCTCGAAAACGGCTGGTTTCTTCTTGTCCGCGACCATGCCTTCATTCTCCTCGAGCAGACGGGCCCGTTCGACCTGTTCACCCGGCAGAAAATGGGTGTCTCCCGGCGCATTCACCTGCGCCTTGCGCAACATCTGGCGAACGATCACCTCGATATGCTTGTCGTTGATCTTCACGCCCTGCAGCCGGTACACGTCCTGAACCTCATTGACTATGTAATTGGTCAACGCCTCCACCCCGAGCAACCGTAGGATATCCGTGGATACTGGCGCGCCTTCGACAATGACATCGCCCTGCTCGATCGTCTCCCCTTCAAACACCGTAATATGACGCCCCTTGGGGATCAGGTACTCGTGCTCGACCCCTTCCTTGTCGGTCATGATCAGGCGGCGTTTGCCCTTCGTGTCCTTGCCGAATGACACCACACCGCTGACTTCGGCCAGAATAGCGCAGTCTTTGGGCTTGCGTGCTTCAAAAAGCTCTGCCACCCGGGGCAAGCCACCAGTAATGTCACGCGTCTTCTGAATCTCCTGCGGGATGCGGGCCAGCACATCGCCGACGCCCACCTTGGCACCGTCATCGACGGTAATGATCGCACCGGGAGGCATCATGTATTTTGCTGGTATGTCGGTCCCGGAGATGGTGAGGTCCTTGCCCTTACTATCCACCAGTCCCAACATCGGACGCACGTCCTTCGAACCACCACGATGAGCAGGATCCAGGACTACGTATGTCGACAACCCCGTGATTTCATCGGTCTGCTTATTAACGCTGACGCCCTCGATCAGGTCGGCAAAAGCGACGCGACCCGCAACCTCAGTGATGATCGGGTGGGTGTGAGGCTCCCAGTGAGCCACGACGGTGCCGGCTTTTACCTTATCACCGTCATGCACGGTTAAGGTGGCGCCGTACGGGATCTTATAACGCTCACGGTCACGTCCCTGCGCATCCTGAATCACGAGCTCGCCCGAGCGCGATACGGCGACATAGTTCCCGCTGGCATGCTTGACCACTTTGAGATTCTTGAGCTTCACGACGCCCGTGGTCTTGACATCAATCCGGCTCTCGACCACCGCCCCGGAGGCGGCGCCACCGATATGAAACGTGCGCATAGTCAGCTGAGTACCCGGCTCACCAATACTCTGAGCAGCAATGACGCCAACAGCCTCGCCCATATTCACCAGATGTCCACGCCCAAGGTCACGGCCATAACACAGCGCGCAGACACCATAACGGGTCTGGCAAGTCACCGGTGAACGCACTGGCACCATATCGATATTCTTGTCCTCGAGCAGCGACACTGCGCGCTCATCAAGCATCGTGCTATCCTTGATGAGAACCTGCTTGTCATCGGCAGGGTCGGTCACATCACCGATCACTACGCGCCCCAGAATCCGGTCGCGCATCGGCACCACGACTTCGCCGCCCTCTACCAGAGCCGACTTGGTAACACCTTCAGTTGTGCCACAATCGTGCTCGGTAACAACCAGATCCTGGCAGACATCCACGAGTCGCCGTGTCAAATACCCAGAGTTGGCCGTCTTCAAGGCCGTGTCAGCCAAGCCTTTGCGCGCGCCGTGCGTTGAGATGAAGTACTGCAGCACGTTCAATCCCTCGCGGAAGTTCGCCGTGATCGGCGTCTCAATGATCGTACCGTCGGGCTTGGCCATGAGGCCGCGCATACCCGCGAGCTGACGAATTTGTGCCGCGCTACCACGGGCGCCAGAATCGGCCATCATGTAAATAGGATTGAACGAATCCTGCCTGACTTTTGCGCCCTTCGCATCGACTACCTCTTCGGTGCCGAGCTGTTCCATCATGCGATTGGCGACCCGTTCGCTGGTGCGGCTCCATATGTCGACGACCTTGTTGTAGCGCTCGCCATTGGTGAGAAGCCCGGA
>QKEI01000239.1 GCA_003251795.1 Candidatus Muproteobacteria bacterium
CCAGGTCTTCCAGGGAGCCCTCCAGTTCGCGGAGTCCCATGGCCTTGACGCGCAACTGCGCGAGGTTGCACTTACCATCAACGAGAATCAGTACGGTGCGGAGTTGGCGCGGAAGGCGGTAGGTTCGGGCATTTAGTTCGTCGTTACCTTTGTCGGTACGGGCGAATACGAGTTGGTTATTCATGTCGTTCGGACCTCAGGCACCCATTCCCTCGTTTGTTAGTGCAGCGCCCTCCCTTAGCAACCACAAAAGTGGGTCTGTATGTGTTGCTATTGCCGACATGGCAGTAAACCTCACAAACAGCGCTTGCCGATGGTAAAGACCCTCGCAGGGTAAATCAAGAAGCGCTGTCGGGCTGCTTACTCTTCTACCAACTATCCACACCTCGACCTCGGTGCAAATTGGCGACACGAGTCGACATCGTTACTCACCGATCAGGGTCGGGCATAACCCGGATGGGCGAAGAGACGTAGCTAGGAGAGGCGATCACTGCGCCGGCATCCCGTTCATGCTGATGGATGCCATGCTCGACGCAAAGCGCGCACGTCCCCTTACCATCGTTGGCCCAACCGCGCGTCACACCTGGCAAACCAATCCGCTGGCGCTTCGTCGTCGAGGTCGATGGAAAGATCGTGTCCTATACCGGCGATGGTGAGTTCACTGAGGAGATGGCAAAGATCAGTAAAGACGCGGATCTGCTGATCGCCGAGTCCTACTTTTTTCCAAAAACCCATCAAGTGGCACCTTAATTACTACACAATCGCTGAGCGGAAGGGCGAGTTCGGCGCCAAACGCATCATCCTCACGCATATGAGCGAGGAAATGCTTGCGCACGCCGACGAAGTGCCTGAGGAAGCCGCTCATGACGGGTTAGTGGTCAACATCTGAAGCGGAGCGCGCTAGCAAAGCAAAATACGACTGCAGTAAAACAAAAGCCGGGCGCTCGGCCCGGCCTTCTCAAAAGTATTGTTAAGGAAGCTACGGAGTATTATCGACCGTAAAATGCGCCCTGGACAAAAGTCGTTGGGTTTCCTTGCTCTCGGAAATCGAAAACACCAGCCACGCCTTGAGCTGCTGGCCCGGTAACAGCGCCGTTAACTGTGCCTGTTGCGGGGTTGGCTCCCACCACGCTGTTTGTTGGGTCGAGTTGGAGATTGAACGATGCCCCACTAATCGTACCCCCGGGTAGGAATTGCGTATTCCAGTTTGTAGCACCATCCACGACAACCATGTTCCCACTTGTAACTTGGCCTGTTGAGAAATCGAAGTTTGCGCTAAAACTTGCGACAGTTACCGGGCCCCCTCCACTACCCGCACCTTGGCTCAGCAGCTGTCCCGCCAGACTGGTAAAGTTGTACGTCGCGTTAACCGGCAAAGATGCTGTGGGTGTTGGAGTCACAGTTAACCAGAATACTGGATCGTTGACGGCAACAACGGTGCCATTTGGATCGGGCAACTGTGCGGCCGGAGTAACTGGGGCATCCCACTCACCAAAACTCACCTGGAAACCAGCTAAGGTACTATCGGTCGTCACCGTGTCTGTTCCCGCCGCCACATCACGGCGGAGCACCACATCACCGACTTGATCGAAAATAATTGGCGAGCCCCCGGCGCCGCCAGTCGTCACACCGCTAAACATCGTAGCACTTGCAACACCAGCGCCCCCGAAGGTCGCAAAGCCCACTTCACCGCTCGCTGCTAAGGTCGCCTGCTCACCCGCCAAGAAGCGCCCATCGTGGCGCGCCAAGAAGGTACCCGCGACATCGTTCGCACCGGACTCGAAGTCAAACACACCACCCACGCCAAGGGGCGCTTGCGCACCGAAACCGGAGGCGTTGCCGGTCAAGGAGCCGGTGAGGGAACCGGTGACGGGACCAGTCCCGTTGAAGGTACTCCCGACACCGGCAGTGGCGGTGAATTGCGCACCGTTCAGTCCACCCGTGAAGTTCACGTTCCAGGTATCGGCATTCGTTACCAGCATGTTGCCGCTAAGCGCACCGGTGTTGAAGTCGAGGGTGCCATCAAGACTCAACCCTGTAACTACGCCACCGGTGCCGCTGCCATTAAAATCGAGCACCGTGTTGTAGCTCACCGCCGCACTGGTGGGAATGGACACCGCCGGCAGCAAGGTGGTCCAGAACACGGAGTTGCTAACCGGGCTGATGATGCCGTCCGGGTTATCCAACAAGGCCGCCGGGCTTGTGCCCCCGTCCCACTCGCCAAAGCTCACCGGGAATCCAGCCAATGTGGTATTCGTGCTCACGTTGAGAGCGGGGGCACCATCTTGGCGAAGTGCCGTGCCATCAGGGCCCGCGGTTGAATCGAAGAGAATAGGACTGCCAGCCGCGCCGTCAGTTGTTTGCCCGCCAAAGGGTGCGAGCCCCGTGCCGCCGAAGGCAGCGAAGCCAACTTGCGCGCTTGCGAGCACTGTTGCTTTCTCACCCGCCAAGAAGCGCCCATCGTGGCGCGCCAAAAAAGTACCGGCGACATCGTTGGCACCGAACTCGAAATCAAAGACTCCCCCAACACCAAGCGGCGCCTGCGCTCCGAAGCCAGAAGCGTTGCCGGTCAAAGAACCGGTAAGGGAGCCGGTGACGCCAGCAACGGCTCCGGTTCCATTGTCATAGGTACTGGTCGCGGAGTTGGCCGATGCGGTGATTTGCGCACCGCTCAGTCCACCCGTGAAGTTCACATCCCATGTTGCGGCAGGGTCTGTGATACCCATATTTCCGCTCAGGGCGCCGCTGGCAAAATCGAGCTGCGCATCAAACTTCGTCAAGGCAATGCCACCCGCACTGGATACGCCGGAGAAGCTGAGCAAAGTGTCGTAGCTCACTGCACCCGTTAAAGGCAGCGCTGACGTTGCTGGGAACAAGGTCATCCATATGACCGGATTCTCCACCGGAACTATGTCCGAGCCGTCGAGGGCATTCTGCTGAAGAATCGCAGGGTTAGCCTGGGTTGCGTCCCAAAGACCGAAACTGACAGGAAAGCCGGCAAGCGATGTATCCGTTAAAGTAGGACCCGCCGGTGCAGTGCCTTGGCGTAGAACGGTTCCGTCAGGCCCACCCGCTATTGGATCGAAGAGGATTGGATTGCCTGCAGTATTGGTCTCAGTCGCGATATCGTTTGCTGCACCGCTCAAAGGCGCTCCCGTGCCTGTCCCAGCGAAAGCAGCGAAACCTGTGCGATCGAGACTCGCCGTTTCGGTCGAAGTAAGCCGGGGCGGAGGTGGCGGAATGATATCGGTGATGGGATCCTGTACAGCGGTGGACAACCTGGTTTCCGTCGGATCAACGAGCGCCACTTGCAAACCAGGGTCGGGTGTCTGCTGGAGCGGCGGCGGAACCGTCACGCTGCCCGTGGGCGCACTGTTGATGCTCGTGACCACCGCGTAGTTGTAGTCCTGCCCGAAACCTAGAAGCATCTCGGCCGAATTGTTGGTAATCGAGATGGTGCCTTCCCAGGCCGCGACGTAAAGCGCGCTGGCATCGACAATCTCGTACGTGGTACCACGCACGCCGACAATGGCATACGCCGTCTTAACCTTGTAACTATCCGGTCTCAGTTTGGAAACTAGGCCGGTCAGTGTGCGAAAGCCACCCTTGAGTAAAGTGAAGAAGCTCTTGTTGTTGTCGACATTCTTTTCATCAAACTCGTACTCATCGACGCTGAACTCGGTGTCGGGGCGCAGCGTCATGATCGCGCCGTCGCTAAATTGAATCTGCGCGCGGGTGCGCGGGCCGGTCCACAGTCTGTCGCCCTGATAAAATTCAGATCCGCGCGACAGCGATCGCGCTGACGCGTTTGATTGAATGGCTATGAAAGGGCCATCGGCAAGAATGACATGGCCTGCCGGGGCAAGTGCCGCCTTGACTGGGGGACACCACAGAAACAAGAGAGCGAACGTAAGGGAGGTTACAGAAAAAAACTTCGTCGCGCCGTCCCGCATAAAACCCTCCTTCACCTGCACACAACTACTACGCTGCGCGCTCCCTTAGCGGAAGTCGAAGCGGACACCCCCGTATATCTGTGTCCTATCGTACTGGAAGATCTCGAGATTGGAATCTTGGTTTTCGTATTTTAGCTCTATATTTATAGTCCATTTTGGCCTCCAACGCCAGTTCCAACCCGTGCTCAAGGCCCAATAGGTGTCCTCGCGCGTTTCGTTGAACACCGGCTGGTCCTCTTTGTATTGATTACCTTGCACAGTCGCGTTCAGGAAAAAGAGTTGGCGAGGGGTGGGATTCCACTGAAATAGTCCAAATAGTCCCAAATAATTTCGTGCGACCGCGTCGGCTGCGGCCCCACTTTCAGTGTTTTCCTCATCCCCAAGGTAAAGTCCGAGTCGGAACTCTTTGTTTGCTTTGGGAAAACGGTAAATCCAAGTGGTGCCGATGAGCGCCAGGTTTACGTTGCGGAAATCTTGCTCGGGGTAGCGAACCGCGCCGATCTGGCCAAAAGGCATGATACGGTTCGTCTGATTGAGCGTTCGCTCCCATTCGAGGCCCGCGATCAGGATTTGGCGAAAGTTCTGGACGTCCGCACTATTCAGCCAAAGATTTTCGTACTGGATCGGTAGCCGCAAGACGCTTTTCTTACCGAGAAAGCTGATGCCGCCGCGCAGATTGAGCTGGGCGTAATCAAACTCGTCGTTGAACCCGCCGTCGACGTTGAAGTTGTCACGCAACAGGCCCGAGATCTTGCCGAACAGTGCCTTCTTCTTGCTGATCGGACGCACGACCTCTCCACCCAACTCGGCCTCGAGGAAATCGCCGGCTAGCGCTACCGCTTCGGGGGCTAATATAACCGTTCCGAGGCCAGGGACGGGTACTAGCGAGTCCGCGGGGCCAGCGTTGACGTTGGAATCGTAGCCAAGCTTTAGCGACGTATAGCCGTGATAAACGGCCCGCACAGCCTTTTCTTGTTCCTTAATCTTGGCGAGAAAGAGCTGCACCCGCTCGCGCACGTTGGGCGGCGGATTGTGCGTTAGCACAATTTCGAACTGTGTGCGGGCTTCCGGGAGGTTTCCAAGCAGGAACTGTGCGCGCGCCAATTCCAAGCGCACACGGTCGTTCTCGGGATACAGGAACAGAATCCGCTCAAACGCAAAAACCGCCTGACCCGGTTTACCGACCTGCATAGCCGCTAATCCGAACGCAAAGTCGAACTCAGGGTCACCGGCGTCGGTCTTCAGCCGGGAAAGACCCAGCTCATACGCCTGACCGGCTTGACCACCATCAAGCAGGCGTTGCATCTCCGCAGCGGTTTCGGCCCCTGCAGCGTGTGTTGCATACAAAACCGCCCCCAGCAACACACCGAGACGAAGGTAAAAGGGCATTTGCCCCCCTAGTAGCTGACCTATGTCATTATGTTTTTCTTTAACAAAAAATAGCGCATTTCGCTTATTTGTACAGCAGCTTGCGGGGCAATCTTCGTTTCGCACTTTAATTCGCCATCGTAAGCAGCCGAAAATCAGCGACTTCGCCTCGGGCACCCTGCCCTACAACGAAGGCCGCAAGCAGAACACAGTATGCCGGTCGCGTCTATCCCTCTCTGGGATCACGCCGCGTGATGGAAATAGGGCGCACCCCCTTTTTTCATTCAGCACCGTGCAGTATCTTGCGCACCGTGCTCACCCAGCGAGCACACGCCCGCTTAGCGCGGTATGGCCGTTGCCACAATAGGAGGTGCCTGCAAGTGACTTATCGGATAGTTAACAGACTGATCTCCAGCCTGCCGCTTATTGTTACGGTCGTGTGGTCCTTTCAATCACACGCCGCCGACTCACTAGACATCATAAAGTATCGCCAGGCGATTATGAAATCCCAAGGCGCCCACGC
>QKEI01000185.1 GCA_003251795.1 Candidatus Muproteobacteria bacterium
CGAAGATCATGATCGCCAGCAGCACCACGACGGGGAGCTCGCCGCCCACAGTTACCAGGCCCTTGGCGATCAGATCGGCGCCGCCAGTGGTGGCAAGCGCTTGGCCCACCGGGATCATGGCGGCGATCAAAACGATGATCGGCCAGTCGACGGCGTCGTATGCGTCGCGCAGCGGTATCAGGTCAAACACAATCAATAACACTACGGCGCCGACAAATGCGAGGTAGACCGGCAACACCCCAGACGTGCCGAGTGCGATCGCAGCGCCGAAAACCGCAAGCGGCGCGATCAGGCGGCGAGGGGTACCGATGGTCAGCCCGCGCTCGGCGAGCGGCAGACAACCCAGTCGATTGAGCGTGTCGTTCATGCTTTCGGCTTCGCCCTGCAGCAGCAGTACGTCTCCGGCGCGAAGCTTGAGTTCACCCAAACGTTGCTTGACTCGCTGTCCGTGGCGGGCGACCGCGAGCAAATTGACGTCATAATAGGTATGCAGGCGCGCGCTGCGCGCCGTGCGGCCCTCGAGCCTCGATCCCGGTGCGATGACTGCTTCACTCAACATGATGTCGTCTGAACGCAATTTCTCGGCGCTCAGATCCTTGCTACCAAGCAGCTTGAGGTTGGCGTCCTCCACGAGCTTCTCAAGTGCCGACGGATCGCCTTCCAACACCAGCGTGTCGCGGGCGCGCAGCAACTCGCGCCGAGAGGGCGCAAGCATGCGGCGCTTGCCACGCACGAGGCCGACGATGGCGACATTTCCTTCAGCCAACTCCTCAAGCGCACGCAGCGGTTGCCCAATGAGTTTCGATTTCGTCCGCAACCGTGCCTCGGCAGTGTAGCCCTCTATTTCGAAGAGCTTTTCGCGCTCGGCCGGGACCTTGTGCTTGCGGGGCACGAGGTGCCAGCCGACGAGCGTGATAAACGCGATCCCGGCGAGGGCTACACCGACACCGACGGGGGTGAAGTCGAACATGCGGAAGGGTGTGCCGTAAAACTGCGTACGATACTCGGCAATAATAAGGTTCGGCGGCGTACCGATAAGTGTGATGAGTCCGCCGAGCAACGACCCGAATGACAACGGCATGAGCACTTCGGATGGAGAGCGACTCGCCCTTTGTGCCGACTGAATGGCAACCGGCATCAGCACAGCGAGTGCGCCGACGTTGTTCATGAAGGCGGAGCAGACAGCGACCATCGCCGCCAGCCCGCCCACCTGCAGCGTGGGCTGCTTGAGGGGGGCGAGCGCCTTCGCCACCAGGTCGACGGCTCCGGCGTTACTGAGCGCACGGCTGGCGACCAAAACCGCGGCGACGGTGATCACGGCCGGGTGGCCGAAGCCGGCGAACGCTTCGCGCGCCGGGACAATGCCGCCAAGCGCGGCGGCGCACAACGCCATGAGTGCAACAACGTCATAGCGCCAGCGCCCCCAGATGAAAAGCGCAAGCGCCGTCAGAAGAATGGCGAACACCAGCGCCTGTTCGGGCGTAATACCGAGGAGGTCGATGAAGGTATGCATCGGGCGTAGTTGTTGCGTTTAAGGTCTAGCTTGCTGACGGCTACCTTGCCAGACGCAGCTGGTCACCATCAGTGTATTCAATGCCGCCGCGTTCGTGCGTGATCTCATGTGAAGTACGAGCGATCAGATGGTGTCTCGAAGTGAAGAACATGATGCAGTGCCTCAGGGACGGTGTTGGCAACGTCCCTCTGCCTACTTGCGGAACAACCAGAAAATCAGAGTCAATAGCAGGCTGATAATAATCGAGGTAGTGATGGGGAAATAGAACCGAAAACCATCACGCTCAATCGAGACATCACCGGGCAAACGTCCGAGGCCGATCTTTTGCAGCAATGGCCACGCTACACCGATGATGATTAGTATGACACCGACAACGATGAGCACGCGCGACACGGTCAATGCGAGTCCACACCTAGGAATTTCAAGACTTCAGCCTTGCGCTGCATGGTATCGGCATAGCCGAGTGCAATCAATCGTCGGCAATAGGGTTTCTCGAATAGTAGATAACTCAGCAAACTGGTGCCGCTACTGTTTCGCACGCCAAGTCCACGCAAGAGGAAACGCACCGGACGCGGTAGGTGACGCGCATAGCTGCGCGCGATCTCACCGAGATCCTCGCTTGGGGAGACCACCAGCACGTCTACCGGGCGTAACGGCAACTTTGCCTTTTCGCGTTCTTCGGCAGTGATGAGACCGATCGTCCGGTTGATGCGCTGTAACCGCTCCAGGTCCGCATCAAGGCTTTCCAGGAATATGCTGTTAAGCAAATGGCCGGCGACTTCCGCAAGCGATGGATAGGACGTGGCCCGTTGTCTCGGTTCCGCTAACGGAATAGGCTGGCGCACCCCGATCACCAACACACGATCGGCACCCAGATGTAGAGCCGGGCTGATCGGGGCCAGCTGACCCATGGAGCCGTCGCCGAAATACTCTCGATTAACCTTGACTGCTGGAAACATCAAAGGTATCGCCGCCGAGGCCATGAGGTGTTCTATGCTGATCTTGGCGGCACTGCCGACGCGACGTGCGCGCCTCCAGATTTCCAGGTCGGCAGTGCCCTGAAAGAAGCTAACCGCTTGCCCTGTCGTGTAGCCTGACGCTGTAACACATAGCGCCCTTAGCGCACCGGAATCAATCGACTCCTGAATTCGCTCGCACGGTATGTAACGTTTAAGTAACTGCTCTAGCGGTCTGCAGTCAAGCAACGAAGTCGGATTGTAACGGCCCAGCCCGCCGAGCAGCATAGCGGCGAACCAATGCGCGCTGCTTCGAAGAATGCCTCGCGCATCGGAACGATACACCATATCTGCGCGAAACATCTTCCATACCAGTGACAGGCGCTTCACACCTTCGCGGAAGCATGGCGCATACACCGCCAGCACAGCAGCGTTGATCGCGCCAGCTGAGGTGCCGCAGATGATCGGGAAAGGATTGACCGCATCGCGCGGCAGCAATCCGCTGATTGCCTTCAGTACACCGACTTGATAGGCAGCCCGCGCCCCGCCACCGGATAGGATCAAACCTATCTGAGGTCGCGCCGTGTCGTCTGCGCCCTTCTGTTGACTGAACGATTCCACGAAGATGCACCGATGGCAGCAGTGAAGCTAGCAGGACATGCGCACTAAGCGACAAACTGTTTCTAGCTTCATGTCATAACTCTAGACCCGAGATGTCAGCAGAGCCACCGGGGAATCAAGCTTATGGACCTGGATGAGCAACGCCGGGCGCGGTAGGCTACTGATTCGAGGTGCCGGGCTCACTCTCGGCCAAGGACTAACCTGGATGCTCCAGCTTGAATAGTCTGCGCAGAAATCGCACCTTGGCGCTCGCCGGCGTTTTCCAAGCCGCGCGCTTGGTACAGCAGCTCGCACATCACGGCCGCGCCGATGAAGCAGCATTGACCGCGAGCATGAACAGCGTGCTTGCCCTCGACGCACCGAGCGCCGAGGCAGTTTACGGCGATGCCCGCGGAGTCACGCTCGGCCTGCAGTGCTTAAGAGATAACCTGAATCAACCGAAGGATGCAGGGGGTGTCGAAGTATCCCGTTACGTAGCTAATGTGTTGCAACTGGAGCGCACACTCGAAAGCGACACCGTCATGCTCGCTGCCATTCGTCACGAACTCAAATCGGTCATCGCCGCCTTACCGGTAGATGACGGGGACAAGAGCACAAGGACAGACACCAGCATAGCGACAAGACTCGCCGAGCTGTATCGCACCACCTTAAGCACGATCAAGCCGCGCATCATGGTCAGCGGCGAGCATGGCCACCTTAACGACCCGGGCACAGCCGAGATGGTACGGGCGGTGTTACTTGCCGGGATACGTTCAGCTTATCTCTGGCGCCAGCTCGGTGGGGGTCGTTGGCAACTACTCTTCAACAGGCAAGCGATTGTGAGTGAGGCGCGACGTATCCTCGAGCAACTCGCGACACAGCCTAGGGCGACTCAGGCGCAAGACAGTTAGGGGACGTTCAACCACGGAGCTTGCGTTTCAGCACATCATTGACTTGCTTGGGATTGGCCTTGCCGGCGGTCGCTTTCATCACCTGACCGACAAAGTAGCCGAATAGCTTTTCTTGGCCGCTGCGATACTGTTCGAGTTGTTTGCTGTTAGCAGCGAGGATCTCGTCAACCACCTTTTCAATCGCGCCAGTATCGGTAATTTGGGTCAACCCCTTCTTCTCGATGATCGAATCGGCATCACCCTCGCCGTTCCACATAGCGTCGAGCACGTCCTTGGCGATCTTACCGGAGATCGTGTTATCGGCGATGCGCCTCAGTAGTCCGGAAAGCATCGGTGCAGAAACAGCCGACTCGGCAATCGTGCGGTTTTCCTTATTGAGATAGCCGGCCAGATCGCCGGCCACCCAGTTCGCAGCGAGTTTCGGATCGACGCCTGAGGCCCTTACAGTTTCTTCATAATAATTCGCCATCTCATGCGTGGCCGTGAGCACGCCGGCGTCGTAGGCCGGCAATGCATACTCCCGCATGAACCGCTCGCGTTTAGCATCGGGCAGCTCCGGTAAAGTTTTTGCGACTTCACGGATAAACTCGTCATCAAACTCGAGGGGCGGTAGGTCGGGATCGGGGAAATAGCGGTAGTCGTGTGCCTCTTCCTTACTACGCATAGAACGCGTCTCGTCTTTGTTTGGGTCGTATAAGCGGGTTTCCTGCACGACCGTGCCACCGCCCTCGCATACGTCGATCTGACGCTCGATTTCGTAGGCAATTGCGCGTTCGACGAAACGAAAGGAGTTGATGTTCTTCAGCTCGGCGCGTGTGCCCAGCTTGGTCTCCCCCTTGGGGCGTACCGAAACATTGGCGTCGCAGCGAAAAGAGCCCTCCTGCATGTTGCCGTCACAGATCTCGAGATATCGTACGAGCTCATGCAGCTTCTTGAGATAAGCGACCGCCTCGCCGGTCGAGCGCATATCCGGCTCGGATACGATCTCTAGCAGCGGCGTGCCGGCACGATTCAAATCGATGCCGCTCAAGCCATGGAAGTCTTCGTGCAATGACTTGCCGGCATCTTCCTCCAGATGGGCGCGGGTGACGCCAATTCTCTTGCTGACACCGTCGACCTCGATGTCGACATGGCCTGCCTGCACGATCGGCAGCTCGTATTGACTGATTTGGTAGCCCTTGGGCAGATCGGGGTAGAAGTAATTCTTGCGCGCAAACACCGAATGATGGTTGATCTTAGCCCCGATCGCTAGACCGAACTTTACCGCCATGCGCGCTGCCTCTACGTTCATGACCGGTAACACACCGGGTAATGCGACATCGACGGCGCAGGCCTGGGTATTGGGTACCGCACCGTAACGCGCGGATGCGCCGGAGAACATCTTACTGTTCGTCAGCAGCTGGATATGAACTTCAAGGCCGATTACCGCTTCCCATTCCATAGCAGACTACTCAATGCTGATACGCAAAGGCACAAAGACATCGAGATGTGCGCGCGGCTCTAACAGTAGGATATCAATCACTTTACGTCTCTGCGTGAGATGTTTTACTCAAATCCCTTGGGGATTTTGTTGTGCCAATCGGTGACTTGCTGGTAGCGGTGGGCCACATTGAGCAAGCGCGGTTCTTTGAAGTACTGCCCAATAAGCTGCAAACCAATTGGATGTCCAGTGCCGTCAAAACCCGCGGGGATCGACATTCCCGGCAAGCCGGCAAGATTAACGGGGATGGTATAGATGTCATTAAGATACATTGCCACCGGGTCGTCGACTTTGGCGCCGAGCCTGAATGCGGTTGTCGGCGCGGTCGGTCCGGCGATTACATCGCAGCGCTCAAAGGCACGCTTGAAGTCTTCTGCGATCAGGCGCCTTAGCTTCAGGGCCTTCAGATAATAGGCATCGTAATAACCGGCCGACAATGCGTACGTGCCGATAAGGATACGCCGCTTGACTTCCGCACCAAACCCCTGCGAGCGCGTCTTCTTATACATATCCAACAAGTCGGTGTACGCCGACGCGCGGTAACCATAGCGCACACCATCGTAACGCGCGAGGTTGGATGAGGCTTCCGCCGGTGCAAGCACATAGTAACAAGGCACCGCCAGATTGCAGTTCGGCATATCGACGTCGATCACTTCGACGCCGAGTTTTTTGTATTCCGCGATCGCTTGTTCGATCGCCTGCCCCACCTCGGTGTTCAAACCCTCACCAAAAAATTCCTTGGGTAGACCGACCCGTAATCCTTTCAGGTCATGACCGAGGGTTTGCGTGTAGTCAGGCACCGGCAGATCGACCGATGTCGAGTCGCGGCGATCGAAACCAGCCATGACATTAAGAATGCACGCCGCATCCTCGGCGCAACGCACCAGCGTTCCCCCCTGATCGAGCGAACTGGCGAAGGCAACCATGCCGTAGCGCGACACCCGCCCATAGCTCGGCTTAAGCCCGGTGATGCCACAAAAGGCTGCGGGCTGTCTAATTGATCCTCCGGTGTCGGTGCCGGTGGCGGCAGGCGCAAGCCCGCCGGCAACCGCCGCCGCCGAGCCACCAGAACTGCCCCCGGGCACCGCCGCCTGATCCCAGGGATTTTTAACCGGCCCAAAGTAGGAGTTCTCATTCGACGAACCCATGGCGAACTCATCCATATTGGTCTTGCCGAGAATTACCGCGCCGGCCTCCTTGAACCGGGCGATGATGGTGGCGTCATAGGGCGCCACGAAATTGGACAGGATCTTGGAAGCACATGTGGTCAACATGCCATCGGTGCAGAAGATGTCCTTGTGCGCCACCGGGATACCCGTCAACGGTCCAGCCTTTCCTTCAGAAATACGCTTGTCGGCCACACGTGCCTGTGCCAACGCGCGCTCCCGGTCAACTGTGATGAAGGCGTTTAGCTGCTTGAAACGTTCGATGCGCCCAAGGAAAGCCTCGGTAAGCTCAATGCTGGAAACCTGCTTGGCGTGGAGCGCACTAGACAGCTCCGCCAATGACTTATAATGAAACATAGTTGCTGCGTGTTACCGGATGGCCCGACAAGAGTACCGAGCGTGCCAGTCCGGCAACCGGCTATTCGATGACCTTAGGCACAAGGTACAAACCGGCCTCGGCGGCCGGGGCGATTTGTTGAAACTTACTGCGCTCGTCACCCTCGGTCACCTTGTCCTCGCGCAGGCGCAGGGCGGCCTCGCGGGGGTGCGCCATGGGGGTAACACCGGTGGTATCGACCGCATTCATCTGCTCGATCAGACTGAGTATCTGGGACAGGCTATCGGCAAAGGTTTGGGCCTCTTGCTCATTAATCTCGAGACGGGCAAGATGCGCTATCTTTTCTACATCGGTTCGACTGAGCGACATAGGAAACTCCGGCATCGCGTTAACGCAGGATGCCGCAAATTATCACATCCATGGATTCGGTTGAACCCGCAACACCCCACTGATACAGTTAGATTAACGGCATAGACGCCGTCGGTAGATATGTTTAGGAGCCTACGCGGTCTTTTTTCCAGCGATCTCGCCATTGACCTGGGCACAGCCAACACGCTGATCTTCGTGCGTGACAAGGGTATCGTTCTCAACGAACCCTCGGTAGTTGCCATTCGCCATGATCCTGGTCCAAGAAACAATCGTACCATTCTAGCCATCGGTAACGCGGCCAAGCAGATGCTTGGACGTACACCGGGCAACGTCCAGGCCATTCGCCCGATGAAAGACGGCGTTATCGCCGACTTCACGGTAACCGGCGAGATGCTCAAGTATTTCATCCGCCGGGTGCATGAGAATCGCCTATTCCAGCCGAGCCCACGCATCGTCGTGTGCGTTCCTTGCGGGTCCACGCAGGTGGAGCGGCGTGCGATTCGGGAGTCCGCCATGTCGGCCGGCGCACGTGAGGTCTACTTAATAGAAGAGCCGATGGCTGCCGCCATCGGTGCCGACCTGCCCATCGTCGAGCCCACCGGCTCCATGGTACTCGACATCGGCGGCGGTACGACAGAGGTCGGTGTGATTTCGCTCGGTGGCATCGTTTACGCGCACTCGCTGCGTATGGCCGGTGATAAGATGGATGAAGCGGTCATCAATTACGTCCGGCGCACGTACGGATTGCTGATCGGCGAGGCCACTGCGGAACGCGTCAAGCGTGAAATTGGTGCCGCCTGGCATCAGAGCGAGGTGCGCCACATGCAGATCAAAGGACGCCATATCGCCGACGGCGTACCACGCAGCCAGGAAATCGATAGCAGGGAGATCCACGGCGCGCTCAGCGAGTGCTTAAGCGCCATTGTCGCTGCCATCAAGACCGCACTCGAGCAAACCCCGCCGGAACTCGGTGCCGACATTGCTGAAAAGGGTATCGTCGTCACCGGTGGGGGCGCACTGTTGCGCGATATCGACCGCATGCTGGCGGCCGAAACAGGCTTACCAATAATAATTACCGAGGATCCGCTGACTTGTGTCGTCCGCGGCTGCGGCCGCGCGCTGCAGGAAGCGGAAACGCTGGGCGATGTGTTTCTGCACGAGTAGTTGGTAGTGCTGTCGATCACCAACGTTCTCGGCCGGGTCAATGGTCGCCCCTCGGCCTTTAGTCGGTTAGTGGTCCTAGTTGCCGTATCCGTGTTGCTGATGGTATTCGACTACCGCGGGCAGCAACTGCCGCAGATACGCGCTACCCTCTCCGCCTTGGTCTATCCCCTGCAAGTCGTGGCCGCGCTGCCCGTTCGTTTCAGCGCGTGGGCCACCGAGCTATTCGTCAGCGAACGAACGCTACGCGAACAAAACGCTGCGCTGCGCAACGAGCGCCTGCTGTCACAGGCGCGACTAGAAAAGCTTGAAGCGCTAGAGGCCGAGAACAAACGTCTGCGGGATTTATTGGGATCGGCCGCGCGCGTCGCCGATCGGGCAGTCGTCGCGGAATTGGTCGAAGTAAGTCTCGACCCGTTTACGCGCAGGATCGTCGTCGCCAAGGGCAAACGCGATGGCGTGTATCTCGGCCAACCCGTGATTGATGCGTTTGGCATCGTCGGTCAGATCACCGAGGTCGGCCTGTTCACCAGCAAATCGACCTTGATTACCGACCCGGGTCACGCTATCCCCGTTATCGTCAACCGCAACGGTCTGCGCGCGGTGGTGTTCGGCAGCGGTGCACCAGATCGCGTTAACATCCCGTTCCTGACACCCTCCGCCGATATCAAAGAAGGTGACCTGCTCGTTAGTTCCGGCATGGGCGGGCGCTTTCCACCGGGCTACCCGGTGGCGGAGGTAGTGCGGATCAGCAAGGATCCCAATGAAGCCTTCCTCGAGATCAGTGCCAAACCCACGGCGCGCCTCAATTACGGCAAAGAAGTGCTGCTGATCTGGCCAGATGAACGCAAGATGGCAGGGTCGCTGGCG
The DNA here is from genome assembly GCA_003251795.1 of Candidatus Muproteobacteria bacterium. Lineage (GTDB taxonomy): Bacteria > Pseudomonadota > Gammaproteobacteria > Acidiferrobacterales > SPGG2 > SZUA-472. The sequence goes on from QKEI01000185.1 coordinate 9,364, forward strand.
AAATGAACCGGACTGGCTCGACACATGGTGGCCTGATTGTCGCCACGACCTTCGTGGTGGCACTGCTGCTATCGATGCTGCCGGGACCGGAGTGGGCCGAGCGTTTTCGGCCGGATTGGGTGGCGTTGGTGCTGATCTACTGGTGCATGGCCACGCCGGGTCGTGTTGGCGTAGGCATAGGCTGGCTTGTGGGTTTGATACTGGATGTACTCTATGGCTCAGTGCTCGGTCAACATGCCCTGGCGATGGCGGTCGTCGCCTATATCGCCCACCGCTTGCACCTACAGATGCGCATGTTCCCGCGCTGGCAGCAAGCTGCAACCGTGTTAATTCTGCTAATGATCAACCAGATCCTGGTGCTGTGGATCAAGGGCGTGCTTGGCGAGGCGCCCACGTTGTGGCCGAGCCTCACCTCGAGCATGGTCGGCATGGTAATTTGGCCTTTGGTCTTCATTATCCTGAGAGACGTACGACGCCGTGTGCAATTGAGTTGAACCATGCTCGACATCCCACTTAAGGATTATTTTCGCGAGAGCCGGTTGTTTAACTCACGGCTTTCGATGACGGTCGTGGTCGTGGCGATACTGACGCTGGCGCTTTTTGCCAGGCTGGTTTATCTGCAAATTATCAATCATCGTCATTACGCCACCCTGTCGCAGGAAAACCGCATTCACCCAAGGCCTATACCGCCGGTTCGCGGTCAGATCCTGGATCGTAACGGCGTCGTGCTGGCGGAGAATAGGCCGGTTTACACGCTTGAGCTGGTACCGGAGCAAATCGACAACATGAACGCGTTGTTGCATCAGCTGGGAGAGATTGTCGAGCTGCAACCGCGCGATCTGCGCAACTTCACACGCCAGCTCCGCAGGCGACCGCGCTTTGAGAGCCTCACATTGCGCACGTATCTCAGCAATGAAGAGGCGGCGCGCATTGCTGTCAACCGCCCACATTTAGATGGTGTCGAGCTACACGCGCGACTGCAACGCCACTATCCGCTGGGTGGTCTGGGTGTGCATGCCGTTGGCTATGTCGGTCGCATCGACGAGCAAGAATATTCGGGGGTCGACCGCTCGGCCTACCGCGGTACCGAACACATCGGCAAACTCGGCGTCGAGCAGAGTTACGAGCAACAGCTGCTGGGCGACGTCGGCATCGAGAAGGTAGAAGCCAATGCCCACGGTCGGGCGCTTCGGGTAATCGAGCGCATCGCTCCTAAGGCTGGCCAAAATCTCTATCTGAATGTGGACGCGAAGTTACAGGCCACTGCCGAGACGGCGCTCAAGGGGCGTCGCGGCGCTGTTGTCGCCATGGACCCAAACAATGGTGAGGTGCTGGCACTTGTTAGCACGCCGGTCTACGACCCCAATCCTTTTGTTAATGGTATCGACCCGGAGTCCTATCGCCTGCTCATCGAAGACCCGGACAAGCCGCTAATCAACCGTGCGCTGAACGGGCAATATGCTCCGGGCTCAACGATCAAACCATTTCTCGCGCTGGCGGCCCTCGAGCTGGATGGCTTCAATCCCGAAGAAAGCGTCTTTTGCAACGGGTATTTTCGGCTGCCGGGTTCGGCGCGTCGGTTTCGTGATTGGAAAAAATCTGGGCACGGGGAGGTGAATCTGCACAGCGCCATCGTGCAATCGTGCGACGTTTATTTCTATCGTCTCGCCCTTACGCTTGGCATCAACCACATCAAGGATTTTCTCGCAAGGCTGGGTTTCGGCACCCCGACCGGCATCGATATCATGGGCGAATCGCCTGGTCTGCTGCCCTCGCCGGAATGGAAGCAGGCACGTGGCGAGCCATGGTACCCGGGCGAGACGGTCGTCACCGGCATCGGCCAAGGTCCAATCCTGGTCACGCCGCTACAGTTGGCCACCGCCGTCAGCGTGCTGGCGAACCGCGGCACACGCTTAAGACCCCGCTTGCTGCGTGCCGTCGAAGACCCGAGAACCGGGGCGCTGCAACCGACCGTGGCCGAAACCGTGCGTCACGTCGTAGTCAAACGCACAGCCGGTTGGGATATCGTGCGCACCGGGATGATCGACGTCGCTCATGGTGAACATGGCACCGCACGCGGTATCGGCTGGAATGCACCCTACAAGATCGCCGGCAAGACGGGCACCGCGCAGGTGAGCGCGGTGGCACAGGGCGAACAGTATGATGAGTCGCAAACACCGGAGCGACTGCGCGATCACGCCCTGTTTATCGCCTTCGCGCCCGCTGATGATCCGAAGATAGCCGTGGCCGTAGTGGTTGAAAACGGTGGTCACGGCAGCTCGGCGGCGGCGCCGATCGCCAGGAAGGTGATGGATGAGTATTTGCTGGGATCGGACGGGAGCAAACCGCCACCGCCGAAACAAACCATGCAGCAAGCTAGCCGCTGATGCCGCCTTTGCCTTTCAAGGCTTGTGACCTAACCTAGTAACTATGACGGTCCTGGAGCGCCTGCATCTCGATAAGCCATTCATGGCCGGGCTCCTGATTCTCGCGGTCTTAAGCATCGTCGTGCTTTACAGCGCCAGCGCCGGCGAAGCCAGAGTTGCCCTGGGGCAGGGTCTGCGCCTGATGGTGGGCTTCGGCATCATGCTCGCCATCGCGCAGATTCCACCGACGCAACTCGCGCGCTGGTCACCCTACATATACGCCGTCGGCCTAGTGTTGCTGATCATCGTCATGATCATCGGTGCCACCGGCAAAGGCGCGCAGCGCTGGCTGAATTTGGGCGTGCTCAACTTTCAGCCCTCCGAGATCATGAAGATCGGTGTGCCCATGGTAGTTGCCTACTACTTCTCGCGTCGCTCCTTACCTCCGCGGCTGCCAGCGATCGCCACAGCAGTAACTTTGATGTTGGTGCCGACAGTGCTCATCGCGCGCCAACCTGACTTGGGAACAGCGATCCTGGTGATGACCTCTGGCGTCATGGTGTTATTTCTCGCAGGCATTAATTGGCGTTGGATGGCATTGATGCTGGGAACGTTCGCGGCTTCGGTACCTGTGGCGTGGGCTTACCTGCATGACTACCAAAAGCAACGCATCTTGACGCTGTTCAGTCCGGAGGCTGACCCGCTTGGCACCGGCTACCATATCATTCAGTCAATGATCGCGGTGGGTTCCGGCGGTTTGTACGGCAAGGGATGGTTTAACAGCACCCAAACCCACCTCGAATACCTTCCGGAAAGCTCGACCGACTTCGTGTTTGCCGTGTTCGCCGAGGAGTTTGGTCTAATAGGTATATTTGTTATGTTCGCCGCCTACCTATTCGTAGTGCTGCGCGGACTCACCATTGCCTTCAACGCGCAGGATTCCTATGCACGGCTACTTGCCGGCAGCCTGACACTCACCTTTTTCCTTTACTTCTTTGTCAACATCGGCATGGTCACCGGTATCCTACCCGTGGTCGGCGTGCCACTACCAATCGTCAGTTACGGTGGCAGCTCCCTGGTCACGCTAATGGCGGGTTTCGGTATCCTTATGAGTATTCAAACGCATCGCAAGATCGTACAGACGTAGCTTCGGAATTCGGAATGCGATTGTGGTTGCCCTTTTGTGCCACCCTGCTGATCTTCTTGTCGCTACCCGGCAAGTGTCTGGCCGTCAATGTCAGCGAGTATCCAGCGCTCCAAACCTTCGTACAGATGATGGCCAACAAACACGGCATGAGCGAGACGGAGCTCTATGGCTGGTTTGCACAGGCTGCCATCCGTGATGACATTCTCGCGGCCATACGGGCGCCCAAGGAAGCGCTGCCTTGGTATCGCTACCGTAAGTTATTTGTCACCAAACAGAGTGCGGCTCGTGGACAGCGTTTTTGGCGAGCGAATGCCAATACGCTGCTGCGTGCCAAACTCGAGTACGGTGTCGACCCAGCCACTATCGTCGCCATCCTCGGCATAGAGACCCAGTATGGTCGTAACCTTGGACGCCATCGGGTATTAGACGCATTGACCACACTTATGTTGGAGTACCCGCGCCGCAGCGCATTTTTTGAGCGCGAGCTGGAGGAATATTTGCTGCTGACACGCGAACTAGGCGTCGATCCGCTCATGCTACGGGGCTCCTACGCGGGAGCTATCGGTGTGCCGCAGTTCATTCCCAGTAGTCATCGGCGTTACGCCGTCGATTTCGACGGCGATAAGCACATCGACATTGTCGACAGTGCTGCCGATGCCATTGGCAGCGTCGCCAATTACTTCAAGCAGCACGGCTGGCAACGGGACGCTCCTATTATCGCCGACATAAAGCTCGACGGGGAGTTCGCCGATTGGATTCAGCAGATCGACCACCAGCCGATCACGCCTCTCAAGTATCTCATTACATATGGCATCCTGCCGATGGAATACAACAACATCGATCAAACGGCGGCACTGATTCGGCTCGACGAAGAGGCGGGTCCCGTCTACCACGTGGGCTACAACAATTTCTATGTGATCACGCGATACAATCGCAGTCGCAACTATGCCATGGCTGTGTACGAGTTGAGCCAATGGATCCGCAGGCTGTATGATCAAAAAGAATGACCAGGAAAATCTTGCCGATCCTGATCGTCTCTGTATGGCTCGCCGGCTGCGGGACCATGCGTGGCGGCGGTTACTACCAGAACGACGGTCCCCCAAAACGTTCGAAAGTTGACCTCTCGACCATCACCGATCCGGTACCCCGCCCCGAGCCACGGAGTGACTCCGGCAATGATCCCTATATCGTCTTTGGCAAGACTTATTATCCGCTACGCGAGGCCAAAGATTATCGTGAGCGTGGCATCGCCTCGTGGTACGGCAAGAAGTTCCATGGCAACCGCACATCCAGTGGCGAACCCTACGACATGTATGCCATGACCGCAGCGCATAGAACCCTGCCACTGCCAAGTTATGTGCGTGTCAGGAATTTGGCAAACGGTCATGCCGTGATCGTGCGGGTAAACGACCGCGGGCCGTTTCTGCATAATCGTATAATCGACCTGTCGTATGCTGCCGCACTCAAACTCGGCATTGTCAGCACCGGTACCGGCGTCGTCGAGGTCGAAGCGCTTACCGTCGAAACAAACGCCGCTATCCCCATCAGCACCAAGGAAATCGATAGCGACCTGCGCTCGTCGAACCCGGCCAAGTTTCCGCAACTCTACATGCAAGTTGGTGCCTTCAGAAACTGGCAAAATGCGGCAAGCCTGCGCTCGCGTCTGAGCGAGGCTCGCTTCGGATCAGTCTTCATCCAGAGTGAGGTGCGCGAGGATGTGCGCTTCTATCGAGTGCGGGTCGGACCCATTGCCAGCGTGGCCGACAGTGACGCGCTGATCGAGCGCGCATTGCAATACGGATTGACCGATGCCCACATCGTTGTCGAATGATCCATCACACACATGACTCTAGTTCAGCCAGTGCAGGCTTTCCCAAATCGTGAGAATGCGATAAATTGCCCGACCTTATGACTACATCACTCAATCAAGCAATCGTGAGCGACATTGGCGTCAACACGGTTTACCTAAACGGGGAGTTCTTGAGGCCAGAATTGGCGATGATTTCGCCGTTTGACCGTGGTTTTATTTTCGGCGACGGCGTTTATGAGGTCATCCCGGTTTTCGGGGGACGGCTGTTTCGCCTGCCGCATCACCTGCAACGCCTGCACGGTAGTCTGGCGGCCATCGATCTGGCACCGCCGCTGTCTGCCGAGCAATGGCGCCAGGCGCTACAGCGGCTGGTGGACGAGGCCGGCGGGGGGGATCAGAGCCTTTACCTCCAGGTAACGCGGGGTGTCGCGCCGCGTAACCACGCCTTCCCCAAGAACATTAAACCGACTGTTTTCGCCTATACGCAAAAGAAAGCTTTCGCTGCCAAAAACACACAACAGTCGGGGGCGGCTGTCATCACCGCTGCCGATATACGCTGGCTACGATGTGACATCAAGTCCACATCATTGCTCGCGGCCGTGATGCTACGCGAGCAGGCGGAACGTGCAGGGGCGATCGAAGCGATACTCATTCGCGACGGCCTGGTGACCGAGGGTGCGGCAAGCAACATCTTCCTAGTGCGAGATAGCGTGTTGATCACGCCACCCAAGGGTCAATTCATCCTCCCTGGTATCACGCGTGATTTGGTCCTGGAGCTGGCTCACAAACATGCTATTGCCGTGCAGGAGCGCAATGTCAAGGAGGGCGAGCTTTCGCAGGCGCACGAGGTTTGGATCACCAGCTCGACGAATGAGATCAAGCCTGTCGGCAGCATCAACGGAATCGCGGTAATAGGCACGCCGGGACCAATGTATCAGCAGATGTATGACCTTTATGAGCGTTACAAGCAGTCGGTGCGCGAGGGTCGGGCCGAGTGAGGCGGCCGCGGGCACCAACTGATGACGCAAGAAGTGCTGGTGCGCAACCTCGGGTATGTCGAGTACATCGATGCCTGGCGCGCCATGCAGCGGTTTTGTGACCGCCGAGATCCCTCTACGATCGACGAGATCTGGTTATTGGAACACCCTCCCGTATACACAGTCGGGCTCAGGGGTAAGGGGCGCGAGTTGCCAAACCCGCTCGGGATTCCGTTGATTCACAGCGACCGCGGCGGCGATGTGACCTATCACGGTCCCGGCCAGATCGTGGCCTATGTGCTCGCCGACCTGCGTCGTCGCAGCTGGGGAGTAAGGCAGCTGGTTTCCGGTCTCGAGCAGGCGGTGATCGACCTGCTCGCTCAACACGGTATCGCCGGTGAGCGACGCGTAGGCGCCCCAGGTGTGTACGTACACCATAAGAAGTTGGCAGCGCTTGGACTGAGAGTACGAAACGGCCGCAGCTATCATGGCCTGGCCTTGAACGTGAACCTGGACTTGCGGCCGTTCGCCTCGATTGACCCCTGTGGTTACAAAGGGCTGGAGGTGACGCGAACGCTTGACCTTGGAATTGACGCCGACGTTGCGCGCACAAACCAACTTTTCCTACCCCACTTGTTGCGCAACTTGGAATACCAACAATCACATACAACAGTGAGTGTTGGTGTGTCTGCCTGAGCGACATCGGTTACGGAGCCCGAGCGCCTTTAACAACCGCGCGTGGAAAGCTGGCAACCCATAATAGAGTCATTTCTCTTGCCGCCGGGATCAATCATCGCGGTTGCCATCTTGGGCTTTTTCATTTATAGAAAATGGAAGTGGTTGGGCACATGCGTCATCGGCCTAAGCGTAGCCGCGCTTGTCGCTTTGAGCCTGCCGCTCACGAGCCGAGAGCTCACGTCCGCACTCGAGGCCAGCGCGTCACCGCTTTACGTGGACGCCCTGGAAGAGGCAAAGAAGCAAGCAGGGGCCATTGTCGTATTGGGCGCCGGCCGCTACGCGGATGCGCCAGAGTACGGTTCGGACACGGTTAGCCGCTTTGCCCTGGAACGGCTACGCTATGCGGCGCGGCTGCACCAGCAAACCGGTTTACCAATCCTCGTTGCCGGCGGCTCGGTAAGCGGAGAAAAGATTCCAGAGGGAAAGCTCATGCGCGAGGTGCTGCAGCGGGATTTCGGGATCACTCCTCGCTGGGTGGAGACGCGCTCGCGCAATACCATGGAAAATGCAGTTTCCGCCGCGCAGTTGCTGAAAGCCAGCGGTATCAGGCACGTCATGCTGGTCACCCATGCCTGGCATATGCAGCGTGCCGAGTGGGCCTTTAAAGCGGCCGGATTGCAAGTAACCGCCGCTCCTACAGGCTTCAACACGCTATCGGAGCGCGAGCGCAGGCTGACCGGTTACCTACCTTCTGCTAAAGGCCTGTACTGGAGCAGCATGGCATTGCATGAACGGCTGGGGTATTTCTGGTACCGCTGGCGCTACCCGCCGGAGAAGTTACCGGGTATTGCACGCGCACTGAGCGAGCCAACGAAAGCGAAAGCGTCTGGCGGCAAATAGGTCTCAAACTATGCCGGCAACGACGTCGGTACCTTCGCCTCGTGTCGGGCCACCGGTGTTTCGATCAATCATGGCGTCGAGTCGTTGGCGCACATCCTCAGGATCGAACGGCTTGGTCCAGTAATCGGTAGCGCCGCATGCCAGTGCATATTCGCGCATGCCCCCCTCGCAAACTCCCGTAATCATGACGATGGGAACCCCGTGAAAACCAGGGAGCTCACGCACCGCCGATATGAACTGCAGCCCGTCCATATGCGGCATTTTGTAATCAATCAAACACAAGACAGGCTTGTGACGCCGGCACCAGGCGAGCGCCTCCCGAGCACAGGTGAAGCTAACCGTGCTGATTGCCCGGCCGTCGCCAATGTGCTTGATCACGTTCTCCAGAATGACCAGATTGTCCTTTTGGTCATCTAGCAACAAGATTGTTGATGTCACTTTAAGTTGCACCCCGTGCGTGTCTGATACCCACGCCCTGCTGCAACTCATTCAATTTACATGCCAAAAACAGTTTCAGTCGCGCCCAGCTCAGGTGTGTATGAGAACGATCCGGCCACAGAAGCCTGGCTGCAGATCGGCGAACCTGCCCGCCGACCTATGTTAGCTTTAAATTCAGTGGGTTACAGGCACCAAGCAACGACTATCTCGGCGCCAGGATGATAGCGAGCGGACGCGACGTAGCGGCCACTGCCCAGAGCCTGGCTGGACTGCGATAACCTGCAAGCAGAAAACGTCAGTGGAATGTCGGCAAGCGGAATAATGCGCGAAAAGCAGCTGGCGATGCCGACAAGATCGATCAGCGACCGGCGCGCTTGCGCCCGCTCTTGTCGAGATCGTCGGGCAAATCGACCTGACCGATATAGTCTTCCAATTCCTTGATAGTGGAAACGATCGATTCCTTGTCGGCTTTCTTGGCCGGCCGCGACGGCACTGTTGGGGTCGCCGGGGCGGTCGGGACCTCCGGGACTACCGGTTTGACGGGTTCTTCGTGCTCGCTGACCGTTTGCCGTCTCGGCTTCCAGTTCGACCGTTTCAACCAGCCCTGGAAGTCCGCAGCGTCTATCGGCTTGCTGATGTGATCACCTTGCGCGGCATCGCAACCCAGGCGTTGTAACTGCTGCAGGATGTCGGCGCTGCACGTACCCTCGCCAATCACGTCGAGACCGAGGTTATGCGCGAGATCAATGGTGGCACGCACGATCATCGCGTGCTTGTCATTCTCGATCATGTCCATGACGAAAGACTTGTCGATCTTGATCTCCTTCACCGGCAGCTTGCTGAGATAGGACAATGATGAGTAGCCGGTACCAAAATCGTCGATCGACAACCGTACCCCCATGTCGGCCAATCTCGTAAGGATCTCCAAGGCCCGGTCCGTGTCCATCATGATTGCAGTCTCGGTAATCTCCAGGATTAGCCGGTCTGGCGAGGAACCGTGCTTGGGAAGCATTCCTGCTATCAAGTCCGGCAGCTCCAGATCGAGTAAGCCATGTTGCGACACGTTGACCGCCACACCTATGTCCAGTCCCGCCTTTTTCCAGCTGCCGTGCTGCTGTAGCGCGCGCTTGAGTACCCAAAGCGTCAAGGGCTTGATTAAACCGGTGCGTTCCGCCACCGGGATGAACTCGTCGGGGCTCATAAGATCGTATTGCGGATGTTGCCAACGCACCAGCGCTTCCACCTCGGTAACCTGACCGGTCTGAATATTGATCTTGGGTTGGTAGTGCAGCACGAGCTGATCCGCATCGATGGCGTGACGCAGTTCCGCCATCAATACCAGCTTTTGCGGGCTATGCTTGTCGAGCTTGGGGTCGTAAACGAGGTAGCCGCTCTTCTGCTGCTTGGCCATGTACATGGCTACGTCCGCACGCTGCAACAGCGTGTCAGCATCCGGCCCATGTTGCGGAAAGACGGCGATGCCAATGCTCGCCCGTACGTCTAACTTGAGGCCGTCCAGACCGAACGGGGCTTGCAGACCCTTGGCGATGTTGTACGCGAGGTCCGTGGCTTCCTTTATGCCACCTATCTTCGGCAGCAGGATGGCAAACTCATCGCCTCCCAAGCGAGCAACCGTGTCGGTATCCCGCACTGTGCCCTGCAAGCGCGCTGCGACCTGTTTCAGCAGGCGGTCGCCATTGTAATGCCCGAGCGTGTCGTTGATCTCTTTGAAGCCATCCAGGTCCATGACCAGTATCGCCAGTAAACTCTTATCGTGCTGTGCAACGTTAAGCGCCTGCTCAAGGCGATCGCGGAGCAGCACGCGATTGGGCAGGTCCGTAAGGTGGTCGTGGGTAGCATCGTGCATCGTCTTCTGCTCGAGCATGGTCGTATGCGCGCGCAGCTCGCTAGTCTGATCAATGACCATAGCGCTTGCTTCATACGCCATCACATTGCTGACGTACTGCCCCCAGAAGGCGAAGAAAAATGGCATCAGGTCGAGTAGCCACAACGCCCCGTTGTCCTTCTGCGCCTGAATGATTCCGGCAAGCGTGACGGTGCCGGTGGTGTAATAGCTTACGAGCGAGGTGGCGATAAGAATCGCGGCGAGCGCTATGAAGACACCATAGAACGCGTACTTGCTGGCCTTGCCCTTGAGCAGCTCTACATTGCTCGTCAAGCTATGGCTTGTTGTTGACGCCACTGTAATGACCCCCCGTTAGTTACCGGTCTGCGCCGCGCGCACCCCGCACTCGCACCGGTGAACCTTTGGTCCAACCGGTACCGCAGTATTTGTCGCTCCCCCGTTTATTTATTTCATTAGCTTCGACTCGCACCAGACGAGCCGCTAGCTTCGGACCCTGCGCCGATTCGGTATGCTCCGCAATCTCAGGCCGACGAGCGGGATCGCTCGATGCCTGCGTACAAATAAGCGTAGACCATCAAAATAGGCGAGGGAACGGCAAACGGTAGAAAAGCACGCGACGAGCCCATTACCCCATAGGACGGCTCACTCGTGTAAGTTATTGATCTATAGATATTTAGGAACGAAATCGAGCTCTCGATAGGGTCTGACCGCACCACCGACAGGCTGTTGCGCGGAACCCGCGAGGTAGTACCAGACATGCACCGGCCAACCTCTCCGCCCTTGATTCACAGGCTCACGAGCCCCACGACCCCGACGCTGAGCGCCGGCACAAACGTGATGATCAGCACAGCGATGAGCAAAAGCAGAAAAAACGGCACCGATGCCACCCAAATCTCCATCAAGGGCCGCTCGAAGCGAAACGAGGCGAGGAAGAGGTTTAACCCGACTGGAGGGGTTAGGTAGCCAAGCTCCATATTGGCGAGGAAGATGATGCCCAGATGCACCGG